>JBBIIA010000094.1:0-15938 GCA_037446775.1 Deltaproteobacteria bacterium
GCCTATCTATCCGCAGGAACAGGAGAAATCCGTTTTTTGATGGGGGGAACTTCTGCCTAACCGGCCCCCGGGGGGGAAGAAGCGCAAGGCCACCGGCCGACCCGGACGCGAGGACGTCCAGTCGGTGCGGGCTCCAGGAGGGGTAGACGGGGGGATCGGTGGTAAGCGCGCCGTCGGCGGTGCGAATCTCGGCGTAGTACTCGAGCCCCGGGGCCGTCACCAGCCCCTCGGGGATCAAGGCCACCCCTCGATGGTCGGTCCCGAGGTCGATGGAAAGGGGGCGGCAGGAGGTCGCCCCGACCGGGCGTACGAACAGCGTCGCCGTTCCGGGGGCGGCCTCTGGGGCGTAGAGGCCGAGCGCCACCGCCACGCCCTCGGGGACGGGATTTCGAGGGGCCTCGAGGGTGATCCCCGCCCCGAGAACAGCGGCGGCTCCCAACCCCCCTCCCCCGCCCAGGACCAGCGCCAAGGCGCCCGCGGGGAGGGCAACCCGCCAAGCCCACGGCCGTCCGCCGCTCACCCCCCCCTTCCACGCCCCCACCTCGATGCCGACAACTCCTTGGCGAAGCCCCCGGGCAGGCGCCGCCCGAGAGCGATCCTCCCCGCTCCCCGGCGCCACGCGCGGGTCTAAAGGCCCGGCCCTAGGTGCGACGTTCCCCACGGGCCCTCCTGCAGTCGGCGCGGCCAGTTGAGAAGCGACCTATTCCGTGGGGTCCCCCGTACCACCGAGGCGCCTCCTGCGCAAGGGCCGTGGCCCTGAAATCCGTGCCGCTTCTATACCCCGCTACGCACCCAGAGAGCCGTCGCCGGACTCCTACCCGAGCACCTCCAGGGCGTCCTGGGCGGCCCGCTGCTCGGCTTCTTTCTTGGTGCGGCCCCGCCCGCGGCCCAGGGGCCGGGGCCCGACTAGGAGCTCCACCTCGAACTGCTTGTCGTGGTCGGGGCCGGCTTCCCCCACCAGCCGGTAGGTGGGGCCGCGGCCGTAGCGCGCCTGGCAGAACTCCTGGAGCCGGGTCTTGTAGTCCCGATCCAGTACCCCGGGGCCGGCCTCGGCGAGGATCGGCCGGAAGATCCCCTCGGCCAGGGAGACGGCGAGCTCGAAGCCCCCGTCCAGGTACACCGCGGCCACCAGGGCCTCGAAGGCACCAGCGAGGATCGAGGCCTTCTCCCGCCCCCCCGTCTGCTCCTCGCCCCGGCCCAGGAGCAGGTACTGGCCGAGGCCAAAAGAGCGGGCGAGGCGCTCCAGGCTCTCCTCCTTGACCAGGTACGCCCGGATGCGGCTCATGTCGCCCTCGCTCAGGGGCGGCACGGTCTCGTGGAGGAGGTGGGAGACGGCGAGGTCCAGGACGGCATCCCCCAGGAACTCCAGCCGCTCGTTGTCTGTCCCCCCGGCCCCGGTCCCCCCCGCCCCGGCTTCGTTGGCGTGGCTCTTGTGGGTGAGGGCCCGATCCAGGAGCGCCGGGCTCTCGAACAGGTAGCCGAGGTCCTCTTCCAGGTCCCGAAGCTTCTCACGGCGGCGCATGTCCACGGTTCATCCTCCTATGGCCGGGGAGCCCGCGGCCGAGCCCGCCGCGCCCTTCGCGTCGACGCGCTCCACTCGCACCGGGAGCTCCTGCTGGGGAACGGGCCCGCGCCACGGGACGCGGACCGCCAGGTAGTTTCTCGTCCGCAGGGTGAGCACCCCGCCGGCCACCCCGCCCTCGGCGAGGGCCGGGAGGACCCGCCCCCGGTGGGCCTCGCCAAAGGCCCGGGCCTTCTGTCGGCCGAGGTCCCGCAGCTCCCGGGCCCGGGCCTTCACCTCGGCGTCCCCCACCCGCCCGGGGAGGTCCCACGCCCGGGTGCCCCGGCGGGGGCTGAAGGGGAAGACATGGAGGTACGCCAGCGGCAAGGCTTCGAGGAGGCCCCGGGTCTCGGCGAAGGCCCCCCGATCCTCCCCGGGGAAGCCGACGATGACATCGAGGCCCAGGGCGAGCCCCGGCACCGAGCCCAGGGCCGCCTCGACCCGGCCCCGGAAGTCGGCGGCCGCGTAGGGGCGCCCCATGGCCGCGAGGATCCGGTCGCTCCCGGACTGGAGGGGCACGTGGAGGTGGGGGCACAGGACCGCCGAGGTGGCGAGGCGCGCCACCACCGACCCGGTGAGCTCCCCCGGCTCCAGGCTCGACAGGCGGACCCGGGGGATGCCCGCCGCCTCGGCCGCGTCCAGGAGCGCCCCGAACCCCACTCGGGGCACCAGCTCCTGTCCCCACAAGCCGAGGTGGACCCCGGTGAGCACCACCTCCTGGTGACCGGCGGCGGCGAGCCGGGCGAGCCCCGCCTCCACCGCCGCCAGGGGTAGGCTCCGGGACGGCCCCCGGGCGTAGGGGACGATGCAGTAGGCGCAAAACGCCTGGCAGCCGTCCTGGACCTTGAGAAAGGCCCGGGCGCGGCCGGCGAAGCGTCCCACCGGCTCCGGCCCCAGGGGCCGGGGAGCAGCCACGTCCCCCACCCGCACCGCCACCGCCCCATCCTCGAGGAGCAAAGGGAGCGCCTCCCGCTCCCCGGTG
Source organism: Deltaproteobacteria bacterium (assembly GCA_037446775.1). GTDB lineage: Bacteria > Desulfobacterota > Deferrisomatia > Deferrisomatales > JACRMM01 > JBBIIA01. The sequence goes on from JBBIIA010000094.1 coordinate 2,544, forward strand.
CCCACCACCAGCTCGACCCCCAGGTCCCGAAGCGCCTGGGGGTCAACCTGGGCGTAGCACCCGGTGACCGCCACCCGGGCCCCGGGGTGCTCCCGCCGCACCCGCCGGATCACGGCCCGGGCGTCCCGGTCGGAGCGGTGGGTGACCGTGCAGGAGTTGATCACCACCGCGTCCGGCGCCTCCCCCAGGGCCACCACCTCGTGGCCCCGGGTCCCGAGGGCCTCCTCCAGCGCCCGGGACTCGTACTGGTTGACCTTGCACCCGAGGGTGAGGACGGCGACCCGCATCACCCCTCCCCGATCCAGCCGCCCCCGAGGACCCGGTCGCCGTCGTAAAAGGCCGCGAACTGGCCGGGGGCGACGGCGAACTGGGGGGTCGCGAAGGCCACCGCGGCCCGGTCTCCCCGAACCTCCACCCGGCACGGCACGGCCGGGGCGGTGGAGCGGATCTTCACCGCGGCGTCAAACGCGGGGGGCAGCGCGGTGAGCCAGGTGGCGGCACCAACCGCCATCCCCGGGGCCAAGAGCGCCGAGCGGGGGCCGAGCACCAGCCGATTGCGCGCCCCGTCCTTGGCGACCACGTACCGGGGCTCGGGCCCGGCGATCCCCAAGCCCTTGCGCTGGCCCACCGTGTAGGCGTGGACGCCCCGGTGCCGGCCGAGGACCCGGCCGTCCCGGTCGACCACGTCCCCGGGGGCGGCGCGGTCCCCGAGGCGCGGGGCGAGGAAGGCCGCCAGGTCGCCCTCGGCCACGAAGCACACGTCCTGGCTCTCGGCCTTGGCCGCCACCGGCAGGCCCTTCCCCTGGGCGACGGCGCGGGCCTCGGCCTTGGTCAACTCGCCGAGGGGGAAGAGCACCCGGTCCAGGTCGCCGACCGCCTCCGGCACCAGGAAGTAGGACTGGTCCTTGGCGGGATCGAGCCCCGTGCGCAGCCGCCGCGCCCCGGGTTCCCCGTCCAGCCGGGCGTAGTGGCCGGTGGCCACGGCGGCGCAGCCCAGGGCCCGGGCCCGGGCCGCAAGCCAGCCGAACTTGACCCGTCGGTTGCACCAGACGCAGGGGTTGGGGGTCAGCCCCCGGCCGTAGGCGTCCACGAAGGGGGCCACCACCTCGCGCTCGAACACCGCGTGGGCGTCTAGCACGTAAAAGGGGATGCCGAGGTGCCGGGCCACCCGGCGGGCGTCGTCCACGTCCTCCAGGGAGCAGCACCGGGAGCTGTCCCACACCTTGAGGGTGAACCCCACCACCTGGTGGCCCCGGTCGGCCAGAAGCGCCGCCGCCGCCGCCGAGTCCACCCCGCCGCTCAAGCCGACCGCTACCCGCACCCGGGCCCCCGGCTCACCGCCCGCCCCCCAGGGTTGAGACCACCCGCCCCAGCTCGGCGAGGAAGCGCTCCACCTCCTCGGGCCAGGTGGTCGGCCCCAGGCTCACCCGGAGGGCGCCCCGGGCCCGCCACGGGGGCAGCCCCATGGCGGCGAGGACCTCGGAGGGCCCCCCGGCCCCCGAGGCGCACGCCGACCCCGCCGACACCGCTACCCCGGCGAGGTCCAGGGCCTGGACCAGGACTTCTCCTTCGAGGCCGGGGAAGGAGAGGCTCGCGGTGTTGGGCAGCCGCTGGTCCCGGTCTTCGGGGCCGTTCACCCACAGCCCGGAAAACACCTCCCGGGCGCCCGCCACCAGGCGCTCCCGGAGTTCAGAGGTCCAGCGGGCATCGGCGTCTCGGTCGGCGGCGGCCGCCCTACAGGCGGCCGCCAGGGCAGCGATCCCCGCCACGTTCTCGGTGCCAGCCCGCCGCCCGCGCTCCTGGGGACCGCCGCGCAGGAGGGGTTCCACCGGAGTTCCCGACCGCACAAAGAGCGCGCCGATCCCCTTGGGGGCCCCCAGCTTGTGCCCGGAGAGCGCCGCGGTGGCGCACCCCAGCGCCCGGGGGCAAAGGGGGACCCGCCCCCACGCCTGGACCCCATCGCAGTGCCAGGGGATGCTCAGGGCCCCGAAGGTCTCGGCCGCCAGCCCCAGGGGCTGGAGGGCCCCGGTCTCGCCGTTGGCCGCCTGGAGGGCGCCAAAACCGAGGTCGGGGGCCACCCCTGCGAGTTCCGCCCGCCCGTCCTCCCCCACCGGGAGCCACCGGGCCGTCCAGCCCTGGCGCGCCAGGGCCTCCAGGGGCCGAAGGACGCTCGGGTGCTCGATGCGGGGCGCGGCAAAGATCTGGCGGGGGCTGGCGGCGGCGAGCGCGGCCAGGGCGAGGTTGTTGGCCTCGGTGCCGCCGCTGGTGAACACCACCTCCCCGGGACCGCAGCCGAGGAAGTCGGCCACCCCTTCCCGGCTCGCCTCCACCAGGTTGCGCGCCTCGCGGCCCTCCCGGTGGGGGCTGGAGGGGTTGCCGAAGCGATCGAGGGCCCGCAGGAGGGCCTCCCGGGCCTCGGGGCGCAGGGGAGCCGACGCGTTCCAGTCCAGGTAGGCCCGGGCCGGCGCGCTCATCGGCCCGGGTCACCCGCCCCGGACGGCGGGAGGGAGAGATCAGCGACGCGGGGATTCTTGACCATGGCGGGGATCGTACCCCAGGGCCCGCGGGGGTCACAAGGCAGCGGCCGGGGCCCAGTGGATGCTACCGGACCTGCGAGACAAAGGCAGACGAAGTCATCCCCCGTCCACCCCGTCCACTCAGTCCACCCCGTCCACCTCCCTGCCCTACCCTCCCCACTCCTTCGCCACCCGGGTCAGCAGGGCGAGGCACTTGTCCAGGGGGATCTTGGACGAGTTCAAGACCAGGTGGTAGTGGGCGGGGTCTTCCAGGTCGCAGCCGAAGTACCCCTGGACGTAGGCGGCACCCCGCTTGTCCAGGTCGGCGATCAACCCCTCGGCCGCCGCGCGGCCGATGCCCCGGTGCTCCATGGTGCGGGCGACCCGGTCCTCGAGGTCAGCCACGAACCGGACGTGGAGGGCGGAGGGGAGGTCCTTGAGGATGCACTGGCTACCCCGCCCCTTGATTACCGCGTTTCCCCTCTGGCCGATGCTCGAAATCACCCGCGCGATCATCTGCCGGTAGATATCCCGATCGATCCAGCCCTTCACCTGGTACTGGAAGGGCAGTTCCTCGCGGTCGTCGTAGCTCTCTGGGGCTCCGGCATCCGACGCCGGGGTAACGCTGGTCTTGAGGGCCTCGAAGTCGAAGACCGTCGAGAGAAAGCCCCGGACGCGGTTGTAGTGCGCCTCGTCGAACGCCTCCACCTTCTCGGTGGGCACCCCGAGGTTCAAGGCGACCCGGTGCAGGAGGTCTTTGTCCACGTAGTCCCAACCGAGTTGCTGCGCCAACTGCTTGGCCACGGCGGGGCCCCCGGCCCCGAACTCACTGGAAACGGTAATCACCGCCATCGCATCTCCTCCCGTCAAGGGCGCCTCGTCACGCGGCCCGTGGGGAGCCGCTCCCGGCAAGGTACCGATTTCACCGGCCGAGTCAATGCCCTAGGCGGAGGCGGGCGGCGTCCCCTTCCCGACGGGCCGCCCTGCCGCCCCGCGCCGGTTTGGGGTATCTTGCTCCCCACCCCCCCAACCGCGAGCGAGGAGACCCGTCCATGCGCGACTTTGGCGACGCCGACCGAGAGAAGAAGCGGGCCCGGATCCAACTCCCGGACAACCCGGACAACCTGTCGGCAGAGGCCTTGGCCCACCTGGAGTCCGCGGTCAAGGCGGCGGGGAGCGGCGGTTCCGTGGCGTGCCCCGCCGCCTGGCGGCTGGCGCGGGACGCCGGGGTCTCCCGCCTGGCGGTGGGGGCCAGGATCGACGCCCTCGGCCTGCGGGTCACCGACTGCCAGCTCGGCTGCTTCCGGGTGGGCAAGACCCCCGCCGCCGGCCCCGCCAGCGGCGCCGTGGAGTCCCGCCTCGCCCACCGGGTCGAGGCCCTCGGGGAAGCAAAGGCGCTCACCTGCGCCAGCGCCTTCGCCCTTGCCCAGGAACTGGCCATCCCCCCCCGTGCCGTGGCCGACGCGGCCAACGCCGGAGGCCACAAGCTGCGCCAGTGCCAGCTCGGCTGTTTCTAACCGCCGAGCCGCCTGCCCCAGGCTCAGATGGCCGCGGGTCCGGTCTCGCCGGTGCGGATGCGGACCACGTTGGCCAGGGGCTGGACGGAGATCTTGCCCTCCCCCTTCATTGACTACGACGCCCCGCTCCTTGAGGCCCCGGACCGCCTCGCCGATGAAGGTCACCTTGATCCAGGGGATGCCGAACCTCTTCTCCATCATGTCGGCCATGTCGTTGATCGACCGGTGGCACATGATGGCGTTGGTTTCTCCGCTACCAGCAAGGGGCCGGGAATTGCTGGAAGGCAGCCAGTATCTCCCCTACTCCCAGAACCGCCGCAGGGTCCAGTCGAGGCCAAAGAGGAACACCGACAGGAGCAGAAGCCCCGGGCCGGGCCACAGCTCCTCGACCCGGCGCCCGACGACCTCCACCTCGAGGCGGCCGCGGCCCTCCAGGTGGCTCCACAGCTCCCGCTCCCCGGGGCGGTGGGTGCGGCCGCCGGTGGCCCGGGCGAGGGCCTCCAGGTAGGCGTGATCGAGCCCGGGGCGTAGGCCCTCGGGGCTCGCCCCCTCCACCGGGAAGTCGGCCCGGTCCCGCCCCAGGGAGTCGCCGACCAACTCGGCCTCCAGCTCCCCGCGCCACAGCCCCGGGGCGGGCAGGCGCACCGGGGCGGCCGCGTACTCGCCCGGGGCCTCCTCGGCCCACCGCAGCTCCAGGACCTGCCCCCCCTCCCCCCGCAGCCGCCCAGTGACCCGGGCGCCCCGGGCGGGGGCGTAGGCGCGGTCGAGCACCCGGGCCCGGAGCTTGAGGTCGTGGCCCGCCCGCACCGGCCCCGGGGGCAGGCCGAGGCGCACCAGGGCCATCTCGGGGTCGTGGACGAGCCAGCGCAGGGCCCGGGTCCAGAAGTCGCGGTACGCCCCGTCGTCCCCGCCCCGCCCCGCCCGGGGCAGGGCCCAGTGCCACAAGCTGTCGGTGGCCACGGCCAGGGAGCGGCCCGCCCCGTACTCCCCCAGGGCCACCACCGGCATGGGGCCGTGCTCGTTGCGGGCGGCCGGGTTCTCGGCCAGCACCACCGCGCCGGGCCGGGGCCGCAGGACCCAGTTGGCCCCCTCCAGCTCCGGCAGGTCGTTCCACAGGGCCCGGTTGGCCGCCGCCGTGGTGCCCCACTGGAAGAGGGGGTGGGCGGCGCCCGCGTCGGTGAGCCGGGGGCGGAACTTCGCCGGCAGAAACGCCTGGCCGGGCCCGAAGCCCCCGAGCTCCACCGGCAGGATCTCGGCCAGGGAGGTGCGTTCGTAGCCCCCCAGGCCGAAGGAGCGGTCGCCCCCGAGCATGGCGAAGCCGCCCCCGGCGTCGCGCACGAAGCGCGCCAAGTTGTCCAGGAAGTGCTCGGGCACGTAGGGCTGGTAGTTAAAATTGGCGAAGAGCACGGCGTCAAAGCTCGGCAGCTCCTCGCTAAAGAGCTCCCGGGTCGGAAAGGGGATGAGGGAGAGCTCTTCCTGGGGGACCAGGGCGAGGTCCTGGGGGGTCCGCAGGATCAGGAAGGTGATCAGGTCGATGCCCGGGTCCCGGGCCAGGCGCTGGCGGAGGAACTTGACGTCCCAGGTGGGGGTCCCCGCCACCAGGAGCACCCGGGTCTTATCCCGGATGACGTCCAGGGCGAACTGGGCCCGGTTGTTCTCCCGGGTGGCCTCCCCCGGCCGGGGGGTGACCTCGATCCGATAGGCCCGCCGGCCGGTCCGGGTGGGGGTGAAGGCGAGGGTCACCTCCCCCCCGGTCGGGCCCAGGGCCGCGGTCTCGGTGCGCAGGGGCTGGCCCCCTTCGAGCAGGGTAACCGTGGCCGGCCCGGCGGGGAGGCCCGCGAGGCCGAGGCGCACCCGCACCTCCACCGGGGTGCGGATGAACCCCACCGGGGGGGTGTCCACCCCTTCCACCCACAGGTCCGGGGCAGGGCCACCCTCGGCCACCAGGGGGTACACCGGGAAGGGGAGCCCCGGCGGCGGCTCCCCGGGGGTCTCGGTGTCCCGGCCGTCGGAGAGCAGCACCGCCCCGGCGAGATCGGGGCGGGCCCGGGCCAGGGCCTCCAGGGTGCGTCCCAGGGGGGTCTCCTCCCCGGTCAGGGCCGTCGCCGAGGGGTCCAGGACCGGCGGCGGCTCCCCCAAGCCCAGGAGCTCCACCCGGTACAGCGCCCCCAGGGCCTCCAGCCGGGACGCCGAGTCCTTTAGCCACGCCAGGGCCTGGGGCCCCGCCGGGTTGGGGCCGAGCGTCATGCTCCGGGAGGTGTCCAGGACCACCGCCAGGGGGGGCCTCCGGGCCCGAGTCAGGTCCACCTCCCGGGCCGGGCGCAACACGGCCACCGCCGCCAGGGCCACCGCGGCGACCCGCACCGCCAGCAGGGCGAGGCGGCGCCCCGCCGGCAGGCCCCGGGCGGAGGTGAAGCCCGAGGCGAGCCCCAGGGCCACGGCGAGGGCCACTCCCGCCCACCACCCCGGCCCGCCGTTGAGCAGGACCCAGCCCGCCTCGGCGGTCACCGCTGCCGCCGCTTCAAGATGAAGGGGATGTGGACCTGGTCCTTCTTGTAGTTGCCGGTGAGGGCGTACAAGACCAGGTTCACCCCGAGGCGGATGGTCATCTCCCGCTGGCGCTCCCCCCCCGGGGTGCACGGGTGGGTGTACCCCCCGAGGGGGTCACCGTCGTAGGCGCCCCCCGCGTCGTTGACGCCGAGCACCGCTGGGGTCAAGTCTTCGAGATTCGCCCCATACAGGAAAGGCCTGACGATCTTGCGCCCAGGGATGTCTCTAAGCAGGTAAAAGCTCTGGAGGATGGCGTGGTCTCCTGGCAGGGGTTTCAGGGGCCGCCCGGGGAGGGCTTCGGCCAGCAGACCCTCCACCCCCCGGGCGAAGCCCGAGTCGGCCACCCCGGTGGCGTCGTCGAACCAGACGAACCCCCCGTGCTCCAGGTACCGGCGCAGCCACGCCCCGGCCCCTCGGCCGAGGTCGGGCCAGCCGCCCCGGCCGGCCACGTACAGGAAGGGCAGGCCGAAGAGGTCTGGGGAGCCCGGGTCGATCAGCCGCCGCTGGGGCACCGCCTCCACGCTGGTGCGCCGCGTCAGCTCGGCGAGGAAGCGCTCCGCCGCCCGGGGGTTGGGGTCCCAGGTGCCCGGGTAGCGCAGCTGGCTCCAGGTGAAGGCGGCCCGGCTGCCCCGGCCGTAGGCCCAGGCCGGGGCCGGGAGCCCCAGGGCGAGGGCCGCCGCGGCCACCGGGCGCAGAAAGGCCCGCCGCGTCGGGTTCACGGGCGCCCTCCCCCGCTGGCCGCGCCGTCGGCCAAGAGGTCCACCGGCCGGCGGCGGCGCCACCGCCCGGACAGCAGCGCCTCGGCCCCCACCAGCCCCAGGAGGAGCGCGGCCGCGGCCGGGGACCCGTCCCGGCGCCCCAGGACTACGCCGCTCCCCGGCCCTTCGTCCACCCCCCGGGAGTACGCCCCGGCCCCGAGGCGGGCGTCGAGCTCCCCGGGGGACAGGGGGGTGAGGTCCGACTCCCCGGGATCGACCCGGGCGATCAGCCAGCCGGCCTCTTCCCCCGCCGCCGCGGCGCGGTACACCCCGGGCACCGGCGGCACGAAGGGCGGGGCCCCGGGGCGCCAGCCGAGGCGCAGCTCGCCCGGCCCCTCCAGGGTCACCGGCCCCTCGAAGGGCAGCTCCACCGGGTACCCGGCCCGGACCGTGACCCCCAGGGCGGGGCCGAGGCGCCCGGCCGCGTACAGGAGCGCCTGCTCCAGCCACGGCACGAACCCCGGCTGGAGGCAGAGGTCGGCGCCGTCCCGGTCGATGGTGGTGGTTAAGAGGAGGCTCCGCCCCCGGCCCACCCGCCGCTCCACCAGGAGGGGCGCCCCGTTCTCCAGGCGCATCCACACCTTCACCTCGTCCCCGGCCCGGGCCTCCAGGACCCAGTAGCGGGTCACCCGGGTGCCCCCCAGGTCCCCCGCCCCGGCCTCCCGAAAGGGCAGCGCGGGGCCCGCGAAGGAGCCCGGGTCGAGGGCCTCGAAGGGGCGGCGCAGGGGATCCCCCGGGGGCACCGCCACCGCGTCCCGCCGGGGGGCGGCGAGCCAGCGGGCCCCCTCCCCCGCCGGGACCCGGTCCCCGGCGGTGACCAGGAGCCCCGCCCCGGCCTCCAGGCGGCGCGCCAGGGCCTCGTCGAGCCCCGGGGGCAGAGGCCCCGGGTTGGCGAGCACCACGGCGTCGGCGGCCTCCAGGTGGGCGGGCCCCAGGTCCCCCAGGCGCACCTCCCGGGCCTCGATCCGAGCCCCCAGGCTGCTCCCCGGGGCCAGGGCCCGGCGCAGGAAGAAGAGCTCGTCCTGGATCTCGAACCCCCGGGGGTCGCCGTTGACCAGGAGCACCTGGGGCCGGGTCTTTGTCTTGCCCACAAACGCCAACTCGTCGTCTTCGGTCAAGTCGCCTCCGGGCTCCAGTGAAACCAGGCCGGGGGCGTCGGTCGGGAGCGTGCCGGCCTGGAAGGCGGCCTCCCGCCCCCCCACGAAGGCGGTGAGCCGGCGCCCGGCCCCCGGGGCCAGGTGCACCGCCCGCCGCGGGGGCTCGGCCCCGGACGCCCCGAGGCGCACCCGCACCGCCGAAGCCTCCTCCTCCACCGCCTCCACCCACCCGTTGGCGGGGTCGGGCAGGCCCACGTCCACCACCCCCAGGGGCACCGACCCGGCGCCGGCCACCAGCCCCGGGGGCCAGCCGCTCCGCTGGACGTCGCCGGCCAGGACCACTCTTCCCCCCGGGGCCCCCGCGGCCACGGCCAGGGCCGCCTCCAGGGCCCGGTCCACCCGGTGGGGGCCGTGCTCGAGCCGGGCGTCCAGCAGGAGCCGGCGCACCAGGGCGGGGTCCCCCAGGACGGTGCCGCCCCAGGGCCGATCGGCGGTGGTGAGGACCGCAAAGCGGTCCTCGGGTCCCGCCCGGTCCACCACGGCCAACAGCCGGGAGCGGGCCTCGTCCAGGCGGGTCGGGCCGCCCCGGGCCGCCCCCATGCTCACCGAGGTGTCGAGCACCAGCACCCACAGGGCAGGCCCCCCGGGGCCCCCGGCGGTGGAGCACCCGGGCCCCGCGTACAGCACGGCCAGGGCCCCGAGGGCCAGGGCCCGGGCGAGGAGGAGCAAGAGGCGCCGCAGGCGCCACCGGGCGGCGGCGCGGGCCCGGGCGGCCTCCAGGAAGCGCAGGGTCGCCACCGACACGGTGCGCACCCGCCGCTGGCCCAACAGGTGCACCAGCACCGGGACCGCGAGCCCCAAAAGGCCCCACAGGAGGGCCGGCCGCAGGAAGTCCACCTAGGCCCTCCCCGCCCGCCGCAAGAGGCCCGCCAGGGCGGGCCCCGGGTCCCGGGCCGTGGTCACCAGCCCGTGGGGGACCCCCAGGGCCGCCGCCCCCTGGGCGAGGCGCCGGACGTACGCCGCGACCTCTTCGGCGTAGGCTTCCCGCACGGCAAGGGGGTCCAGGGTGAGGGAGCCCGGGCCTTCCAGGTCGAGAAACCGGGTGGTGCTGTCGAAGGGCAGGTCCACCTCGTCCCCGTGGAGCACCTGCACCAGCCGCGGCTCGATGCCCCGGGCCCGCAGGAGCCGGGGCCCGGCCAGCTCCTCCTGGTCGGGGTCCAAGAGATCGGACACCACGAAGACCGCGGCCGCCCGGCGCAGCCGCTCGGCCACCGTGCGGCAGGCGGCGGTGAGGCCCGCCTCCCCGCCCGGCCGAGTGGCCCCCAGGACCCCCACCAAGTCCTCGAGCCGGCTCGCCCCGGAGCGGGGCGGCACCCACGGCGGCCCCTCGCCCCCAGCCACCGCGAGGCCCACCGCGTCCCCCTGGCGCAAGAGGGCCGACGCCAGGGCTACGGCCACCCGGGCGGCCAGGTGGTACTTGGAGCCCACCAGCCCCCCGGCCGCGGCGCCGTAGGTCATGGAGGCGCTCGCGTCCACCAGCACCACCGCCCGCTGGAGCCGCTCGTCCTCGTAGCGCTTCACGAAGTACCGGTCGGTCTTGGCGTACACCTTCCAGTCCAGGTGGTGGGGGTCGTCCCCGGGCCCGTACTCGGTGTGCTCCGAGAACTCGAGGCTCGCCCCCCGCCGCGGGCTCCGGTGCCCCCCCCGGTGGGGGTGGGCCGACGGCGGTCCGGGGATCTCCCGGCTCGCCAGCCGCTCGATCAGGGCGGGGTCGATCAGGTCGCGGCGGTCAAGCACCCGGCGCCACCCCCAGGACCTCCGCCAGCACCTCCGCCGCCCCCACCCCCTGGGCCTCGGCCCGGAAGTTGAGGACCACCCGGTGCTTGAGCACCGGCCCGGCGAGGGCCCGCACGTCCTCGGGCCCCGCCGCGAAGCGGCCGTCGAGCACCGCCCGGGCCTTGGCCGCCAGCACCAGGTGCTGGGCCGCCCGGGGCCCGGCCCCCCACGCCACGAACTCCGAGACCAGCCGGGACGCCCCGGCCCCCGGGCGGGTGGCCCGGGTGAGGCGCACCGCCAGCTCCAGGGCGGCGTCGGCCACCGGCACCCGGGGCACCAGGGCCTGGAACTGCCGCAGCCGGGCCGGATCGAGCACCTTGCGCAGGGTCGCCGGCCGGCCGGCGGTGGTCCGCCGCACGATCTCCAGCTCCTCGTCGGCCCCCGGGTACCCCATCTCGATGGAGAACATGAAGCGATCGAGCTGGGCCTCGGGGAGGGGATAGGTGCCCTCCTGCTCGATGGGGTTTTGGGTGGCGTACACCAGGAAGGGGAGCTCCAGGGGGTGGTCCTCCCCCGCTGCGGTCACCCGGTACTCCTGCATGGCCTGCAAGAGCGCCGCCTGGGTCTTGGGGGAGGTGCGGTTCACCTCGTCGGCCAACAGGATGTGGGCGAAGACCGGGCCCTTGACGAAGCGAAACACCCGGCGGCCCGTGGTGTGGTCCTCCTCCAGGATCTCGGTGCCGGTGATGTCGCTCGGCATCAGGTCGGGGGTGAACTGCACCCGTTTGAAGTCCAGGGCCAGGGCGTCGGCGAGGGTCCGCACCAGGAGGGTCTTGGCGAGGCCCGGCACCCCGATGAAGAGCCCGTGCCCCCCGGACAGGAGGGACACCAGCAAGAGGTCGACCACCGACCGCTGTCCGACGATGACCTTGGCGATCTCGGCGGCTACCTCCCGGTGGGCCCGGGCGGCCTCTTCAACCAGGGCCAGGTCGGCCCCGGGATCTGGTGTGGGGGGTTGGGTCATGTTGGCTCCTTGGGTAGCGATTGTCAGCGGTTCTCTCCTGCGTCGTGTACGCCTTCTGCTTGCACCCTATTGCCTACGGCCGATTGCCTTCGAGGACCTTCAGGGCGGCTTCCTGGGCGGCGGCTTCCGTTGGGTCTTTGGCCGCCCGGGCGGCGGCCAGGAGGCCTCGGCGGCCGGGGAGGTGGAAGGGGTTGATCTCCAGTAGCTCCCGGTACGCCGCGGCGGCTTCGGCGGCTCGGCCGAGGCCGAGGGCGGCGTCCCCCTTACGGTGCCACAGCACCCCCAGGTCGGGGTAGAGCCTAAGCCCCGCCTCGGCGACCGCGGCGGCCTCGGCCCAGCGCCCCGCCTCCAAAAGGGTCAGGGCGTAGCGCGAGGCGATCCCCGGGGCGGCGGGGGCCCGGGCGTAGGCCTTGCCGTACTCCACCGCCGCCGCCGGGCCCCGGCCCCGGGCGCGCAGCAGGTCCCCGAGGCGGGCAAAGTCCCGGGCCTCGGGGTCGGGGATCACCCCCGGGTCCTCCTCGGCCTTGCCCTGGTCGGCGAGCTTGAGCGCGATCAACTGGGCCGCCTCCCCCTCGGCGGGCAGGGTCTCGGCCCAGCGGCGCCACGTAGCCTCGAAGGCGGCGAAGCTGCCGCCCCAGACCGCCTCCAACGCCTCCCGGTCCCCCAACCCCCGGCCGAGGCCCTCCACCAGCCGACGCAGGGCGCCGGGGCCGCGCTCGGCTTCGAGAAAGCCCATCATGGTGCCGACCTGGGCGAAGGCCACCGCGGTGTCTTCGGCGGTGGGGAGCTTGGCCACCGAGGGGCTCATGGCCGCCAGGGGGATGAGGGTGCCCGCCTTCAGCCGCTGGGCCAGGAGCGCCCGGCTCGCCGGCTCGAGCTCCCCGGCCCCCCCCCGCCACGCCCCCTCCAGGTACTTGGCCACCCCCTCGTGGATCCAGATGGGGGCCGTCCCCCCGGTGAGGCGGTACACGGCAAGGTGCACGTACTCGTGGCTCACGGTGTCTCGCCACCGGTAGCCCCACAGGGTCGCCCGGGGGCTGGTGATCATCAGCCGGTCGAACTTGCACAAGCCGATGGTCCCCGAGGTCTCCACCTCCTTGCGGGTCAGGGTCGACACCGCGGTGAAGGCGGCCACCGTGGGGTAGATCTCCAGGCGCACCCGCCCCGGGGGCTCGAAGCCGAGCTCCCGGGCGAGCGCCGCCCGGGCGGCCTCCAGGGCCTCCAGGGCCGCCCCGGCCAGGAGTTCGTCCTTGGGGTGGGCCCAGAAGACCTCGAAGTGCTCGCTGTGGCGGGAGCGAAAGCCCTTGGTCGCCTCGGCCGTGGCGGCCACCAGGTCGGCAAAGGCGTTCTTGGCCCCGAGTTCCTTCAGGCGCCCTCGGGCCTCGGCGTAGCGCCCCTCGAAGAAGAGCACGTGGCCCTCCAGGGCCCGGGCGGGCGCGCTCCTCGGGTTCTCGGCCAGCAGCCGGTCCACCACCGCCCGGGCCTCGGGCACCCGCCAGGTCGCCAGGAGCTCGTTGCCGAGGTACAGACCGAGCTCGGCTTCGGAGCGGCCGTACACCTCCCGGGGAGCCGCCCCCTGGGGGGCCCCCACGGCCGCGGTCGCCAGCGCCAGGAGCCCCGCCACCGCCCAACCCCACCGCTTGGCCCCCCTCATCGGATCAACCGCTCGTAGTAACGCTCCACCTCACCCTCGGAATCCTTGGGGTAGCGCCCGGACCGCATGGCGCGCAGCACCTCCTCGCGAAACGCCCGGAGCTCCCGGGCCTCGGTCTCCCGGGGGATCTCCACCGGCCCCCGGTCCACCTCCTGGCCCCCGGGCTGGCGGCCCCCCGGGCGGCGGGAGACCGAGAAGCCGCCCCCCTCGGCCCCCTGGCCGAGCTGCTCCCGGGCCGTCTCCAGGGCCCGCCCCACCTCGGCGAGCTCCTCCAGGGCCCGGGTCTCCGGCGGCACCGCCCCAAAGGGGTCCCCCCGGCCGAGCTCGTCCCCGGCCTCCCCCAGGGCGGCTCCGGCGGCCCGGGCCCGGCCGGGCACCCCCGGCTCGACGAAGGGCGAGCGCCCCCGCAGGCGCTCCAGGCGCTCCGCCAGGGCCTCGGCGCCGGCGGCGAGCTCCCGTTCCCGGGCGGCGAGCTCCGCTAGTTCCCGGGCCTCCGCCGGCCC
>JBBIIA010000095.1:0-15892 GCA_037446775.1 Deltaproteobacteria bacterium
AAGAACCGCCACCTGCGCGACCAGGCCGACAAGGCCGAGCTGGTTCTCACCACCCCGGGGACCTTCCTGGGCAAGTCGGGGGAGCGCCTGGTGGTGCGCCGCGACCGGAAGATCGTGCACGAGGCCCCGGCCCTGCACGTGCGCTCGATCACCCTCGCCCACCACGGGGTGAGCCTGTCGGCCGATGTCATCGCCTACTGCGCCGAGCACGGCATCCCGGTCTTGGTGGTGGACGGCCGCGACCAGGTGCGCGCCGTCGTCACGGCCCCGGGAAACCGGAGCCCCGAGGTGCAACTGGCCCAGGTGCGCGCCCTCGACGACCCCCGGGCGAGCCTGGCGGTGGCCCGGGGGTTCGTGGAGGGCAAGCTCAAGAATCAGCGCAGCCTCGCCCTGTACCTGGGCAAGTACCACCGGCGGGCAAACCAGGCCTTCGACGAGGCCCTGGGGGCGCTCTTGGCCGACGGCGCCAAGATATTGGCCGAGCTCCCCCGGGTCGAAGCCGTCGAGGGGTTTCGGGGCACCCTGCTCTCGATCGAGGGCCGCTACGCCTCTCTCTACTGGAAGGTGTTCGGTGCAGCGCTCAACGGCCGCGCCGACTTCCCGGGCCGCGAGCGCAAGGGGGCCCGGGACCTGGTGAACTCGCTCCTCAACTACGGCTACGCGGTGCTCGAGAGCCGGGTGTACCTGGCGCTGCTCAAGGCGGGGCTGAACCCCCACGCGAGCTTCCTGCACACCGTGCAGGACCGCAAGCCCACCCTGTGCTACGACCTGATGGAGGAGTTCCGGCCCCAGGTGGTGGACCGCACCGTGGCCGCCCTGGTGACCCGCCGCGAACCCCTGGGCCTCGAGGCCGACGGCCGCCTGGCCCTGGCGGCGCGGCAGCTGCTGATCCGCCGCGTCCACGAGCGCCTGGCCACGGTGATCCGCTTCCGCGGCCGCGAGCGCAAGCTGGACGAGATCATCCAGGACCAAGCCGACCTCCTGGCGAGCCACCTGCGGGGCAAGGCGCGATACCGGTCGTTTGTGGGGAAGTGGTAGGGTGGGGCGCCGAGATCTGGCAGGAAAATCCGTCACGCAGTGCCCGATTTTCCTGCTATGATTTCCCCCATGATCGCCAGAGTCGCCGCCGCAAAGAGGGTCTCCGAGCTTCTCCGCGAAAGCCCCGTGGTCGCCATCCTCGGCGCTCGCCAGGTCGGCAAGACGACCCTTGCCCACGAGGTCGCCGAAGCCGACTCCCAGGTGCAGGTCCACCGCTTCGACCTCGAGGACCCGGACGACCTGGCTCGCCTCCAAGAGCCGACGCTCGCCCTGCGCCCGCTGCGCGGGCTCGTCGTCCTGGACGAAATCCAACGCCGTCCGGACTTGTTCCCGCTCCTTCGCGTGCTCGCGGACCGGCCCGGAGAGCCCGCCCGCTTCCTGCTCCTCGGCAGCGCGGCCCCCGACCTGCTCCGACAGTCCTCCGAGAGCCTCGCCGGGCGAATTCAGTTCCATCACCTGGCCGGGTTCAACCTGGCCGAAGTGGGTGCGGACCAACGGGATCTCCTGTGGGAGCGCGGCGGCTTTCCCCGGTCGTTTCTCGCCCGTTCCGAAACGGCCAGCGCCACCTGGCGACGGGGCTTCGTTCGCACCTTCTTGGAGCGTGACCTTCCCCAGCTCGGTGTGCGGGTGCCGGCCTCGGCCTTGGGGCGCTTCTGGGAGATGCTGGCGCACTACCACGGCCAGGTCTGGAACGCCGCCGAGTTGGCCCGGTCCCTCGCCGTCTCGGAGTCCACCGCGAGACGCTACCTCGATCTCTTGACCTCGACCTTCGTCGTGACCCAGCTCAAACCCTGGCACGAAAACGTCGGCAAGCGCCAGGTGAAGGCCCCGAAGGTCTACTTCACCGACAGTGGACTGCTCCACACGTTGCTGCGCATCGGCAGCCGGGAGCAGTTGCTCCGCCACCCCCGGCTCGGCGCTTCGTGGGAGGGGTTTGCCCTTGCCCAGGTCGTGGCGTGCCTCGCCGCCGAGCCGGAGGACTGTTTTTTCTGGCGAGCCCACACCGGGGCCGAGTTGGACCTCCTGGTGATGCGGGGTTCCGAACGGTGGGGGTTTGAGGTCAAGCGGACCAGCGCACCCAAGCTGACGCCCTCTATGCGCTCGGCGATGGAGACCCTGCGGCTGAACCGGCTCTTCGTGGTCCACGCCGGGGCGCACGGGTTTCCCCTGGCTGCGGGCGTCACCGCCGTTCCCCTGGCGGACATCGACGGGGTGCTTACCGCTGGCGGCGAACCGGGCGACTAGACCCTCGGCCCGCCCTCCCAGCGCCGGGGGGGTGCCGCCCGCTTCCGCGGCCGCGAGCGCACGCTGGACGAGATCATCCAGGATCAAGCGGACCTCCTGGCGAGCCACCTGCGGGGCAAGGCGCGATACCGGTCGTTTGTGGGGAAGGGGGCGCTTGGCCGGGTCGCGGGTCACGGGTCTCGGGTCTCGGGTCGCCGACGGTTGGTGGGGAGGTGGTAGGGGGGGCCGCCTTCTGCAGCCGCTCGAAGGCAGCACCGACGAGGTGCCCGATCGTTGCCGGAGCATCCAGATGCCCGAGCCCGAGGTGTAGCACCCCCGTAGCATCAAGGTTGGCGAGTACCCGCTCCGGCGCCAGATCCGCGGCCGGTAGCGCCGAGAGGAGCACGGGCAGGGCGAGCCGTCCCAGGCACTCGTAGGCCACGGCGGTGATCTCGCGGCAGCAGCGAGCCCGCTCGGCCGGCTTTAGGGCCGACGCCTTGACCGAGATCCCCACCAGGTTGCGCAAGCCCCAGCGGCAGACCACGTCGAGCTCGGTGCGCTTCTTCTTCGGCTTCTCGGGCCAGCCCCAGGTCATCCCGACGTGGACGTCGCTGCCCCCGGCGGCGAGCACCGCGTGGCCCACCACCTCTTCGAGCCAGACGCCCGCCCGGGGCTCCTTCTTGCCGGTCTTCTTGTTTTCGTCAAGCGGCAGGCAGAACGCCCCGGCCAGGGCTTTTCCATCCCGCCTGGTGACCTCGACCCAGAGCGCGGTTTCGTCGGGACGAGCCGGGTCGTCCTGGCGCCGCCAGCGCAGCCCGCCCCTCGCGCACTCGGCGTGGTCCCAGCGGTAGTTGGGCCACAGGGCGAAGAGCCCCCTGGCCTCCCCGCGGGCCAACTCGGCCACCAAGGCGGCCACCGCCGACAGGAACTCGGCCCGGCCCGACAGGAAGGCGCCATCCCGGCCCGGGTCGGCCAGGGGCCCGCCCCGGACGCCCACCTGGACGAGGAGATCCGGGGCGGCCCAGGCGGTGCCGGGCACCTCGTGGTCGTCCGCGAGCCGAACCACCCGCGGAGGTCGCCGCGTATCCAGGGAGCAACTCATGGCCCAGGCTTCGTCCAGCCGGCCCAGAGCCCAGGCCTGGGCCTTGGTGCCGGGGGTGACGTTGGCGCAGACCGGACCCTCGGCGGCGACGAGGGGGCGCAGTTCCTCGTTGCCCATGTCCTTGGCGGCGTGGGTCACCGGGACGAACCGCACCTCGCCCGCGGGGAGGCGGTCGGCCGTCTCGGCCAGGCGCTCGGCCAGGGCCCGCACGTACAGGGTGGTGCGGTCGTAGAGGATCCAGGCGACCCTGGGGCGGTGGGCCCACAGGGCTTGCAGGGTGGAGTCGGGCTCGCTGCCCAGGCACACCAGAAGGGGCGGCCCGTCGCCCCCCGCCCCCGGCCGGGGCGCCGGCGGTCCGCCGCCGTACTCTCGGCCGCGCTCCGGCGGGGTGCTCCCCGGCTCGGGCGGGCGCTGCCGGAGCCATCCCTCTACCCGGCGCTGCGCTTCTTCGCCGGTGCCGGTTCGCAGGATCACGTCGACCCCGGCCAGCCGCAGGCGGGTCGCCACCTCCCAACGGGAGGTGCACGCCGTCAGCTGGGGCTGAAACTCGCCCAGGGGGGTCCGGTGTTTTCGGCGGTACAGAAGGCCCCGGGCGGCGTCGAGATCGTCGATGGGGTCGACCAGGCAAAACAGGCGGCCCCGGAGCTCGTAGGCGTAGGTTGCGTCGAGCTGCTTCTCTCCCCGGTCGTCAAGCAGTACGAAACCGCGGTGGACCGGGCCGTCGGCGGCCTCGGCCCGGAAGGAGAGCCCGTGGAGCGCCAGGAGCTCCCCCACGCCCAGGTTTTCGAGCGGCACGCGCCACCGGTCGCCCACCGCGTGCAGATCGGTGAAGCTGGCGTAGAGCGCCTCGACCGCCGGCTCGTCCCGGAGCTCGCCAGCGACCTTGCCCACGAAGTACGAGAGCCCCGAGGCGCAGTTGAACCACGTGGGGCCCAGCCGGCACCCCTGCCGGACCCGGTCCGCTACGGCCCGGGCGTCGTGCTCGGCGCCGGGGCGAACGTCGACCTCGAGCCCCAGGCCGCGCAGGTAGCCGGCCAGGGGCTCGGCGAACCGGGCCGTCCGGGCCGAGGGGAACAGGACCACCCGGCCGAGCTCAGGCCGCGCCGCCAGCAGGGCCTTGGCCACCGTGGCCGTGGCCCCGGGCTGCTCCCCGACCGGCGAAACGAGGGTACCGGAGCGAAGGTCCATCATGGCCGATGTCTCCCCGCAACCGACGGTGCGCCGCCGCCTTTCTTCGCGTCCAGGCGGACCACGGCTTCGGCCTGGAGCCCCCTGGGGCCCTGGGTCACGTGGTAGGACACCCGTTCGCCGACCTCCAGCGTCTTGAATCCCCTGCCCTCGATCGCCGAGTAGTGGACAAAGACCTTCGGCGGACCCGATCCGTCGGACCGGAGGAACCCCCAGCCCTTCTCGAACTTCTCCACGACCCCGTTGTGGCGCGGCCGATCCGCGGCGCTCGGCTGCCCCGGGCGGGCCGCCGGTGTTCGTTCGTCCTCGTCGCGCGTCTCCAGGCTCACCCCCTCGGGCGGGCGGCCGTGCTCCATCCACTGGAGCAGGGCGGCGTAGGGGTCCTCGACGCGCCAGCCGCCGATCTGGAACGGCCGCCGGCCGCCCCCGGCAAAGGCCCGGGGCGACTGCTTCTCGTCCAGGGGGCGAACGCGCGCGAGGTCCTTGCCGTCGAGAGCGAAGGCCGAGGGCATGGGCGAGTCGAGCACCCAGCACACCTTGACGACCTCGCCGCTCGGGAGCTGGGCGACCTTGAGGATCACCGGGCTCGCCCAGCGGTCGTGGTCGTTGTCGATGACGAGAGTCCGGGTGGCGGGGTCGCGGTTCGCACGGCTGGGCTTGTCCTTGCCCGGGCCGTCCTTGAAGTGGAAAACTACCGGCAGCCCGTAGGCCCCCCGGGGAAAGAACACGTCGTCGCTCCGGGGAGGGTGGGTGTGATCCTTCTCGACCAGGTGGACGCCTTCCAGGGTGCGCAGGGCGTCGGGCTCGGGCCAGTGGCTTCGACCTTGTTTGATCCGCGTGTCCGGGTTCTCGGGGCACGGCTTTCGCCGGAACTGCCGGAAGTCGCGGTACCGTTTGACCCAGTCGCTCCACACCTTGACCGGCTGCCCGGCCGCAGCGGCGGCAGCCAGCAGGAAGTTATGGGCCGGGCCCTTCACGGTCGGCCACGCCCGCGACGCGGCGGCCGGGGGCAGCCGCGCCAACCAGTCCCGCAACTCGTTCAGGCTGGAGTACGGGAAGTCCTCGGTCCCCTGGGCCACCCGCACGGAGCCGCTGCCCCGGCGGGTACGCGCCCCGAGGCCGCCGAACAGGGCCCACAGGCCCACCGCGGTCCGGACGTCCTCGCGGAGCGCCTCGGGGAAGCGAAGCTCGAGGTCGAAGGCGAGGCCCGGGCTCACCACGCTGCGGAAGATCCCCTTCTCTTTCTCGTCCTTCGACGGCCGGGCCGCGAAGTACACGTAGCCCAGGGGATCCAGGAGGTCCGTGGGCGCCTGCCCGAGCTTCGGCGTACCGACCCGCGTCACCCGCACGGTGACGGCCGACCGGCGGTCCGTCGCCCCCCAGACCCGGGCCTCGGCCTCCCGCAGCTCCCCCACCGTCTCGAAGGTCTGCACCGCCCGCCACCAGTACCGGAGCTGCCCCCGGATCTCGCTCGGCCTCACGGGGCAGTCGAGGTCGGGCTCCATGGGGCTGACTCCCCCGCCGAGCATGGGGGTGATGAGGGTGAGGTTGGGGAGGGTCCAGGTCTGCATGGCGGTCATCCCTTGTCCCCCGCCTCCAGGCGGGTCAGCCGCTCTTCCCACCGAGCCCGCTCGTGGGCCGGCAGGCGGCGGCTGCGGGCCCGGAGGGTGCGGCGCAGGTCGGCCAGCCGCCGCTCCAGCTCTGCCGCGTCGCCCCGGCGCCCGGCCAGCTCAGCCAGGGACGCCAGGGCGTAGAGGTTGTCGTTCTGTCTGTCCAAGACCTGGAGGTAGCGGGCCTCGGCCTCGTCGTCGAGCCCCTGAGCCTCGGCCAGGGTTCCCGCCAGGTGCAAGGCCGGCAGGTTGTCGGGCCTGGCGCCCAAGAACGCCTCGAGGCGTTGCCGGGCGGCCGTCCAGTGGGCCTCGGGCCGCTCGGCCGACCGCCCTCGGGCCAGGGCCACCCGGACCATGCCGAGCATAGCCTGGGGATTCCCCGGTTCGACCGCCAGCAATTCGGCCAGGCGCGCCTCGGCGGTGTCCAGGAGCCCAGCGGCCTCGCCGGGCCGGGCTTCAGCCTGGCGCAGGGCGACGGCCGACAGGGCGTGCAGGGCTGCGGCGTTCTCGGGGTCCACGGCCAGGATCGCGGCGAACCGGGTTTGGGCCTCCGCGTCATCGCCGGCGTCGGCGGCCAGCATCCCCAGGCCGTGGAGGGCGTGCACGCTCGACGGGTCTTGCGCCAGCAGCTCGCGGAACTGGTCGGCAGCGCCTTCGTCGTCGCCTCGGGCGTGCCGGAGCCGCCCCGCCAGGTGCAGGACGAAGGGGTTCGAGGGGTCTTCCTGGGCGGCCCGCTCGAGCAGCCGGAGGGCCTGGTCGAAGGCCCCGTCGTCCAGGAACAGGTCGGCCCGGGCCGCCAGTGCTACGCCGTTGCGGGGGGCCAGCCGCAGGGCCGAGTCGAGCAGGTTTCGGGCGTCGGACAGGCGACCGAGGCGCTGCTCGAACACCCCCCAGGCGTGCCAGGCGTAGGGGTTTCGCTCGTCTGCGGCCGCTGCTTGGCGCAGCGCCGCCCTGGCTTCGTCGACACGAGCGGGGTCCCCGAGAGCCCAGCGGGCCAGGGCGTGAGCCCGGGCGTGGGTCAACCGTCCGGTCGCCGGCGCCTGGCCGAAGACCTGCTGGGCCCGACCGTGGAGCCCCCAGTCCGACAGCAGGCAGCCCCAGGCCAGGCGTTCTCCGGCGAAGGTCGCTCCGGCTGCCAGCCGAGGGCCGTGCTGGCCCAGCAGGTCGCGAACGGACGCGGGGGCACCCCGAGGGCCCAGCCATCGGTGCCGCCGGGCCGGGGCGGCGAGCCAGACCCGAAACAGGCCGAGCGCCCACCGGCGGTCCGCTGCCTCGGCCGGATCCGCCGCGACGGCCAGGGTCTCGCAGGCAGCTGACACCTGGTCCGGCGTCACCGCCAGGGCGTCGAGAAACGCCTGGGCCGCCAGTTCACCACCCGTGGCCACCAGGAGGGCTGGGGGGCTCGTACGCTCGACCCAGTGGAGCAGGCCTCGCTGGGCCAGGCCCTCGACCTCGGCGGCCAGATGGTCGTCGTCGCGTCCCATGGCTTCGGCAAGAAGATCGAAGGGCACCGGAACCCCCCACAGGTCACTGGCCGCAACGAACCGCAGGGCCCGCCCCCCCTCCTGAGGCAGCGTCGGCGGCTTCTCGGGCGGAGCTTCGACGTGGGGTCGTCGGAGCCACCGGCAGGGCACCGCCAGGGACAGGCGTTCAAGCTCGCCAGCCAGACCCGTCAGGACCACGACCCCGCCAGCCGTGACCCATTCGCGCACCGCCGGCTCGAGGCCGTTCACCCGGGGGGCGTGGTGCACAAGGGCCACGCCGTCGGCCTGGGGCTGCGGAAGCGGGTCGCCCAGGGGTCGGCCGATCGGCACCACGGCCCCCAGCCGACGGGACAGCTCGGCCGCCGCCAAGCCCAGAACCAAGAGGAGCGAGCGCTCTTCCGGCGGGTCGAAGGGCAGGAAGAGCACCCCGCCCCGACCGGCCAGCGCCACGGCGCCCTCGACGACGGCCCGGCGCCGTTCGAAGACGGCGCCCACCCCGTAGAGGTCGGAGCCGGCCAGGGGCCGGTCCAGGAGAGTGACCGCTGGATGCTGCGCGTTCATGTCAGGGCCTCCTCCAGCCGCTTCCACTGCGCGGCCCCCTCGCCGTCGCGGTACTTGCGGAACTGCTCTCGCAGGCGCCGGTCACGGCTGTTGAAGGTGTCCTGCTCGAACCCTGGCTGCTCGGCCGCCCGGCGGTGAAGCTCGTCGGGGGCTTCGCGATCACCCAGCAGGTCGAGGACCAGGTGCGTCGGCCGCGCGGGGTAGGAGGCCGTGAGGAACTCGAAGTGCGCGCGGAGCCCGGTGGCGCGGCGGTTGGCCGCCACGAACTTCGAAAAGTCGGCCACCAGCACCTCACTGGCCGCCCATGCCTGGGCTCTGGCGATCCCGGCCAGGGGGTCTACGGTTCGCGCCTCGAACCTGTCGAGCGGGATGACGTCTTCGTCCCCCGGTGAACCCAGGTCGTCGAAGGAAGAAACCGGCGCGTTGGCGCGCCTGATCAGTTCGTCCTTGACCCTGGGCCTCGTACACTTCCTCACGTAGTGCAGCAGGGCGCGGGGGTCGCGGAAATCGTGGCGAACGGGCTCGCCCCCGAACTCGGGATCGTGGGGTTTGGCCGTGCGCAGGGCGTCGAGCACGGCGTCGCTGGCGATGCACAGGGCCTCGCCGTCATCGATCTCGCCCGACAGGGGCACGCCTCGCCGCTCGATCGCGTACCGGTCCTTGACCACCCAGCCCTTGACCTCGCTGACCCGGTCGGCAAAGAACCCGCTCTGCATCCACACCCGGTCCCGGGCCTCGGCGCTGCACGCGAGCCACTGACTCAGGTCGTCGGCCGTGAAACGGAGCTCTTCGCTCATCCTTCGCTCCCATGTGCTTCGGGAAACAGGAATTGCCCGTACCCCGCCGCGGTCTTGGCGCCGGCGCCTCGCTCCTCGAGGGCGGCGCGCAGCCACCGGGCGGCCGCTGCCACGGCGTCGTCGGCGCCCTGGGGGCCGTACACCGCGAATCGGAACCGGGTCCCCTTGGCCACGGTCAGGAAGAAGCTGGGCACTGGCGAGTGCCAGTCGGCCGGGGGCTCTCCGTTGGCGTAGTAGGGCCCGTAGTGGGGGTTGACGAGGTCGAGGGCGAGGATCGCAGTTCCCTTGTTTTCCTTGCCCTTCGTGGCGGTGCGCAGGGCCACCGGGTAGGCGTCGAGGAAACACGCCTTGCCCCGGGCCTCCTGGGACCCGAAGGCCTCGCGGTACAGGCAGGCGTGGGCCCGCAAGTCGTCGAGGCTCGCCCCCCTGCCCCACTGGCAATCCGAGGCCAGTCGGTCGAAAGCCTCCTGTTGCCGCCGGCGCTCTTCGCGGCCTGCCTCGCCCTTCGGCGGCTCGGGAGCCGTGGCTAGGGCATCGAAGCGCTCCAGGGGGGTCTTTTGCCTGGTCTTCTTCACCTTCTCGAGCTCGTCGGGGTCCAGCGTGTAGGGCACCGGGAAGTCCCCTTCTCCGGCGAGCTCGACCAGGCCCGCAGCCCGGGCCAGGCCCTTGAGGGACGAGCCTGGCAGGTACGGGAACCCGTGCACCCGGTGGAGCGTGAACCCGTTCTCGAGGGGGTGCTCGCTGCCGAGGCCGACGGCCAACCGCCAGGCCGCCTGGCCCGTGAACGCCTGGACGGGGCCCGCCTCGGCCAGGGCCGCTTCGAGGCGGTTGCGCCGCCGGACCATCAGCTTCCGGTGGGCTTCGGCCATGCCGTCGAAGGCTTGTTCCGCGTCCTTCACGACCTCGTCCCACACCTCGGACTTCCAGTCCTTCTTGCCACCCCGTCCGTCGGGCGTCTTGAACTCCCACTGGGCCGGATAGTCGAAGTACATCTGGAACCGCAGGCCGAAGTTCGAACAGGGCGCGGCCGAGGACGAGACGGCCTCGCTCACGTCCTTGGGCAGGGGAAGGCACCGGGGGCGACCCCCCGTCGACGGGGCGGCCATGGCTACGCCTTGCCCCGGGTGGCGGCGAACAGCCTCAAATAGCCCAGGACGGCCAGGGCCTCGGCCCGGGCCCTGAGGTAGTTCTGGCTGTCGGCGCCCACCAGGGCCGTGAGCCCGTCGGCGCCCTGGCCCTCGTAGGGGCCCTGGTACACCCCCTCGATCCGGCGGGTGAGCCAGTCCACCACGTCGTGGAACGCCCGGCCGTGGGGCTTCTGGTCATCGACCCTGCCGTCCTTGGACCTCCCGGCCTTGTAGGCCAGGAAGGCGAGCGCCTGGCCCAGGCCGTTGGTCGCGATCTGGGCCGGCAGCTTCTTCACGATGTTCGTGTAGTCCTTGGAGGAACCCTGGGGCACCTCGTTCACCCGTTTCCAGGAGTACTCGGCCCTGAGTTGATCCAGGGTCTTGACCGTGACGTGGTGCTGGGGCGCGTGACTCATGACGTCTCCTCCCTAGCTCTGGTGGACCCAGGCCAGGCCGCGGCCCACGGTGGCGTCGCCGCCCAACTGAACCACGCCGCCGGCGAGGACCTCGCTCTGCAAGAACTCGAGGACCGCTCCCGCGCTGGCCAGGGGCGACCCCTTGCCCCGGGGCCGCGAAGCCAGCGCCAGGCAGTACAGGAGCGAATCCGAGGGCAGGAGCTCTTCGCTCCACAACGCGCCGTCGGCCACGGTGCCGGTCTCGTCGATGCGGATGCGACTCACCACTTCGGTGGAGAACTCGGCGAAGCCCCGGAAGGCGTCGTCGCTGACGACCGCCAGCGCCCCCGCGAGGCGCCCACGCAGGAACTCGTCGGGCAGGGTCGGCGCGAGGGCCTGGGCCAGTTGGGCCACCGCCGGGGCCTCGCTCGGGGCGAACGCGAGGTCTTCGAGGAGCACCGTGCCCGAACCGGTGCGAACCAGGGCCGAGCCCGGGGCCACCCGCACCTGGCCCGCGCCCACCTCGGGGACCGGCATCCCATCGCTGCCGAACCCCGCTGCCGCCCGATCGCGGGCGTAGCGATGAAGCACCAGCGGACAGGTCACCCAGGCGAACACGTTGGCGAACGAGCGCACCGGGAAGAGCAGCAGCCGCGCGTCGGTGAAGGCCAGGGCGCCCGCGTGCTCGTGAGCCTTGTCCGTCGGCGGTCCGAAGGCCGCGACGACCCTGGGGTCGTCCTTGCCCACGGCCGCAGCCGCCCGCTCGCGCAGGCACCCCTTGATCCCCGACCCCTGCACCAGGGGGAACCGGGTGTGCTTCTCTCGCTGGATCGGCAGGTCGACGGCCGCGACGCTCGACCCGCTGCCCGCGTGGAGGGGGGTCTCGGTGTAGAAGTGCAGAACCCGGGCCGATTGGTCACTCATGGCTGTCCTCCTGGGGTTTCCACGTTCCAACGAGGCACAGGCCGAAGCCGGCCTGGCGGTAGAAATTGCGAAGCTCGTCCTGTTCGGTCTGCATTGTGCTGCCGCCGTGGAACCGGGCCACCAGGGCCTGGGCCGCCTCGGGTGACAGATCGGCGTCGGCCTCGAAGAAATAGACGCTGCCCGCCGGCGCCGCCCGCAGCAGGGTCCGAGGTCGCCCCTTGGCCAGGTCCCACCCGCCCAGGTGCAGGGGCTTGCCCACGGCCGCGGCGACGAGCCGAGCCGACTCGCCCCCGCCGAGGTCCAAACGGAACTCGCCCCCCTGCTTGGCAACTGCGTCAGGCAGCCACCCACGCTCGTGGACCGACGGCGCCAGGAGAACAACCTTGAACCGCCGGGTTCCGGCCAGGACCGGCGAAGCAGGCAAGGCGGGAGTGGCGTCGGGCAGGACCTGGTAGTGGGCTCGGCGGCCCTCGCCCCCCAGTTGCAGGATCCCCCGGTCCGGCAGGTCCCCCGGGCGAACGCCCTGGAGTCGCACCCGAAACCCCGCCTGCCCGGGCGGGTCGCCCACGTCGTCCCGGAGCCGCAGGTACTCGACGGTGTACAGGTGGCCGTCCTCGGCGGTCCGGGCCTCGGACCGCTGGATGCCGGTGCGGCTTTCTCGACACACGAGCTCTTGTTCGGCCACGAACCGAGCGGCGCTCGCTCCCGACAGATACCCGGCCAGCTCGCCCAATGGCACGTAAGCCGGGCCTTCCTCTTCGCGGGCCTCGCCCGAGAGGCGAAGCGGCCGGAGCTCGGGGCCTCTGGCCCGTACCCCGGGCCAGCGGTGGGCTGCCGGCGCGAGGAAGGCGGTCGTGCCCGCATCGCCGTCGCGCCGCATGAGATCCAGGGGCCGGGGCACCAGAGGCCCAAGGGTCGGGTGCTCGACGAAGGGCCCCCAGAAGCGAAGCCCCCCCAGGTCGTCGGGCGTGCCGTACCGACCGGCAGCGTCGGCCGCCGCCGGTGTCGGCCGCCCCCCCGGGCGGCACGCCTCGCGGTAGTCGGCGTAATCGATCCCCAGGCCCTGGAACAGAGTGCTGCGCAGGGCGCCCACGAAGGGCAGCGGAGACGGCGGAAACCCGGCGGACGCGGCCCGGAAGCTCTCGCCCGCCGAGAACGGACGGGCGTCTCGGAACAACAGAACGTCGAACGGTTCGATCCGGATCCACATGGTCAACCCTCCCGGCCCGACAGGAACGCGGTCACCAGCAGCAGCCCCGAGAGGGTGGCCCACAGGTCGGGCCCCGAGCCCTGTCGGTCTCCACCGTGCGGATCTCGCCACAGCCCACCCCGCAAGACCTCCACCAGTCCCCGGACCGCCGCCTCGGCTGCGGACCGGTTCTCTTTGCCCGCGGCGTGCCGCCGAGACAGCCGGATGGCCTCGGCCCGCAGGGCCTCGGCTTGCCACGGCGCCGACGGAGCGCCCTCGGCCCAGCCGCAAGCGCCGACCCGATAAGCCAGCCGCGTCGAGACCCGGCCGGCCGCCATGAGATCGAGCACCTCCTGGAGTTGCGGCAGAGGCTCGCCCCCGGGGCCGGCAAAGGACCAGCCCGCCTCGGTCAGCTCGCCCGAGCGCCGCACCAGGCCCACGGAGAAGGCGTTTCGGCCCAGGTGGTCCTTGGCCTTGGCCAGCAGGCCCTGGGCCTGAGCGAGGGCCTGGGCGAGCTCGTGGCTGCGGTGCACCACGGCCACGCCCGCGCTCACGGTCATGCCCCCGACTCCCCCCGCGACCCGCACCGGCCGTCCGGCCGCTGAGGTCCAGCCCGTGTGGTCCCCCACGAAGGCCCGCCGGACATCTCCCAGGAAGCGGTAGAGTCGGGGCGCCGGCACCAGAGCCAAGAGGTCGTCGCCTCCCGCGTACACCAGGGCCCCCTGGTAGTCGTCCACCAGGGGCTTCACCAGGTCCAGAGAAAACGCCCGCAGCCCGTCGCTCAGGGCGAGCTGGATCGCCGGCCCCGAAGGCCTGGTCAGATCGCCCACGCGACGCCGCGCGGCCTCGGCCAGGTCGGCCCGGAACACCCCCGGCCAGGACGCGCCCCGTCGGCCCTTGAGCCACTCGCCCATGTTGTCGCCGTCCATGGCCACGACGGCGTAGTACTTGGGCGGAGGCCGGAGGGTCTCGGACGCCTTGGCCTGCTTCCACAGGGTGTTGGCCGACTTCCGGCAGGCTTCGATCCGGTCGTCGGGCAGGTCCCGAGCTTCGGCGCCCAGCTCCCGGCGTACCGGCTCGGGCTGGAACGAGTCGGGGTAGAGCCAGTCGCCGTCCAGATCCCGGAGCGACGTCCAACGGGAATCGCCGCTGAGGGTGCTGCCCGCCTTCGCAACTCCGTCCGGCAGGTTGGCCGGGATCACCCAGTCCCTGAGTTGCTCCTCCACTACCCGGGCGTGGTCCAGCAGGCGCTCGCGCACGGCCGGATCCTGGCCCGACAGGGCGTCGGCCAGAAACTGGGCCGCGGCCACGGTGGAGGTGGACGGGAAGACGTGGCGGTCGATCCCCAACTCGTTCTCGAAGTGGGCGTCCAGGGCGAAGCGTTTCGTCAGGCACACGGCGCACAGCCGCTCGCCCCCGCGGATGCGGCCCAGGAGCTTGAGGCGGCCCCGGGCACGGTCGACCTTCCGCGCCTCGTTCCAGAACCTGCTGAGGTCCCCGGCGTCGCCGCCGTCGATGCTCGCCGGGTGGACCGCCGAAAGCTGGCCGCACAGGGTGCACTTGTGGCCCGGCTCGCCTTGGGGATCGGTCTGATGGAAGTCCCGCAGGTTCT
The DNA here is from genome assembly GCA_037446775.1 of Deltaproteobacteria bacterium. Lineage (GTDB taxonomy): Bacteria > Desulfobacterota > Deferrisomatia > Deferrisomatales > JACRMM01 > JBBIIA01. Next base: position 14,252 of record JBBIIA010000095.1, read on the forward strand.
TCCGGGCCGACAGCGCCTGGGCCGCGAATCCGGCCAGCCAGGGATAGGCGACACCGAAACTGCGGCGGGCCTCGCCCAGATCCTCGCAGACCGCCCGCCAATGGTCGGCCGTTCCCGCGGTGCCGCTGGCCGCGGCGTCGATGGCGTCCAGGGGGTCGGCTCCGCCCCAGGGGCAGGCGCCCCAGAAGATCCCGAGGCGGTCCGGCAGGTCGCGCATCTGGCGCTCCCAGGCGGGCGCCCAGGTGGCGATGTCGGAAAATCGGGGGGCCAACGCCTTCTCCAAACGCTGGCGCACCCCCGTGGCGATGTGCTCCCAGGCATCGCGTACGGCTTGTTCGGCGGCCCCGGCCACCTCGTCGATGGCGCAAGCGGGCACCAGGGCCGTGAACTGGTTGGGGATGTTCCCGATCCGCAGGGCCTCACCCCCGGGCTCCTCCACCTGGGCCACGCGCCGGTCCCGAACGAGCCAACGGTCCACCAGGGGATGGCCCCGCAGGCTGGGCGAGAGCACCGCGTCGGGGCCGAACCGCTCGGCCACGACCCGTACGGCTTGCCACGACAGATACGACAGCAGGAAGCTCCCCATCCACGAGTCCTGGGTGCGCCGGGCGGTACCCACGAACTCCTGAGCGCCGGCGATCGCGAACACGAGCACCGCCGGGTCGGGCAGCGCCGCGGCCAGCGCCGACGCCACCGAGGCGTGCTCCCACCAGGTGTGGGACGGCACCCGCCCGTCGGCGGGCAGGTCGGCCCAAGGAACACCGTTCTCTTCCCGCCCGAGGGCCTGGGGCAGCAAGCGCCAGAGCCGCAAGAAGACGCGCTCTGGGTCGTCGTCGGCCTGGTTGTCCCCCAGGGCCCGAACGGCCGCCTCGGCCGCCGCCTGTAGTCGCGCCGGATCAAGGCCCGGAGGAACCGGCAGGTCGCGGCTGGCGCCCGACAGGGGGTGGCGAAACTCCAACCCGCCCGCCGGCCCGAGGGAAGGCAGATCGTCCACCCAGGCGGGGATGTCCAATCCCCGGGCCTGCCGCTCGGCCTCAGCCCCGGCCGATCGTTCGGCTGGGGTCAGGGGCCTACCCAGGGCCGCCTGGGCAAGGGCCTCGGGGTCCCCCGGCGCCAGGGCCGCGAACGGTGGCCGGGTGAGGAAGGCGGCGATCTTCACGGCGAAGTCGGCTCGGATCATGGGATCTCCCCCACGAACTGGTGTGCGGCGGTGCCTCTGAACTCCCGTTCGAACTCGTCGAGCACCGCAGGATTCGGCGGTCTTAGGAGAAGGCTCTCCTGCTCTGCCTGGTACAGAAGTCGGTACTCCATCCCGTCTGGCAGGAAATCGGCGCGGAAGACGAGGGCGACGGCGAACCATCGTCCGCCTGCTCGGACCGGGCGTAGGACTACGGGCGAGGCGCGGCGATCGCGGCGAACGGGCCGCTCCCGTTCTCGGTGACTGTCCGCGCCGCCGGCCGGGGTGCGCGCTTCCACGATCGCAGTCATGCGCCGCGAGCTCGACTGGATGATGTAGGGAAGTCCGAGGGCGAGATTTCGCAGGGCGTTGCCCCCGATTGTGGCGGACGGCTCGCTTCTGATCTTACCGAAGAAGGGGCTGATCACGTCTCGGTAGTCGCGGCCCCGCTCTCGCAGGTCCGT
>JBBIIA010000096.1:0-15844 GCA_037446775.1 Deltaproteobacteria bacterium
AAGATCTCGGTGGCCATGTCGGCGAGCATCCCCTGGACGAGCTGGAACTCGCCGATGGCCTTGCCGAACTGGACCCGCTGCTTGGCGTACTCCACCGACAGCTCCAGGAGCTTTTGCGCCCCCCCCAGGGCCGAGGCGGCAATCGCCAGCCGGCCCTTGTCCAACACCCGCATGGCGGTCTTGAAGCCCTGGCCCACCATGGCCTCGCCGCCGATCACGGCGTCTTTGGGCACCCGGCAGTTCTCGAAGAGGAGCTCGCAGGTGTGGGTGCCCCGCAGGCCCATCTTGCGCTCCACCCGGCCCACCCGAAAGCCCGGGGTGCCCCGCTCGACGGCGAAGGCGGTGATGCCCCCCCGGGCCCGCTTGGCCCGGTCGGTGGCCGCGAACACCGTGGCCAGGTCGGCCAGGTCGCCGTTGGTGATGAAGTGCTTCAAGCCGTCGAGCACCCAGGAGTCGCCATCCCGAGTGGCCGTGGTGCGCAGGTTGGCCGCGTCGGAGCCGGCCTCGGGTTCGCTCAAGGCGAAGCACGCGGTCCACTCCCCCGAGGCGAGGCGGGGCAGGTAGCGGGCCCGCTGCTCCGGGGTGCCGTCGAGAACCAGGCCCTGGGAGCCGATGCCGTTGTTGGTGGCGACCCGGGTGCGATAGGCCGCGTTGGTCTTGCCGAGCTCCTCGTACAGCAGGCACTCGCCCAACGACCCGAGCCCCAGGCCCCCGTACTCCGCCGGGATCGACAGGCCGAAGAGCCCGAGCTCGCGCATGGTTTGGACCACCGGCTCGGGGATCGCGTCCTCGTCCTCCACTTGCTGGCTCAAGGGTTCCAGGTCCTGGCGCACGAAGCGGCGGACCGTGTCGACCATCAGCCGGAGCTCTTCGGGGATTTCGTGGTCCAAGGCGGCTACCTCCTCTGGCCGTCTTCGTCGTACTCGTACCACCCCCGGCCGGTCTTGCGGCCGAGGTGCCCGGCGGCGACCTTCTGGCGCAGGAGCACCGGGGGGGCCCAGCGAGGGTCGCCGGTTGCCTCGGCCAGCGCCGTCAGGGCGCCCAGGGTGACGTCGAGGCCGACCAGATCGCCGGTCTCGAAGATCCCCAGCTTGCGTCCAAGGGCTAGCTTCACCCCCTGATCCACGTCCTCGACGGTGGTCACTCCCTCCTCCACCAGGCGGATGGCCTCCAGGGTCGAGGGGAGGTTGATCCGGTTGATGACGAAGCCCGGCACGTCGCGGTTGACCCGGATCGGCACCTTGCCGAGCTGGCGGACGAAGGCGAGGCCCCGCTCCATCGCCTCGCCTCCCGTGGCATCGCCTCGGATCACCTCCACCGCTTGCATCAGGGGCACCGGGCTGAAGAAGTGGAGCCCGAGCACCCGTTCGGGCCGGCGGGTGGCGCCGGCAAGCGCGGAGATCGGGATGGCCGAGGTGTTGGACGCGAGGAGCGCCCCCGCCGGCAGGGCCTGGTCGAGGCGGCGAAACACCTCGCGCTTCACCTCCCGGTCCTCGAAGACCGCCTCCACGGCCAGGTCGACGTCGGCGGCCGCTACGGGGAGGTCTGCCGCCGGGCGCACCCGGGCCAGCACGGCCTCCACCCCCTCGGGCAGGGCACCCTTCGCCGCCCGCCGGGCCAGGGACCGGCCCATCGCCTCCCGGGCCCGGGCCGCGGCCCCGGGGTCGGCATCGAACAGCCGCACCTCGATCCCGGCCTGGGCGCACACCTGGGCGATGCCGCCCCCCATCAGCCCGGCGCCCACCACCAGGGCCCGGCGCACGGCCCCGGGGGCCCCTGGATCGCCGCTCACGTCCGGAACCTCCCGAAGTCCGGCGGCCGCTTCTCCACGAAGGCGTTGCGGCCCTCCAGCGCCTCGTCGGTGCCGTAGTACAGGCTCAAGCCGCCGACCCCCAGGTTGGTGATACCCGCCACGCCGTCGGTCTCGGCGTGGAAGGCGTACTTGAGCATCTTGAGGGCCGTGGGGCTCTTGGCGAGGAGCTCCCGGCACCAGGTCGCCACCTCCTCGTCGAGGCGTTCGGGGGGCACCACCGCGTTGACCAGCCCCATGGCCAGGGCTTCGGCGGCGGAATAGCGGCGGCACAGGAACCAGATCTCCTTGGCCCGCTTCATGCCCACGGCCCGGGCCAGGTCACCGGTCCCAAAACCCGGGTCGAAGCTCCCGACCCGGGGCCCGGCCTGGCCGAACTGGGCGCTCTCGCTGGCGATGGAGAAGTCGCACACCACGTGGAAGACGTGGCCGCCGCCGATGGCGAAACCGTTCACCCGGGCGATCACCGGCTTGGGGATGCCGCGGATCAGGGCGGTCACCTGCTGCCAGCCCACCTCCAGGGGCAGGGCCGCCACGGTGCCCTCGTAGCCTCCCCGGTCCCGGAGGGTCTGGTCGCCGCCGGTGCAAAACGCCTTGTCCCCGGCGCCGGTCAGCACCACCACGCCCACGGTCGGATCGACCCAGGCGTCGGTGAGGGCGTGGGTCAGCTCGTAGACCGTGACCGGGGTGCAGGCGTTGTACCGGCGCGGCCGGTTGATGGTCAGGGTGGCGACGCCGTCCCGCTTCTCGAAGAGGATCTCGGTGTAGGTCATGGCTCAGGCACCCTCCTTTAGGAGCTCGCGGGCGATCACCAGTCGCTGGATCTGGTTGGCGCCCTCGAAGATCTGGGTCAGCTTGGCGTCGCGAAACATCCGCTCCACCGGGAAGTCCTGCAGGTAGCCGTACCCCCCGAGCACCTGGATGGCGTCGGTGGTGACCTGCATGGCGGTGTCCGAGGCGAACACCTTGGCCATGGAGGCGAGCTTGGTGTTGCGCTGTCCATCATCGTACTGGCCCGCGGCCCGGTACACCAACCCGCGGGCGGCCTCGATCCGGGTGGCGCTGTCGGCGAGGATCTGCTGGATCAACTGGTGATCGGCGAGCGCCTTGCCGAAGGTCTTGCGCGCCCTGGCGTAGGCGAGCATCTGGGCCAGCGCCCCCTCGGCGATGCCGAGGGCCTGGGCGCCTACCGCGGGCCGGGACATGTCGAAGTCCTTCATGGCGAGCAAGAACCCCTTCCCCTCCTCCCCGAGGAGGTGCGCCGCGGGCACCCGGACCTCGTCCAGGATCACCTCGGCGGTGTTGGAGCCCCGCTGGCCGAGCTTCTGCTCGACCTTGCCGATGGTGAGCCCGGGGGCGTCCCGCTCCACCAGGAAGAAGGACAAGCCGTCCCGCCCCCGGCCCGGCCCGGTGCGAGCGAGCACCGCGTACAGGGACGCCACGGCGCCGTTGGTGGCGAAGCACTTGGTGCCGGTGAGCACGTACCCGGCGCCGTCCCGGGCCGCGGTGGCCCGCAGGGCGCCCACGTCGGAGCCGGCCCCGGGTTCGGTGACCAGGTAGGCGACCAGCTCGCGGTTGGCGACCACGCGAGGCAAGAGCCGCGCCAGGAGCTCGGGCCGCCCGCCGTGGAGGATCGGGAAGCTCCCCACTGCCTGGATGATCAGGAGGAGCGCCGAGGAGGCGCAGTGGCGGGCGAGCTCCTCCACCGCCACGCACAGGGCGGTCCCCTGGTCCCGTTCGGCACCGCCGTGCTCGGGGGGGTAGACCAGGGTCATCAGCCCCAAGTCCCAGCACAGGGCCTCGACCTCCCGGTTGAACTCGCCGGCCCGGTCGATGGCCGCGGCCAGGGGCGCGACCCGCTCCCGGGCCGCCCGGCGGACCGTGTCCCGCAGCAGGCGCAGCTCTTCGGTGGGTAGAAACACGGGCGTCTCCTTTCTCGGGCCAGGCCCGGAAGCCGTGGGGGACTGCTCGATGGGCGGCGCGGGTGCCCGGCGCCCCCCCAACGCCGGCCCCCCCAGCTCGCTTCCCATCCTAGCACGTCTCGTGCCGCGCCCCCGATCCCCGCGCCGTCCCGTTTGGGGGCGCGGAATCACGGGCTTTCCCGAGGGGTGGGCAGACCCCCGCCGCTCTGGTACGATCCGGTCGGTGTAGCCCCAAGGGTACACTCCCCCGCTTTGGGGCCGCATCGGCCCCGGAGCCGGTGATCGAGGTGCGCCACCTGCCGTCGACTCGGGACGGGGGGGTCTCGTCGGCCCCCCTGGGCGCCCATCTCGAAGGCGCCGAACGGGCCGCCATCGAGGCGGCCCTGGAGGCGGTCGGCGGCAACCGGGCCCTGGCCGCCCGCACCCTCGGGATCCACTGCACCGCCTTGTACAAGAAGATGGCGGCTCGGCGTCCGTCCCCCGGGCCGCCGAGGCGGCTGAGCGGTTAGGGCTGGGGGCCGGCCGGGTCTTCGAGGATGATGCCCTGGGGGAGCAGGTAGCCGTCGTTTACCGCGTGGCGAAGAAGCTCCCGGGCCTGGCGGGCCTGGGTGGTGGGGACGGCGACCCGCTTCTCCCCCAGGGGACCGAAGGCCACCGGGTACGGAGTGATGGTCATGTCCCGGATCCGGGGCGAGAGGCCGGCGGCTTCCAGGAGACCGGCCACGGCGGCGGCTTCCACGGCTTCGAGGGCGACGTACACCTCGGTGATCTCGGCAAACGGCATGGTTTCGTCTCCTCGCTGCCCCCAGGTCTGGCCCGCGGGTCTGGTTCAACGCGGGCGCCGAAGGAGGTACAATGGAGCGGTCGGGTCGCTGTACGCCGCTAGGAGGATCGCCATGGATCGCCGCTACTGGGTGCCCCTACTCGTCACCTTTGCCGCCGTGCCAGCTCTTTTGGGGATGGGAGGGGGGCGCAACGGCCCCCTCAACGAGGCCATCCCTCGGCCGCGGGACAACGTGCGCGCCGAGCTCGCCGACCGCCAGGGGGTAACCACCCGGGTCGAGCTCTTCTCGTGCGCCGGCAAGACCTTCCTCCCCCTGGCCCGGGGCGAGGGCATCTTGATGGTCCCCTTCGCCAAGCTCGAGCGCCTTGCCGTGGGCGCCGAGGGAGGGACGACGGTTCGCGTGTCCCTCACCGTCGAGGGGGGCACGGTGCTCGAAGGGGACCTCTCCCGCGATCTCCTGTGTACCGGCGTCACCGAGTACGGCAACTACCAGGTCCCCCTCGGGGGGCTCCGGTCGGCGGTCCTTAGGCGCCCCTGACCCCGGGCCCCAGGGGTTCTCGGTTCTGGATGTCTCATAAGGCGCCCGCTGTCAAGGTGCGGCAGAGTCGAAGGCTGCACCTGGGGCGGGTCCTTTCGGCCTGGGGCAGGACACGGAGCCAGGATCAGCAACTGCGACCGTGCGAAAGCCCATGGGAAGAAGAGGTGCGACGTGGCAAGCAAACGGATGGTTTGGGGGCTTCTGCTGATCGGCGTCTGGGGAGCCGGGCCGGCCCGGGGCGCCGACCCACCCGACCCCGGGATCTACCCGGTGCCCCCGCTGGCGCCCCAGGCGAGCGCCGGGGGCCTGGCGGTGGGCACCGTGGCCCCGGACTTCACCCTGCCCTCGGTGGCCCATGGGCCGGTCTCCCTGGCCCAGTTCCGGGGCCAGAAGAACGTGCTCCTCAGCTTCGTTCCCGCCGCCTGGACCCCGGTATGCTCGATCCAGTGGCCAGCCTACCACGACGCCCGGGTGGTGTTTGAGGCTGCCGACACCGTGGTCCTGGGCGTGACGGTGGACAACGTACCCACCCTGTACGCCTGGACCCGGCACCTCGCCAAGAACTCCGAGGGCCTCTGGTACCCCGTGCTCTCGGACTTCTACCCCCACGGCGCGACGGCCCAGGCGTACGGGGTGCTCCGTTCCGACGGCACCAGCGAGCGGGCGGTGTTTCTCATCGACCGCGCGGGGGTGGTGCGCCACGCCGAGGTGTTCGACATCAACCAGCTCCCCCACTTCTCTCGCCTGGAGAAAGCGCTGGAAAAGTTGCGCTGAAGGGCACGCTCGACCCTGCCCTGGGCCCCGGGGAGCCCGCCACGGAGGACGCGGTGATGGCAGGACGGTTGGCAGCGATTGACGTCGGCACCAACACGGTGCGGTGCATCGTGGTGGAGACGACCCCCGACGGGGACTTTCGGATCCTGGACGACGAGCGGGCCCCGGTGCGCCTGGGGGAGGGCCTGTGGGCCACCGGGGCGATCTCGCAGGCCGCCTGGGCCCGGGCCACCGAGGCCCTCACCCGCATGGGCAAAATCGCCGTCGGCTTCGGGGTAACGGCGGTGGAGGCGGTGGCCACCAGCGCCGTGCGCCGGGCCACCAACGGGGCCGCCTTCGCCGCCGCCATGGAGCGGGACACGGGGGTTCGCCTCCGGGTGATCTCGGGGGAAGAGGAAGCGGAACTGGTGGCCTTGAGCGCCTGGCACCACTTCGACGTCGCCCACACCCGGCACGCCCTAGTGGACCTGGGGGGCGGCAGCGTGGAGGTGGTGCTCGCCGCCGGGGAGCACCTGGAAGAGCTCCGGTCCCTGGAGTTGGGGGCGGTGGTGCTCACCGAACGGTTTCTCGCCGCCGACCCCATCCCGCCCTCCGCCCTGGCGCGCCTCCGCAAGCACGTGCGCAAGACCCTGCGCCGCGAGCTCCCGCGCCGGGACTTCGCGCCCCAGAAGCTAATCGGCTCCGGGGGGGGGCTGACCGCCCTCGCCGCCATGGCCATGGCGCTGCGCGGCGAGCGCTTCGACTCGGTCCACGGCTACGAGGTCCTACGCTCCGAGGTGGTGCACCTGTCGGCCATGCTTGCGCGCAAGAGCCTAAAGGAGCGCCGGGCGGTGCCGGGGCTCAGCCCCGAGCGGGCCGACATCATCGTCGCCGGGGTGGCGGTAGTGGACGAGGTGATGAACCACTTCGGCGCCAACCTCCTCACCATCAACGACCGCGGCATCCGGGCGGGCCTGATCCTCCGGGGCCTACGGGCCCACGGCCTGCTCGCCCCCGGCGCCGGCCCCCGGGACTGGCGCACCGCTGCGGAAGCCCTGGCCCGCTCCTGCCACGTGGACCGGGCCCACGCCGCCCAGGTAGCGGCCCTGGCCGACACCCTCTTTCTGACGGTGGCCGGGCGCTTCGGCCTGGACGGCCGCGCCCGGGAGCTTTTGGAAGCCGCGGCGCTCTTGCACGACGTGGGGTACTTCATCGGCTACGACAGCCACCACAAGCACAGCTACCACTTAATCCGCCACGCCGACCTGGTGGGCCTCGCGCCCCGGGAGCGGGAGATCGTGGCCAACGTCGCCCGCTACCACCGCAAGGCCCTGCCCAAGAAGAAGCACCAGGGCTTCGCCCAGCTCGCCCCCGCGGACCGCGAGCTAGTGCGCCGCCTCGGGGGCCTCCTGCGCCTGGCCGACGGCTTGGATCGGCGGCGCACCGGCCAGGTCGGGGCTCTGGGATGCGAGCTCGGGGACGGGGCCCTGCGGTTGATCCCGGAGGGCCGCGGGGACCTGTCGGTGGAGCGCCACGGTGCGGCGGAGAAGGCCGACCTCTTCGAGGCGGCCTTCGGCCTTCGGGTGCTCCTGGCACCGGGTGCCCCGGCCGCCCCGGACTGAGGCCGCCAGTCCCGACAGGAGAGGTTGCCCTGGGCCGCCAGCCGTGGTAGAAGGCGGCCCCAAATTGGCAGCGCCTGGGGGGCGTCTGCCTTGCGAGGGAGAGCGACCCGTGCCCCACACCCATCTAGAACAGTCCCTGCAGCGCGACGTCGATCGCCTGCGCGCCAAGGTCGCCGAGATGAGCGGCATGGCCGAGAAGGCGCTGCAGGACTGCGTCAAGGCCCTGGTCGAGAACGACCGCCAGCTCGCCTACGGGGTCATCCTGCGGGACGACCTCCTGGACGAGAAGGAGAAGCAGCTCGACCGGCTCTGCCTGGAGTTCTTGGTGCGCCAGCAGCCGGTCGCCGGCCTTCTGCGCCTGGCGTACAGCACCATTAAGATCAACCAGGAGCTGGAGCAGGTGGGGGACTACGCCGAAAACATCGCGCGCCAGTCCCTCAAGCTCGGGGCGCTCCAGCCCGAGGTGCCCCGGGAGCGCTTCGTCGAGATCGCCAACCTCTCCATCGCCATGCTCCGGGAGGCCACCCAAGCCTTTGTCACCCAGGACGCCGAGCTCGCGCGCCGGATCATGACGGTCGAGGAGACCGTGGACACCCTCAAGTCCAGCCTCAACACCGACATCGTGCAGCTCTTTCGGGAGGACAAGATCCCCTTCGAGGCCCTGCGGCCCCTGACCACGGTGGCGCGCCGTTTGGAACGGGTGTCGGACCGGGCTCGCAACATCTGCCTCGAGGTCCTGTACATGTGCACCGGCGCGTACGCCAAGCACGAGGGGAGCGAGGTCTTCCGGGTGCTCTTCGTCGACCGCCAGAACTCGTGCCGGTCCTTGATGGCCGAAGCGGTAGCCAACTCCCTCCACCAACCCCACTTCCTGTTTTCCAGCGCCGGGCTCGATCCCGGGGCCCTGGACCCCCGGGCGGTGTCGTTCATGCGGAGCAAGGGGTTCGACCTCTCCCGCATGGCCCCCAAGGGGATCTTCCAGGTGCCCCACCTGGACCACTACCAGGTGGTGATCGGCTTGGACCCCGAGGTGCCCCGGGCCTTCCCCCGCGTGCCCCGCAAGGTGCTGTTTCTCGACTGGAGCACCCCGGACCCCTCCGTCCCCGGCCAGACGCCGGAGCAGGAGAAGGCCGCCTTCGAGGCGACCTACCAGTTCATCGACGGCCACATCCGCGACCTCGTGGAAGCCATCCTCGGAACGAAGGTGAACCCCCAATGACGACCGCTGCCCGCTTCACCACCCTCGCCCTCGCCACCACCCTCGCCCTTAGCCTTGGCGCCTGCTCCAAGGGCGGCGAGGACCCGAAGGCCGCCGCCCCCAAGGCCGCCCGAACCATCATTCAAAACAAGGGCTCCGACACCATGGTCAACCTGACCCAGGCGTGGGCCGAGGCGTACGCCAAGGTGGCTCCCGACGTGGACCTGGAGGTGTCCGGGGGCGGCACCGGGGTCGGCCTCGCCGCCCTGACCCGGGGCACCATCGACATCGCCAACGCCTCCCGGGAGATCAAGCCCCAGGAGATCGAGTCGGCCCAGAAGAACACCGGCAAGACCCCCGGGGACTTCGTGATTGGCTACGACGCCCTGGCCATTTACGTGCACAAGGACAACCCCCTGGAGGAGATCACCGAGGAGCAGGTCGCCGAGATCTACCGGGAGGGCGGCACCATCACCAAGTGGTCCGACCTGGGGGTGCAGCTGCCCGGCGGGCAGGACGAGATCGTCCGGGTCAGCCGCCAGTCGAGCTCCGGCACCTACGAGTTCCTCCGGGAACACGTGCTCAAGAACCAGGACTTCAAGCTCGGCTCCCGGGACCTGAACGGCTCCAAGGAGGTGGTGGAGCTAGTGGCCGGCACCGCCGCCGCCATCGGCTACAGCGGCATGGGCTACGCCACGGCGGGGGTCAAGATGCTCCGGGTCGCCCCGGCCAAGGGCGCGCCCGCGGTAGCCCCGAGCGTGGCGGCGACCCTGGACAAGTCCTACCCCATCGCCCGCTCCCTGCACCTGTACACCCTCGGGGAGCCCCAGGGGGCGGTCAAGGCGTACCTCGAGTGGGTGCTCAGCGACCAGGGCCAGAAGATCGTCCAGGAGAGCGGCTACGTGCCGGTGCGCGCCCTTTCGAGCGCCCAGTAACCTGGCCCCGGGACCGAGACCCGTGACGTCGACGAACACCCCCGTCCCCCGCCCCACCCGCCCCCTGTGGGCTCGGGCGGGGGAGATCGCCGTGGAGACGATCATCCGCTTCAGCGGGGTGAGCGCCATCCTCTTCGTCCTGGCGATCTTCTTCTTCGTCTTCCGAGAAGCCGCGCCGGTCCTGGTGAGCGACTCCTTCCGCCTCGGCGAGTTTTTGGGCAGCACCGCCTGGTACCCCACCTCGGCGGTCAACGTCCGCTACGGCGCCCTGGCCCTAATCGTCGGCACCTTTAGCGTCACCGTCCTGGCCATGGTCATCGCGGTGCCCTTCGGCCTCGGGGTGGCGATCTTCATCTCCGAGTTCTGCGGGCCCCGGCTGCGGGAGACCCTCAAGATCGTCGTCGAGCTCCTGGCGGCCATCCCGAGCGTGGTGTGGGGCTTTCTCGGCCTCACCGTGATGAGCAAGCTCCTGGTCCAGGTGCTGGGGGCCCCGGTGGGGGTCAACATGCTCAACGGCGCCCTGATCCTCGCCTTGATGAGCGTGCCGATCATCGTCTCCATCGGCGAGGACGCCCTCAAGGCGGTGCCCGACTCCTTCCGGGAGGCGGGGATCGCCCTGGGCGCCACCCGCTGGCAGCTCCTGTACCGGGTGCTTCTGCCGGCGGCGAAAAACGGCCTCCTGGCCGCCGTGCTCCTCGGGGTGGGCCGGGCGATCGGGGAGACCATGGCGGTGCTGATGGCCACCGGCCACGCGGTGCAGATCCCCCACGGCATCCTGGACTCGGTGCGCACCCTCACCGCCAACATCGCCGCCGAGCTCGGCGAGGCCCCCGCGGGCTCCGACCACTACCGGGTGCTCTTTCTGACCGGGGTGCTGCTCTTCACCATCACCTTCGTCGTCAACCTCACCGCCGACCTCGTGATCCGCGGCATTCGGAAGAAGTGACCCGATGACCGAGCCCACCGGCATCGACCGGAACCGGTTCACCACCACCCCGGCGGTGCGCGCCAAGCAGCGCACCGAAGCCGTGGTCCGGGGCGTGCTCCTGGCCATGGCGGCCACCACCATCGTGCCCCTGGTGGCGATCCTCGCCTACCTGGTGGCCGAGGCGGCCCCCGCCCTGAGCCTCGAGTTCCTCCTGGACATCCCCCGGAAGGGGATGACCGAGGGGGGCGTCTGGCCGGCCTTCGTGGGCACCCTGTACCTGGTGGGCCTCTCCCTCGCGGTGTCCGCCCCCATCGGCATCCTCGCGGCGGTGTACCTCAACGAGTACGCCCGGGACAACTGGTTCAACCGGCTGATCAACCTCGCGGTGATCAACCTGGCCGGGGTGCCGAGCATCGTCCACGCCCTCTTCGGCCTGGGAGCCTTCGTTTACGCCGCCAAGCTCGGCTACTCGATCCTTTCGGCCTCCCTGACCCTGGCCATCATGACCCTGCCGGTCATCATCGCCAGCACCCGGGAGGCCCTGGCGTCGGTGCCCCGGTCCTTTCGGGAGGCGTGCTGGAACGTGGGGGCGACCCGGTGGCAGACCATCTGGTCCATCGTGCTCCCCAACTCGGTGAGCGGCATCTTGACCGGGGTGATCTTGCAGGTGAGCCGGGCGGCCGGGGAGACCGCGCCGATCATGTTCACCGGGGCGGTCTTCTACAAGGCGGTCCAGCGGGGGGACCTCTTCCCCTACCAACTCGGCGAGCAGTGCATGGCCCTCTCCATGCACCTGTACACCGTCTCGACCCAGGTGCCCGGGGTGCGGGAGGCCGTCCCCGCGGCCACCGCGGTGGTCCTGCTGGGGTCGGTGCTGCTGGTCAACGCCGCCGCCATCGGGTTGCGGGTGTGGCTGCGCAACCGGAAGAAGTGGTAGCCCCATGAGCCCCGCGCCCAAGATCCAGGTCCAAAACCTCCGCCTCGCCTACGGCACCCGGGAGGTGCTCCACGGCGTCTCCTTTGACGTGCGCGAGCACGAGATCCTCGGCGTCATCGGCCCCGCCCAGTCGGGCAAGACCTCGCTCCTGCGCTGCATCAACCGCACCATCGAGTTCACCCCCGGCAGCCACGTCACGGGCTCGATTGCGGTGGACGGGGAGGACGTGGCGACCACCCGCAACGTGTACGAGCTGCGGCGCAAGATCGGCATGGTGGCCCCCCTGCCGGTGGGCCTGCCCCTGACCATCTACGACAACGTGGCGTTCGCGCCGCGGTGCGCCGGGCTACGGTCCAAGGCCGAGCTCGACGAGATCGTGGAGCGCTGCCTCACCCAGGCGGCCCTGTGGGACGAGGTGAAGGACCGGCTGACGAGCCTCGGCACCAAGCTCTCGGGGGGCCAGCAGCAGCGCCTCACCATCGCCCGGGCGCTCTCCCACCAGCCCGAGATCCTGTGCCTGGACGAGTTCTCCATCGCCATCGACCCGGTCACCACCATGCGCATCGAGGACGTGCTCAAGGAGCTCCGGCGCCACATGACCATCATCCTGGTGACCAACCTCACCCAGCAGGCGCGGCGCCTCGCCGACCGGACCCTGTTTTTGTGGAACGGCGACGTGATCGAGATCGACGACACCGAGGTGATCTTCTCGGAGGACCCCGCGGACCCCCGGACGTACGACTACGTCCACGGCATCATCGGCTAGCGCCCATGAGCACCGACCACGCCATCGTCACCCGGGACCTGAACCTCTGGTACGGCCCGTTCCAGGCCCTCAAGGAGGTCTCCCTGACCATCCGCCACGGCTTGATCACCTCGTTGATCGGCCCGAGCGGCTGCGGCAAGACTACGCTCTTGCGCTGCTTCAACCGCATCAACGAGCGGTGGGACTACGTGCGCACCGCCGGGGAGATCTCGATCCTCGGCAAGAACATCTACGACCCGGACGTCTCCCTCTTCGAGCTCCGCAAGGCGGTGGGGATGGTCTTCCAGCGCCCCAACCCGCTCCCCATCTCGGTGTACGAGAACGTGGTGTTCGGGCTTCGGCTCCACGCCGCCGGGGAACGTTTGGCCCGAACCGCCCTGGACGAGGCGGTGGAGAAGGCCCTCACCGAGGTGGGGCTGTGGGCCGACCTCAAGGACCGGCTCGGGGACCGGGCCACGGGGTTGCAGCTCGAGCAGCAGCAGAAGCTATGCATCGCGCGGCTCTTGCCCCTCAAGCCCGAGGTGATCCTAATGGACGAGCCGTGCTCGGCCCTGGACGTGGAGGGGACCCGGGCCATCGAAGAGCTGATGTTCGCCCTCAAGGGGCACTACACCATCGTCATCGTCACCCACAACATGGCCCAGGCCCGCCGCGCCAGCGACGAGTGCATCTTCATGTTGATGGGCGAGCTCGTTGAACACTCCCGCACCGAAGACCTCTTCCTCTCCCCCAAGAGCCCCAAGACCGCCGAGTACATCGAGGGGCGGTACGGGTAGACGGCTCCGGGGATGGGGCGGACGGCATGCGGTTCGGGGCCCCCCTGACAGAACTGGAGGACGACATGGCCCGCGGCGTAAACAAGGCGATCCTCATCGGCAACCTCGGCAAGGACCCGGAGATCCGCTACACCCAGAGCGGCAACGCGGTCTGCAACTTCTCGCTCGCCACCACCGAGCGGCGCAAGCAGGGCGAGGAGTGGGCCGACCACACCGAGTGGCACAACGTGGTGGCGTGGGGCCGCCAGGCCGAGCTGTGCAACCAGTACCTCCAGAAGGGCTCGAGCGTTTACATCGAGGGGCGGATCCAGACCCGCAAGTGGGAAGACAAGGACGGCAACGCCCGCTACACCACCGAGATCGTGGTGGGCGACATCCAGTTCCTCGGCCGCACCAAGGGCTCGGAGGGCGGGGGCCACGGCGAGCCCCAGGGGGGCAGCCGACCGACCAGCCGCCCCAGCGGCGGCGGCCGGCCGACCTCGGGCCCCGACGACTTCCCGGGCCCCAGCGGCTTCGACCCCAACGAGGACGTGCCCTTCTAGCGGACCGCCGAGGCCCCCCTACTGCCTGCGCACGTACCCCCACTCCACCAGCCGCCGGTAGCTGTGCTCGGCCATGGGGCCCTTGCGAACCTTTTGGAGCACTGCGGCGTAGGCCCGAGCGGCGTCTTCGCGGCGGCCCTGGGCGTCGAGGTTGCGGCCCCTAAAGAAGGTCACCTGGGGCTGGTCGGGCACCAGGCGGTCGGCCGCCTCCAGGTGGGCGAGGCTCCCGGGGTACCTCTTCTCCTCGAAGGCGAGCACCCCCGCCACGAACCGGGCGCGAAAGAGCCCCGGATCGAGCGCCGCGGCCTTCTCGGCGGACGTGGCCCCCTCCGGGAGCTTCTTCGCCTTGGCCTCGGCGGCGGCCCGGAAGGTCCACGGCAGGGCGTGGTCCGGGGCGAGCCGGGTGGCCTCCGCCAGGAGCACCAGGGCCTCCTCGGTCTTGCCCTTGGCCAGGGCCGCCTTCCCCTTGTCCATGGCCGCGTAAGCCTCCTCGGTGGCCCGCAGCCCCGCGGTGGCCGCCCGGAAGGCCTCCTCCCGCAGGTTCTCGGGGCGCTTCAGGTCGGCCGGCTGGGCCGCAGCCAGCCGCCGGCCGGTCTCGATGCGCTCCGAGGTGAGGGGGTGGCTCCGAAAGAGGGTCTCCACGGCGGAGGGCTCCTTCTCATGGCTCCGGTGGAGGATCTCCATGGTCTGGACCAGGCCCTCGGGGTGGTAGCCCGCCAGGGTCAGGTACTCCATGCCGAGCTCGTCGGACTGGCGCTCCTGGTCGCGGCCGTACTTTTGGAGTACCAGGGTCGACGCGAGCATCCCCCCCTGGGCGAGGAGTTCGCCCCCCCGGACGTCGGCCGACTCCAGGGCCACCATCCCCACCGTGGTCAGCACTCCGGCGAGCACCTGCCGGGTGTAGCCGGCGGCGGCATGGCGGGCGGTGACGTGGCCGATCTCGTGGCCGAGCACCGCCGCCAGCTGGGCCTCGTTGGTCATCTTGGCGAGCAGGCCCCGGGTGATGGAGATCTTGCCGCCGGGGAGCGCATAGGCGTTGATCTCGGAGGCGTTGACCACGTTGAACTCGTAGGCGAGCTCGGGGCGGTGCCCCAGGGCCGCGAGGCGCTGGCCCACTCCGGCCACGTACGCCTGGAGGGCCGGGTCGGGGTAGAGCCCTTCCGACATCTGGGTGTACACGGGATACGCCTGCTCCCCCATCCGGGCCTCCTGGACCTCCCCCATGAGGGAGAACTCCCGGGAGCCGGTGACGGGGTTGATGGCGCAAGCAGCGAGCCCGAGGGCAAGGGTCGCGGCGAGGGGGGCAGCGGCGAAGCGGATCATGGGGGCTCCCGGGCCGTCAGAAACGTGCTGGAGAAGGGATCGTCCCATTGATCCTACCGCGCCCCACCGGGGGCCACAACCCGCCCCCCGGTGGGGCGCGAGCAGGGCGTCGAGGGCCACGCGGTCTTCCCCCAGGAGGAGGACCGTGGCTTCGCGCGTCGTCCCCTCGGAGAACACGGCCGTGAGCTTGGGACGGTAGAGCCCGGGCATCCGGTAGGCGAAGGAGGCGCCCCCTCCGGCTCGGCGGTGTGGTCGACGATCCCGTCCCCGTCGAGTACCGAGCATCCCCGCGAGACCAACCTGCCTACAGGTACTTCTCGATCGTCTCCATCACCTCGATGCGGTCCACCATGTCGTTGAGGAAGTCCAGGCGGTCGGCGTCGAGGACCAGGACCGGGGACAGGGTGTAGCGGTCCAGCCAGCGGGTGTAGAGGCGGGAGAGGTCCTTGAGGTACTGGGGCTCGATGCCCGCTTCAAAGACCCGGCCCCGGCGGCGGATCCGCCGCTGAATCGTCCGCACGCCGGACTTCAGGTACACCAGGAGGTCCGGGGGGTTGAGGCTCGCGGCGATGGTCTCGTACAGGAGCCGGTACGCCCGGTAGTCCCGCCCCGTAAGGAGGCCCCGCCGGTGCAGGTTCTCGGCGAAGATCTCGGCGTCTTCGTAAATCGTCCGGTCCTGGATCACGGTCTGGGGGCAGGCGTCGAGCTCCAGATGGGTGCGGAACTTCAAGGTGAGGAAGTAGACCTGGGAGTGAAACGCCCAGGCGCCCATCTCCTGGTAGAAGTCAGCCAGGTACGGGTTCTCCTCGTTGCGCTCGTAAAACGGGCGGATGTGGGGATACCGGCGGCACAGGAACTGGACGAGGCTCGACTTGCCGCTGCCCATGTTGCCGGCCACCGCGATGTACTTGACCATGGGAAAAGAGCCTTCTCGGGAAGGGCGTACTGCCGCAGGAGCGGTGAGCGGTGACCAGTGACCAGTGACCAGTGACCAGTGACCAGTGACCAGT
>JBBIIA010000097.1:0-15723 GCA_037446775.1 Deltaproteobacteria bacterium
GTACGCCCGGCGTCACCGGGAGCAGCTGGTGCTCAAGCCCAACCGCGGCTACGGCGGCGCCGGGGTCCATCTCGGCGCCCACCGGGAGCAGGGCGAGTGGGAGGCGCTCCTCGAGGAGGCCCTGGCCCGGGCGGACGACCCGGAGCAGAGCTGGGTGGTCCAAGCGGCCGCGAGCCTGCCGGTGGCCGAGTTCCCGGTGGTGGGGGCGGACGGCCGCGTCCACGAGGAGCCGTTCTTCGTGGTCCACGGCTTCGCCCCCACCGACGGCGGCCTGGGGACCCTGTGCCGGGTCTCCCAGAAGGCGGTGGTCAACGTCGCCCAGCGGGGCGGCATGGCGGCGGTGCTGGTCGGCCACCCGCCCCCGGAGCTGCGCTCCCCCCGGCGGCCCCGGGTGGGCGGGCCGGGCGCCGAGGCCCGGCTGCGCCGCCGGATCGAAGACCTACGGGCGTTGGACGGCACCATCGGCCTGCTTGGCTGGGACGAGGAGACCTATCTGCCCGGAGCGGCCCGGGCGGGCCGGGGCGCCCAGACGGCGGTGGTGGAGAGCCTGCGGCACCGGCTGCTGGTCGACGACGACCTCGGCGACCTGGTGGAGGAGGTGTCGCCCCGCGCCCCAGCGGGGAGCCGGCTCGCCGCCGAGCTCGAACACCTGCGCCGGGTACGCCGCCTCGCGCTGGCGTTACCCGAGGACCTGGTCCGGGCCTTCGCCGCGGCCCGGTCCCGGGCCCTCTCGGCGTGGGAGGCGGCCCGCGCCGAGCGCGCCTTCGGCGTCTTCGCGCCCGGGTTCTCCGACCTCCTCGCGCTGGTGCGGGAACGAGCCGGGTGCCTGCGGTGCTCGGAGGACCTCTACGATGGCCTGCTGGAGGAGCACGAGCCGGGCCTGCGGCGCGGCCGCCTGGAGCCCCTCCTGGCCACCCTGGGCTCGCGCCTCGCACCGCTCTCCCGGGAGCGGGCCGGCCGCCACCCGGACGCCGACGCCGGCGGGGTGCCCCCGGGACGCTACGGCCCCACCAGGCAGGAGCGGTTCTGTCGCCGGCTCCTGGGGGACCTGGGCTTCGACTTCACCCGGGGACGGCTTGACCGATCGACCCACCCCTTCACCCTGCTGGCCGGGGACGGCGACGTGCGGCTGACCGTCCGGTTCCTCCCCGCCAGCCCCCTGCCCGGGCTCTTCGCCACGCTCCACGAAGCCGGCCACGGCCTGTACGATCAGGGCTTCGCCCCGGAGCTCCGGGGCACCCTCCTGGCCGAAGGCGCGGGCATGGGGATCCACGAGTCCCAGTCTCGGCTGTGGGAGAACCACGTGGGGCGGAGTCTGCCCTTCTGGGAGCACTACCTGCCGGAGCTCCGGCGCCTCTTCCCGGCGTCCCTCGGGGGCGCTACGCCCGAGGGGGTGTGGCGCCAGGTCAACCGGGTGCGTCCGGGGGTGCAGCGGGTGGCGGCCGACGAGGCCACCTACGACCTCCACATCCTCCTCCGCTTCCGCTTGGAAGTGGCGTTGCTCGGGGGGGACCTGGCCGTGGGCGACCTGCCGGCGGCCTGGGCAGACGAGTCCCAGGAGCTGCTCGGCGTGCGGCCGGCCGACGACCGGGAGGGCTGCCTGCAAGACGTGCACTGGAGCCTGGGCGCCTTCGGCTACTTCCCGTCCTACACCCTGGGCAACCTGGCCGCCGCCCAACTGATGGAGGCCTTCCTGGCCGCCCAGCCGGGGTTCTGGGGCGATGTGGGGCGGGGCGACACCTCGGCTCTCCTGGGCTGGCTGCGCCGCCACGTGCACCGGCACGGCCACCGGCGGTCCGCCGACGAGCTCCTCGCCGCGGCCACCGGCCGCCCCCTGGACCCGGAGGCGTTCCTGCGCCGGCTCGGCGGGGGATCGCCCTGGGGCGAACCGTGACCCCCCTCGGTCGCCGCGCACCTCCCGGGGAGGCCACTCCCCGCCGACCGGCCCTGGGGCATCACCCGCCACGCGACCGGGATCACGGCCCCCACCCCGCGAAGCCCCCGTGAACTTCGTCTTCCCCGCACCCCACCTCCCCCCAACTGCTACCCCTCCTGGGTCGAGCCGGTGGGGACGGCTGGCACCGGCGAGCTCGTCTGCCCCGCCGCCGGAGGTGCCCTGGCGCCGGCCCCTCCGTCAGGGGTCCCGGTGGACGGTGGCCGGGGAGAAGGCCGGCAAGCAGATGGCGAGGTAGTCCGCCCCATCGTCGGCCGGGGTGCTGTACTGGACCCACTCCCCCGCCCGGACGATGACCGCCTGGCCGGCCACCGCGTCGAGC
This sequence comes from Deltaproteobacteria bacterium, assembly GCA_037446775.1. Lineage (GTDB taxonomy): Bacteria > Desulfobacterota > Deferrisomatia > Deferrisomatales > JACRMM01 > JBBIIA01. The sequence continues at coordinate 2,277 of JBBIIA010000097.1, forward strand.
ACCTGGTCCCGGGACGCCACCCGCAGGGTGCCCCGGAGGACCACGGTGTACTCGTCGAACTCCGGGGTCTGCCCGGGCTCGACCCAGCCGGGGGGGCTCCGCATCCGGGCGACGCTGACGTCCTGATCCCCGGTGCGGATGCGGCCCACGTACTCCTCGATCACCTTCAGCTTGTTGCCCGCCGCTTGGACGTAGGACGGATGGGAGACGAGGATTGGCATGATCCCTCCCGGCAGCCAGTCGGCTACTCCACGGTCACGCTCTTGGCCAGGTTGCGGGGCTGGTCGACGTCCGTGCCCTTCAAGACCGCCACGTGGTAGGCGAGGAGCTGGAGGGGCACGGTGGCGATGATGGGCAGGAGCTCCTCGGCGAAGGGCGGGATCGTCAGCGCCTGGTCGGCCACGCCGACGACCGCCTCGTCGCCCTCGGTGACCACCGCCACCACCCGCCCATCCCGAGCCCGGACCTCCTGGATGTTGGAGAGCATCTTCTCGTAGGTGGCGCCCTGGGGCGCCAGGACCACCACCGGGAGCTGGTCGTCCACCAGGGCGATGGGCCCGTGCTTCATCTCGCCGGCGGCGTAGCCCTCGGCGTGGATGTAGCTGATCTCCTTGAGCTTGAGGGCCCCCTCCAGGGCGATGGGGAACTGGAGCCCGCGGCCCAGGTACAGGGCGCTCGGGGCGTCCATGATGGTCTTGGCCACCGCCTCGATGTGGGGGTCGCTCTCGAGGGTACGCTCGATGGCCGCGGGCACCGCCCGCAGGTTCTCCATCTTGGCGATGAGCTGGTCCTTGCGAAGCGTCCGCCGCGCCGCGGCCAGGTACAGGGCCAGAAGATACAGGGTGACCAGCTGGGTGGTGAAGGCCTTGGTCGAGGCGACCCCGATTTCGGGGCCGGCGTGGGTGTAGAGGACCGCGTCCGAGGCCCGGGGGATCGAGGATCCGACCACGTTGCAGATGGCGAGGATCGGCGCCCCCTTGTCCCGGCCTTCCTGAAGGGCGGCCAGGGTGTCGGCGGTCTCCCCGGACTGGCTGATCAGCAGGAGCCCGGTGTCGGCGGAGAGGATCGGGTCCTGGTAACGGAACTCGCTCGCCAGGGAGACCTCCACCGGCAGCCGGGCGAGCTGCTCGATCCAGTACTTGCCCACCAGCCCCGCGTGCCAGCTGGTGCCGCACGCCACGATGTGGAGCCGGGAGATCCGCCGGGCGATGGCTTCGGCCTCGTCGCCGCCGTCCAGGTACACGGCGCCCTCCACCGGGTTGAGCTTGCCGGTGAGGGTGTCGGCGATGGCCCGGGGCTGCTCGAAGATCTCCTTGAGCATGAAGTGCTTGTAGCCGCCCTTTTCGGCCATGGCGGGGGACCACTGGATGGTCTGCACCGGGCGGGAGACGGGGGCGCCCGAGGGGTCGGTGATCTCCACCCGATCCCGGCGGCACACCACCAGGTCGCCGTCCTCCAGGAAGATGAACCGGCGGGTGTGGGACAAAAGGGCCGGGATGTCGCTGGCCACGAAGTTCTCCCCGTCCCCGAGCCCCGCCACCAGCGGGCTCGCCTTGCGGGCGGCCACCAAGAGGTCGGGTTCCCGGGCCGAGACCACCACCAGGGCGTAGGAGCCGTGGAGGCGGGCCAGGGTGCGGCGCACCGCCTCCACCAGGTCTCCCCCCTGGTCGAGGTAGAGCGAGATCAAGTGGGGGATCACCTCGGTGTCGGTCTCGGAGTCGAAGGTCCGGCCGGCCGCGGCGAGCTCGGTGCGCAGCGCCAGGTAGTTCTCGATGATGCCGTTGTGGACCACCACCACGTCGCCAGCGGCGTGGGGGTGGGCGTTTCGTTCGCTCGGGCGGCCGTGGGTGGCCCACCGGGTGTGGCCGGCCCCGACGGTGCCCAGAAGCTCGACGCCCCGGAGCCGCTCGTCGAGGTGCAAGAGCTTGCCGACGCTCCGCACCACCCGCAGGGCGCCACCCTCCACCACCGCCACCCCGGCGGAGTCGTACCCCCGGTACTCCAGCCGCCGCAGCCCATCCATCAAGATGGGCACGCACCGCTCCCTCCCTGCGTAGCCTACGATGCCGCACATGGTGTCCTCGTGGTTGGTCCGTTGTCTGCGGTCCGATTGTTCCCGGTTCCCGGTTCCCGGTTCCCAGTTCCCGGTTCCCGGTTCCCAGTTCCCGGTTCCCAGTTCCCGGTTCCCGGTTCCCGGTTCCCGGTTCCCTATTCCCTACTCCGTTCCTTCCATCGGTCGATGTTTCGCTGCTTGCCCCTCGCCACTCCCAGGGCTCCGGGGGGGACGTCTTGGGTGACCGTGGAGCCGGCGGCTACGGTGGCTCCGGAGCCCACCGCTACCGGGGCGACGAGGCTGGTGTTGGAGCCGATGAAGGCGCCGTCGCCGATGGCGGTCTGGTGCTTGCGGACGCCGTCGTAGTTGCAGGTGATGGTGCCAGCGCCGATGTTGGCCCCCTCGCCCACCGTGGCGTCGCCGAGGTAGGTGAGGTGGTTGGCCTTGCTGCCGCGCCCCAGCACGCTCTTCTTCATCTCGACGAAGTTGCCGACCCGGGCCTTCTCGGCCAGCACGGCCCCGGGGCGCAGGTGGGCGAAGGGGCCGACCTGGGTACCCGGCCCCAGGGTCGCCTCGGCGAGGACGCAGTAGGGCTTGACGTGGGCCCCCGGGCCGATCGCGGAGTCGGTCACGATCGCCCCTTGATCGATGCGGGCGCCGCCGGCCACCCGGGTCGCGCCCTCCAGGCGCACCCCGGGGCCCAGGGTCACCTCGGGCTCCAGGGCGACCCCGGGCTCGATCCAGGTGGAGCCCGGGTCTTCCAGGGTCACCCCAGCCTCCATCCACCCTCGGTTGATCCGGGCCCGAAGGGCCGCCCCGGCCTCGGCCAGGTGGCTCCGGGAGTTGATCCCCATGACCTCGTCGGGGTCGGGCAGCAACAGGGACGCCGCCCGCCCCTCCCGGGCCGCCGCCGCCACGATGTCGGTGAGGTAGTACTCCCCCTGGTCGTTGGCGGTGCCCACCCCCTCGAGGGCGGACCACAGCCACGGGAGTTCCACCGCGTAGGTGCCGGTATTCACCTCGGTGACCGCCCGCTCAGCGGCGGTGGCGTCCCGGTGCTCCACGATGCGGGCCAGCCGGCCTTGCTCATCCCGCACCAGCCGGCCGTAGCCGCCGGGGTCCGCGGGGGTCATGGAGAGGACGGTGACCAGGGCGCCCGCCGCCCGGTGGGCCTCGGCGAGGCGGGTGAGGGTCTCGGGCCGGATCAGGGGCACGTCGCCGCACAGGATGAGCGCGGTGCCCGCGGCGCCGGCCAGGGCCTCCCGGGCGCACAGCACCGCGTGGCCGGTGCCCTTCTGCTCGGCCTGGAGGGCGAAGGCGACGTCGGGGGCGCCGAGGCGGCGCTGCACCTCCTCGGCCTGGTGGCCGACCACCGCCACCAGGCGCCGCACGCCGGCGTGCCGGCACGCCGCCAGGGGGTAGGCCAGGAGCGGCTGCCCGAGGAGGGGGTGGAGCACCTTGGCGAGGTCCGACTTCATCCGGGTGCCCTTGCCGGCAGCCAGCACCACGGCTACGACGTCCGTCATCGCTTCCTCCAGGGCTCAAGGCGAAGGCGCGGATTATACCGAAGGAGGGGGCGGCTTCCAATCATCGCGGCGAGAGCAGGAGGGCGGGCACTTCGGCGCGGAGCTCGAGCCGAAAGGTCCCGAGGAAATCCATGCCCAGCAGGCCGTCCAGGTCCGGGAGGGCGTCGTGGACCACCACCCGCAGGGGGCCGCTCCGTCGGCCTCCGACCTCGATCTCCCCCACCTGGGCCCAGCCCGCCGACACCGTCCCGTTGGCCGTCCGCAGGGTGACCGGGGGATCGGTCCGTACCGCCACGCCGAGGCGCCGAGCCGTGGCGGGGGAGATGACCGTCACCGACGCCCCGGTATCGACGACCAGTCGCGCCGTGTGCCGATCCTCTAGACGAGCCGAGACGACGTAGGCGGCCCCCACCCGCTCCAGGGGGATCGCCGCCCCGGGAGCGGGTGGGGGGAGCCGATCCCCCTCCGCCCGGACGGCGTCGCGCTGGTGCGGGGGAACCGAGTGGAGGCTGTCCGCGAAGTGGCTGACGCCCCGCTCGTCGGTCCACCGGTAGATCTGCGCTCCGGCCGGCCCCGCCGCCAGGGCCAGCACCACGGCTACTTGCGCCAGTGACACTGCTCGCAGATCGCGGCCTTGCCGGCGCGCAAGCGCCGGGGGGAGGGGTTGGGGGTGCCGTGGGGGTCGTGACAGGTGGCGCATGTGACGGCTCCGCCGGGGCCCAGGGGCAGGGATTCATCGACGCGGATCTTGGGCGACGGCACCCGGAGATGATCGGCACCGGAGGGGTGGAGCTTTACCGCGTGGCAGCGCAAGCACACCATGGTGGCCACCGTCACCAGGCCCCGGCTCACTCCCCGCACCGGCCGGGACTCGTGGCACTGGCCGCACCGGGCGTCGTCGTCCACGTGGGGGCTCTGGCGGGCGAACTCGTCTCGACGGTGGCACACCCAGCACAGGTCGCTCTGGAGCTTGGTTCGGTCATAGTAGCGGACCTGCATGCCCGGTTTCCCCTCGGTGCAGCCGTTGTCGTGGCAGGTGTAGCAGGTGATGCGCCCCTCGCGATCGAGGGGCAGGTCCGAGCCGGCCGCGGCCACGCTCTCGGCCATGGGCGGCGGCAGGCGCACCCCCGTGGGGTGGTGGCCCCGCTCGGTGAGGTGGCAAGAGACGCACAGCACCCCGATGTCGCCCTTGTATCGCAGCCGGTAGTCCGGGGCCCGGATCTCGCTCGCCACCGAACTGGTGTGGCACGCCTTGCAGGCGAAGTAAGAGTCGACGTGGGGGTTGCCCTGGCGCCCCCGCTCGAAGTGCTTGGCGAAGGCGAGGCGGACGTAGTGGGTAGTGGCGCTGGTGCCGTGGGGGTCGTGGCAGGTGACGCAGGTCCAACCCCCATCCGGGGTCAGGGGCAGGCCCTTGGGGAGGGAGAGGGCCTGGTCGATGTTGCGGGGGTGGTCCTTGGCCACGGCCCCGTGGCAGAAGTCGCACAGCCGCACGATGTCGCCTCGGGCCTTGACCGCACCGAGCGAATCCGGGCTCTCCGGGAGGGAGGCGTGGCAGTAGGCGCACCGGGTGGTGCCGGCCCGGGCCAGGTGCGGGTTGGTGCGAGCCAGGGCATCCCCGTGGCACCGGACGCAAAAAGCGGCCCGATCGCCCCCCTCGCCGACCAGGTACCGGGTCTCCGGCACCCCCCCGTGGAGGCGGTGACAGGTGCGGCACAAGAGCGTGCCGTCGGCGCCCAGGGCGAACTCCCCGGGGACGGGGATCGCGGGCACCACCCCCACCGGGTGGATGTTGGCCGAAGCGGCGTGGCACGGGACGCAGTCGGCGATGCCCCCAGCGCCGTGGCAGTCCCCACACGCCAGGTCGCGGTGGCTGCCGCCGGGGGGCGGCGGGTCGGCGCTCCCCGCCGCGGTCGCCAGGGTCAGCCCGAGGGCGAGCGCGCGCAGGATCACGGTCTCGCCTCCAGGAACTCGAGGAGCTTCGCCACCTCTCCCCGAGCCTTGGCATCGGTGAGGTTGGGAAACCGCTCCTCGTTCTCCCGCAGCAGGATGAGCGCCTCGGCCGAGCGCCCCTGGCCCATCAGCAGCTTGACCATGTCCAGGCGCACCCCGTAGGTGATGGGATGGCGCCCCTCGGCGGCCAGGACCTTGGTGTACACCGCCAGCGCCTCGACGGGGCGGTTCAGGGCGGCGAGGAGCTTGGCTTCCAGGCGCTGGCCCGGCAGGTAGTTCGGGGCGAACTCCCGCAGGCGGTGGAGCTTGGCCAGGGCGGTCTCCAGGTCCCCGGCCCGGGCGATGGCCACGGCTTCGTTGTACACCGCGAGCCGGGTGAAGACGCTCCGCAGGTTGAAGCGGGCCTCGGCGAAGTCCGGGTTCACGGCGATGGCGGCGCGAAACGCCTCCACCGCCCGGTCGTACTGGTCCAGGTAGTAGTAGGCGATGCCCAGGCCGTTGTGGACCGCCTCCAGGCCGAGGTAACCGGGCTGGAGCCGCAGGAAGTCCTGGAGGGCGTCGAGGGCCCGGGGGTAGTCCCCCCCCTTCAGGTACAGTTGGCCCTGGGAGAGCCGGCTCTGGTACAGGGCCTGCTCGGTGGGACCCGGGGGATTGGCCCGCAGGAGGATCTGCAAGCGCTCGTACGCCTCGGCGGCATCTTCGTAGTGACGGACCCCCTGCTCGAAGAGGGCCTGGTAGATGCGGGCGAGGGCGAGGGTGGGGTAGGGGTAGGTGGGGTCCTGGTCCTCGGACTGCTCGAAGAGGGCCAGGGCCTTGGGTAGATCCCCCGCGCGGTAGGCCCGCAGCCCCTCCTTGTAGACCGTACTCGCCTCGTCGCGGCCGGCGTGTGCCGCCGTCACGGCTACCAGAAGAGTCGCCGCCACGGCGACGGCCGCCGCCCATCGGCGGCTCAGGTGTGTGTCCACGATCGTCCTCCCCCTTCCCCGTACGTCCGTGTCTCCCCGGCACCCGGAGCCATACTACGAGGCCGCCCGAACATCGGCAAGCCGTTTTGCGCAAGCGCGGTCCGGGTTGACCCGAGCTCCCCAAAATCCGCGCCTCCGCCCTTGCGCGACCCCGGGGGCGATGTAATCCTGTCAGCCAGACGCGCCCCCGCCGGGGGCGCAGGCAACCCGCTTGACGAGGAGAGGACCCGATGAAGAAGTACCAGTGCACCATCTGCGGCTACATCTACGACCCGGCCAAGGGCGACCCCGACCACGGCGTCAAGCCCGGCACCGCCTTCGAGGCCCTCCCCGACGACTGGACCTGCCCGGACTGCGGGGCGGAAAAGGCCATGTTCGAGGCGATGTAGCCGTGAAACCCGTCGAGATCGTCCCGGGGATCGCCTGGGCCGGGGTGCTGGACCCCCAGCTCCGGGTGTTTGACGTCATCATGCGGGCCGAGCACGGCACCACCTACAACTCCTACGTGGTGCGCGGGGCCAAGGCCACCGCCGTGATCGACGCATCCAAGGGCAAGTTCGCCGAGACCTACCTGGAGACCGTGCGGGCGGCGGTGGACCCCGGCACGATCACCCACGTGGTGCTCAACCACCTGGAGCCCGACCACTCGGGGGCGCTGGAGGCGCTCCTGGCGGTAGCGCCCAACGCCCGGGTCGTCGTCTCCCAGGCGGGCAAGGCGCTCCTCAAGGCGATCTTGAACCGGGACGTGGACCCCCTGGTGGTGGGGGAGGGCGACCGGCTGGAGCTCGGGGGTAAGACCCTGCGCTTCGTCCACGCCCCCTTCCTCCACTGGCCCGACACCATGTTCACCTACGTCGAAGAGGACCAGGTGCTCTTCCCCTGCGACGTCTTCGGGGCCCACTACTGCGACGACCGCCTCTTCAACGACCGGGTGCCCAACTACGACTACGCCTTCCGGTACTACTTCCAGGTGATCTTTCGGCCCTTCAAGGAGTACGTGCGCCAGGCCCTGGCGAAGCTCGACGAGCTGCCCCTCAAGGTCATCTGCCCGAGCCACGGCCCGGTGCTCCGCGCCGACCTCGGCCGCACCCTCGACCGGTACCGGGAGTGGAGCGCCGAACTCCCCCGGGGCGAGAAGAAGTCGCTCCTGGTCTTTTACGCCAGCTCCTACGGCAACACCGAGCGGATGGCCGAGGCCATCGCCCGGGGGGCGCGGGAGGCCGGCGCCGAGGCTGCTACCTTCGACCTGGTGGGGGTGGACCTCCACGAGATCCTCGACCCGCTGGAAGCCGCCGACGGCCTCGCCCTGGGGTCCTGCACCATCAACGGCGACGCCCTGGAGCACGCCTGGGCCCTCCTGGGCGCTACCGCCACGATCCGGGTGAAGGGCAAGCTCGGAGCCGCCTTCGGCTCCTTCGGGTGGAGCGGCGAGGGGCCCAAGATGCTCGCCGACCGCATGAAGGGCTTGAAGTTCCGGGTGCCCGAAGAACCCCTTCGGGTACAGCTGGTGCCGAGCGAAGCCGACCTCGCGGCTTGCGAGGCCTACGGCCAGAAACTGGCGGCGGCCCTGTAGCGAGGCGCCGCCCGGGCGGCTGCCCCCCTCTTCACCATTCACCCCGCGCTCCACCCCCGAAGCCCTGCCCCTGCCTCGCCCCCGACGGGGTCGGGGCAAGCGGGGGCGAGGCAGGGGTCTCTAGCGCTGCTCGAGCTGGAGGGGACCGGGAAGGGGGAGGATACCACCCGGGGCCACCCGCGGCAGGAAGGTCGCGCAGAAAACAAAAGCCCCGCAACCTCACGGCTGCGGGGCTTTCTTGGTAGGTGGTGCCGAAGACTGGACTCGAACCAGCACAGGTGTGACCCTACCAGACCCTGAACCTGGCGCGTCTACCAATTCCGCCACTTCGGCACGGGAGCGGATGTATACCACAGGGCCCGGGGGCGGTCAACCGAGTTCCGGCGAGTTCCGACGGCGGCGAGGCCTTTTGCGGTCCCCCAGCGGCCCACGTATACTACCGCGGCCGCCAGAGCCCTGGGGGCGCACCCCGCCTCGGAGAGAGGACCGATGATTCCGACCACCGCCGCGTTTCTCCAGTTCCTGCTCGGCGACGCCGAGCAGCCCCTCACCGCCCGGGAGCTGGTGGGGCGGCTGCGCATCGCGGCCGCCGAGGAGCCGGCGTTTTTCGCCTTCCTCGCCGACCGGGTGGCCGCGGGGGAGGTGGTGGAGATCAAGGGCGGCAAGTACGCCTGCCCCTCCCGGGTCGGCCTGGTGGTGGGCCGGGTGCAGGTGCACCCCGACGGCTTCGGCTTCGTCATCCCCGACGACCGGGAGAACGCGGACCTCTTCGTCAAGCCCGTGGGCCTCAAGGCGGTGATGAACGGCGACCGGGTGGTGGCCCGCATCGAGGCCACCGGCCGGCGCCCCGAGGGCCGGATCATCCGCATCCTCACCCGGGCCAACGCCACCGTGATCGGTCAGGTGCGGGTGCGCCGAAAGCTCGCCGCCGTGGTGCCCCTGGACGAGCGCCTCCTCCACGAGGTGGTGGTGGCCCGGGACGACCTTCTGGGGGCCGCCGACGGCCAGGTGGTCCAGGTGGAGATCACCGCTTACCCCACCGGGGAGACCGGGGCCGAGGGGCGGGTGGTCCAGGTGCTCGGGACCCCCGGGGAGCCCGACGTGGAGGCCAAGGCCATCGCGCTGAAGCGGGGGGTGCGGGTGGAGTTCCCCGCCGACACCCTGGCCGAGGCCGAGAAGGTGCCCCTGAAGCTCCGGAAGGCCGACCTGGAGGGGCGCGAGGACCTGCGCCACCTCTCCTTCGTCACCATCGACGGGGAGAAGGCCCGGGACTTCGACGACGCGGTGTGCGTGGAGAGCCTGGAGCGGGGCGAGGTGCGCCTGTGGGTCGCCATCGCCGACGTCAGCCACTACGTGGCCCCGGGCACCGCCCTGGACGCGGAGGCCTACGCCCGGGGGACCTCGACCTACTTCCCGGACCGGGTCTTCCCCATGCTCCCCGAGCGGCTCAGTAACGGCATCTGCAGCTTAAACCCCCGGGAGGACCGCCTCGCCATGGTGGCCGAGCTGGTGTTTAGCCGGGGGGGCCGGCGCAAGACCTCCCGCTTCTACCCGGCGGCCATCCAGAGCCGCCACCGGCTCACCTACACGGTGGTGGCCGAGGTGCTCGACGACCCGGACTGCGAGGCCGCCGGGGGCCTGGAGGACGTGGTCCCGGCCCTCTTGCGCATGGGGGAGCTCGGGCGCGCCTTGCGGTCGCGGCGCCGGGACCGGGGCAGCATCGACTTCGACCTCCCCGCCGCCGAGATCATCCTCGACCTCCAGGGCCGCCCCGAGGACATCGTCCGGAGCGACCGAAACGCCGCCCACTACCTGATCGAGGAGTTCATGATCGCGGCCAACGAGGCGGTGGCCGAGCACCTGGGCGCCAAGGGGGTGCCGTGCCCCTACCGGATCCACGCCGACCCCGACCCGGCCAAGGTCGAGGAGTTCCGCCGCTTCGTCCACAACCTCGGCTACACTCTGAAAGGGCGCCAGAAGCTCCACCCCCGGGACTTCCAGGAGCTGGCGGCCCAGGTGGAGGGCAAGCCCGAGGAGCGCATGATCAGCCACGTGATGCTGAGGGCCATGCGCAAGGCCGAGTACAACCCGATCAACATCGGCCACTTCGGCCTCGCCTCCGAGCACTACGCCCACTTCACCTCGCCGATCCGGCGCTACCCCGACCTGATCCTCCACCGCCACCTGCGGGCCACGTTTAAGAAGCGCGCCCCCACCAAGGCGTGGCGGGAGGAAGCGGCCGGGTATCTCGCCGAGGCGTGCCCCCACCTCTCGGCCCGGGAGCGGGCGAGCGAGGCCGCCGAGCGCGAAGCGGTGGCGTGGAAGAAGGCCGAGTTCATGGCCGACAAGGTGGGGAGCGAGCACTGGGGCTTCGTCACCGGGGTGGCGGCCTTTGGGATCTTCGTGGAGCTCGAGGCGTACTTCGTGGAGGGCCTGGTGCACGTGTCGGGCCTGCGGGACGACTTTTACCACTACTCGGAGGAGACCCAGTCCCTGATCGGCGAGCGGACCCGGCGCACCTTCCGGGTCGGCGACCGGCTGCGGGTGCGGGTGGACCGGGTGGACGTGGACCGGCGGCAGATCGACTTCGCCCTGGTGGAAGCCGAGGCCCCCGCGGCGGCGCCCCCCGAGGCCGAGGGCGGGCGTCGGCCCTCCCGCCGGCCCCGGGGCGGGGGGGACGCTCCGCCCGCCCCCCGGGAAGAGGCGCGGCCCGGCAAGGGCCGGGGCAAAAAGCGCTCGGGGGAGGAGCGGGCCCCCGAGCCCCCCCGCCCGGGCAAGGCCGCCGACGGCGGCAAGGCCAAGCGCCGCAAGGGCCGCGCCGCCAAGGCCGCCCGGGGCCAAGGCAAGGGGTGAGCCTCTTCTCCCTGGGCCGCACCTACCGGTCCATCAACCGGCTGCGGGAGATCGCCCTGGTCCTGTCGCGCCACGGCTTCCACCAGCTCCTGGAAGCGGCGGGCCTCGCCCGGCTCCTGCCCCTCTCCAAGCGCTTTCGGGGCCGCAGCGGCGTGGTCGGCGACATCCCCGCCCCGGTCCAGGTGCGCATGGCCCTGGAGGACCTCGGCCCCACCTTCGTCAAGTTCGGCCAGATGCTGGCCACCCGGCCCGACTTGGTGCCCCCGGAGTTCGCCGAGGAGTGCAAGAAGCTCCAGGACCGGGTGCCCCCCTTCCCCTTCGCCGAGGCCCGGCGCCTGATCGAGGAGGAGACCCGGGCGCCCCTGGCGAGCTCCTTCGCCGAGGTCCAGGCCGAGCCCCTGGCGGCGGCGAGCATCGCCCAGGTGCACCGGGCCCGGCTGCTGGACGGCACCCCGGTGGTGCTCAAGGTCCAGCGCCCCGGCATCGACCGGACCGTGGCCCGGGACCTCTCGACCCTGTACCTGCTGGTGGGCCTCATCGACCGCTACCTCCCCGAGGCGCGCCCCTTCCAGCTGCGGACCGTGGTGGACGAGTTCGCCCGGGTCATCCACCGGGAGCTCGACTTCTTTTTGGAGGCCTCCAACACCGACCGCTTCCGCCAGTCCTTCGCCGACGTCCCGGGGATCGTCGTCCCCGCGGTGCACTGGGCCTTCACCACCAAGCGCCTCCTGGTCCTCGAGGCCCTCGAGGGGGAAGCCGCCGGGGACGTGGCAGCCCTGCGGGCCCAGGGCATCGACCTGGGGGCGGTGGCCCGCACCCTCACCCGGGCGTTTCTCAAGCAGGTCTTCGAGGACGGCCTCTTCCACGGCGACCTCCACGCCGGCAACCTCCTGGTGCTTCCCGGCGGCGCGGTCGGGATCTTGGACTTCGGCGCCGTGGGGTACCTCTCCGAGGAGGTGCAGGAGTCCCTGGGCCAGCTCTTCGTCGCCCTGATCGCCCGGGACTACGCGAGCCTCGCCGACGGCTACGTGCGCCTGGGGAGCGTGGACGACTCGGTGAACCTGCGGGCCTTCCAGCGCGACCTGCGGGAGCTGGTGGAGCCCTACTACGGCCGCTCCCTCCAAGACATCCGGGTGGGGGAGATCCTGCGGGAGGCGAGCCAGATCGCCCTCCGGCACCGGGTGCGGGTGCCCCCGGAGCTGGTGCTGCTGGCCCGCACCACCCTCACCGTGGAGGGCCTGGCCCGCGCCCTCGATCCGAGCTTCGTGATCCTGGAGGAGGCCGCCCCCTTCGCCAAGAAGCTCCTCTTGCGCCGCCTCGACCCCCGGCGCCAGGCGCGCCACCTGGCCCGCACCGGCCGCGACCTGGCGGAGTTCGCCCGGGCCTTCCCGGCCCAGGTCACCCGCATCCTCCAAAAGCTCCAGGAGGGCCGGCTGGCGGTGGACTTCGTCCACAAGGGCTACGAGCCGATGCTCGATGAGATGGACCGGTCGTCGAACCGGGTCAGCTTCGCCCTGATCATCTCGGCCCTGATCATCGGCTCGTCCCTCATCGTCTTGTCGGGCAAGGGGCCCCTGGTGTGGGACTTCCCGGTCTTCGGCATCCTCGGCTTCCTGCTCGCCGGCGTGCTCGGCTTCGGTCTCGCCATCGCCATCCTGCGCTCGGGGAAGCTCTGACCCCTGGGCACCGGAAACGGACCGACCCGAAGGCCAAGGGCGCGGCTCGCCAGGTCGGGCTGACGTTGGCGTGCCGCGCGCGCAGACGACGTCTTCTTCCGCGGAGGAGAGGCCATGAACAGAGCGGAGGCGGTTCGGGTGCTGACCCGAAATCGAGACCAGCTCAAGGAGATGGGGGTCCGGCACCTGGCGCTCTTTGGTTCGGTGGTCCGCGACGAGGCCACCGAGACGAGCGATGTCGACGTGCTGGTGGAGCTCGACGAAGGGGCCGGGTACTTCCAGTTCCTCGACATCCAGGACTACCTCCAGCGAGCGCTGGCCGTCCAGAAGGTCGATCTCGTGCTTCGAAGCGCGCTCTTCGAGGACCTGCGGGAGATCATCCTCGGGGAGGCCGTCGATGTCCTCTAGCCGGAAGTGGAGGTTTCGCGTACGGCACATCCTGGGGGCGATCTCCGGAGCACGCGGCTACGTGGCCGGCCTGGCGCTGGAGGGTTTCCGGGGCGACTCCAAAACGGTGGACGCGGTGCTGACCAAGCTCATCGTGATCGGCGAGGCGTCGGCTCTCGTTCCGCCCGAGGTGCAGGACCGGCACCCCGAGGTCCCGTGGCGCAAGCTGAAGGGCCTTCGAAACGTGATCGTGCACCAGTACGACCGGGTGGACGTAGGGATGATCTGGAACGTGATCCACGGCGACCTCCCACCTCTCGTGCCCCTCCTGGAGGCCGTTCTCCAGACAGAACCAGAGGATTGAGCGCGAGGTGGAAGCGGCTGCGGCCCCCTCGGGGATCTCGGGGACAGACCCTCGGCGGTCCCCTCGAATAGCTCGTCGAGGAGGACGTCGAAGGCCTCCG
>JBBIIA010000098.1:0-15623 GCA_037446775.1 Deltaproteobacteria bacterium
GGGTCGCGGGTCGCGGGTCACGGGTCGCGGGTCGCGGGTCGCGGGTCGCGGGTCGCGGGTCACGGGTCGCGGGTCGCGGGTCAGGCAAGAGACGGCAAGCAGTCGCCAGCAGCCGATCGCCAGGTCCAGGGGGCGCCGACCCCGAAACGCAGCGAGGCCGCGCCGGACGTATCGGGTCCGGCGCGGCCTCTTCGTCTCGCCTCGCTCCCCTACTGGGGCTTCTCCTCCGCTGCCACCCCCCACTCGGCCAGCTCGTCCGCCAGGGCCTTTGCGACCTTGGGGAGGCTTCGGGCCACCGGGCCGCTCAGCGTAAGCCCCAGTTCGATGCTCTCGGGCTCGACGCCGATCACCGTGAGGCGTTCGGGCAGGCGGCCCTGGAGCTCCAAGACCGCCACCAGGTCCACCAGGCCCACCTGGTGGGGCGACAGGGCATCGGCGAAAGCAGCGGGCACGTCGTCCCCCTCGATCTTGACCACGGTGCCGGGCGCCCGCCCGGTCATCACGCAGTCGGCGATGAGCACCCGGGGGTAGGCCTCCAGGTGGACCAGGAGATCCAGGCCCAGGGTGCCCCCGTCCAGGAGGTCGACCCCCTCGGGGACCTGGTAGGCGGCCGCGAAGGCCTCAAGCGCCGCCGGCCCCACCCCGTCGTCGGTCATCAAACGATTTCCAAGGCCGATGATCAAGGTCCGCGAACTCTTCGAGGGGGCCGTACTTGTAGCCACTGAACATGCTCCCGGCGGTCCCGTCCTTCTCGGCGAGGTCGGAGACCCACATGGCGTAGACGTGGGCGATCACGAAGGCGAAGACCAAAAACATCACGAAGTAGTGGGCGAAGCGAATCCACATCGGATGGGCGAACTGGAGCACCAAACCAAAGATCTGGTACGCGGCCCCCGCCGGGTCGTACTTGGCGAAGAGGGCGAACCCGGTGATGACTTGAAACCACATCAGGAGAAAGAAACCCAGGTAGGCGCAAGACGCGAGCGCGTTGTGCCCGAGGTGGGGCGGCAGGTGGCGTTTGAGGAACAGGTAGTACTTGAGGACGTCCCACAGGTCCTGGCGCCGCTTCGCGTACAGAAACGGGAAGAACTCCTTGGTGTGGGCGTAGCGGTTGCCCACCAGGCTCCACGCCCAGCGGCCGAGAAGGCCGAGCATCAGGGCCCAGCCGCAGGAGATGTGCACCAGCCGCGCCCAGCCCATCAGCCACGGCCCCTCCCCCTCGGCGGTGGAAAAGATCGGCCAGTGGATGTAAGCCCCGGTGAGGCACAGGCCGATGATCGCGAGAAAGTTGACCCAGTGGATCATCCGGACCGGGAACTCCCACACCTTGACGACGAGGCGTCGCATCGTTTGCGCCTCCTTCCTACAGGACCTTGACCCGGGTGATCTCGCGACCCCGGCCGTCGAGGACGTGGACCGCGCACGCCAGGCACGGGTCGAAGGAGTGGATCGTGCGCAAGATCTCCAGGGGTTTCTTGGGGTCAGCGATGGGGGTGCCGATCAGGGCCTCCTCGTAGGGCCCTCGCTGGCCCCGGGCGTCCCGGGGGGAGGCGTTCCAGGTGCTCGGGACCACCGCCTGGAAGTTGGCGATCTGGCCGTCCTTGATCCGCATCCAGTGGCTGAGCATGCCCCGGGGGGCCTCGTGGAACCCCACCCCCTCGCACTCCCGGGGCCAACTGGCCGGCTCCCACTTGGCGGTGTCGTGGATGCGCACGTCGCCCCGCCCCATGTTCTCGGCCAACAGGTCGAGCCACTCCAGGGACTTGCGGGCGTACAGGAGGCACTCGATGCCCCGGGCCGCGGTGCGCCCGAGGGTAGAAAAAAGCGCCGAGGCGGGCGCCTTGAGGGTGGCGAGCACGAAGTCGACGGTCTCCACGATCTCCTTTTGGCCCTGGGCGTAGCCGACGATGGCCCGGGCCAGGGGCCCCACCTCGAAGGGTTCGTCGGCGTAGCGCGGCGCCTTGACCCAGGAGTACTTGGCGTCGACGTCGCTGACCACCTTGTCCGGGTAGGGGGGCACCGGCCCGGTGTACTTCGGCTCGGTCTGCCCGTCGAAGGGGTGCAGGCCCTTGGAGTCGTCCCCGTAGGTGTACCAGGAGCGCGCCACGTGCTCGGAGATGGCCTGGGCCGACACCGGGCTCAGGTTCGGGAACTGGCCTTTGCGCACCAGGCCGGGCTGGAGCCACAGGCCCTTGTCGTCCCACTTGGGGGCCTCCCGGGTGGGGAACTCGCCAAAGGAGAGGTAGTTCTGCACCCCGGCGCCGATGCCCGCCCAGTCCAGGTAGAAGGGAGCCACCGCCAGGAGATCCGGGATGTACACCTTCTCCACGAACTCCAGGGCCTGCACCAGCAACTGGCGCATGTGGGCGATCTTGTCGGCGTTTAGGGAGTTCTGGGCGTTGGCGTCCACCGGGATCGACATGCCGCCGGCGAGAAAGGTCTGGGGGTGGGGGTTCTTGGCGCCCAGGATCGCCTGGACCTTGATCACCTCCCGCTGCCAGTCCAGGGCCTCCAGGTAGTGGGCCACGGCCATCAGGTTGGCCGCCGGGGGCAGCTTGTAGGCCGGGTGCCCCCAGTAGGCGTTGGCGAAGGGCCCGAGGCGCTTGGTGTTGACGAAGGCCGCTACCCGGTCCTTGACGCCCTTGAAGTAGGCCGCCGTGCTCCGGGGCCAGTCCGAGATCGACTGGGCGAGTTGGGAGGTCTCCCCCGGGTCGGCTTGAAGCGCCGAGGTGATGTCGACCCAGTCCAGGGCGTGGAGGTGGTAGAAGTGGATGACGTGGTCCTGGGTGTTTTGGATGCCCATGATCAAGTTGCGGATCAGCTCGGCGTTCCACGGCACGGTCATCCCCACCGCGTCCTCCACCGCCCGGACCGAGGCCAGGGAGTGGACGGTGGTGCAGACGCCGCAAAAGCGCTGGGTCCAGTACCAGGCGTCCCGGGGGTCGCGGCCCTGGAGGATCTTCTCGATGCCCCGCCACATGGTGCCGATGGACCAGGCGTCGGTGATGACGCCGTCCTCCACCTGGGCCTCGATGCGCAGGTGCCCTTCGATGCGAGTGATGGGATCCACCACGATCTTGTTCGACATGAAGACGCTCTCCTCGGTGGTCTAACGATGGCTGGGTCCCGGGCTCACTCGTCGTCCGCGTGGGTTTCCTTGGTCCGCAACTGGATGGTCTTGGCGATGGCGTGGACGGCCACGCCGGCGGCGGCGGCCGCGGTCAGCCCCAGGCCCACCTTGGTGGCGGTGGCCTCGACGCTCATCCCCGGCACCCCCGGAAGGCGCCCGTACAGGGGGCCCATGGCGTCCCAGTAGGACGGCTCCGAGCAGCCCACGCAGCCGTGGCCCTGGGCGACGGGCCAGCCGAGGCCGTCGTTGAACCGGGTGGTCGGGCAGTTGTGCCAGGTGGCGGGCCCCTTGCAGCCCATCTTGTACAGGCACCACCCCTGCCGGTGGGCCTCGTCGCCCCACTTCTCCACGAACTGGCCGGCCTCGAAGTGCCCCCGGCGCTCGCAGTTGTCGTGGATGCGCTTGCCGTGGGCGAAGAGAGGGCGGCGCAGGTGATCCAGCCGCGGCAGGCTCTTAAAGGTGAGGTAGTGGACGATGGTGGCGGTGAGGTTCGCGGTGTTGAGGGGGCACCCCGGCAGGTTGACGATGGGCAGGCGCGGCAACAGCTCCATCACGCTCACCGCCCCGGTGGGGTTGGGGTAGGCGGCCTGGATGCCGCCAAAGGCCGAGCAGGTGCCGGCGCAAATGGTGGCCGCGGCGTTGCCGCACACCTCCCGCACGATCTCCTCGGCGGAGTGGCCGCCGATGCAGCAGTAGATGCCCTTGTCCTTGGTGGGGACGGCCCCCTCCACGATGGCGATGTAGCGCCCCCGGTATTCCGCCATGGTCTGCTTGCGGGCCTCCTCCGCGAGGTGCCCCGAGGCCGCCATGATGGTCTCGTGGTAGTCGATGGAGAGGTAGTCGAGCACCAGGTCCGCCACCGTGGGCCGCGACGCCCGCAACAGCGCCTCGGTGTCCCCGGTGCACTCCTGCAGGTGCAGCCAGATCACCGGCGGCCGATTGTCCGCCGCGATCGCCGCCGCCACCTTCTGGGCCATCCCCACCGGGAGCCCCAGCGTGGCGGTGACCGCCGTGCAGTACTTGAGAAAGTCGCGGCGGTTCACCCCGCGGCTCTCCAGGTACCCCTCCAACCCCTTGGTGGCGTCCGCCTGCTGTGCTCCCATCTGCTCCTCATGCCGTCCTGGGTAAAGGGCGCCCGGCCTCCCGGCGCGCCCGACCGCACACCCCTTTCGGTCGCCCCTCCGGGGGCGACCGATTGTAGCATCGCCGGAAGACCCCGCTCCGGTCAAGGAGCACGCCTTCTGTCTTCAGTAGGCGCGCACCACCTCGCCGGTCCGCAAAGCCTGGCCGAGGTGGCGCAGGGCCTCGTACTCCTCGGGGGTGAGGTAGGCCGCCCGGTTCACCCTCCCCTGGATCTTGTAAAACGTCTCCCCATCCAGGAGCCGCGCGTCGATGGCCTTGCGGGTAAGCTGTTCGAGACTCATGGGGCACCCTCCTCCAGGAAGCGGGGGTCGCGCCAACCCTCCTTCGCGCCACCCAACCCCCGTCTCGATGGCACGGGGCGGCTCCTACAGCAATTGCCGTACCACTCCGCAAGGGAATCTTTGCACAACTTTGGACGTAGCCCGAAACCGCTCCCCGCCTGGAATGGCCGAAGGTCGGCCGTTTCCGGCGGGTCGGGGGACGGGAGCGGCGGTGCTTCAAAACGAAGCGCGGCGCTTCAAAACGCTACACGCCCACGGGCCGCGCAACCGGCGGGAGGGTGCGCTCCGACGCCTTCAAACGGTGGTTCGGATAGACCGCGCCTCGGCGGGAACGGGAGCGGCCTCCCCCAGGGCGGTCGCGGCAGCGCGTGCTGCGGCCACCAGGGCGGGCAGGGCGGCCCGGACGGCGGGGGAGAGTCCGACGCCGGGTCCGGTGGCTTCGACTTGCACCAGCACGGCAATCAGGGGCGGCAGGGTCCCCAGGTCTTGCGCCAGGGCCAGGACCTCCGAGAGGGTCGAGCCGTGGAGGCTCGGGCCCGGGGCGCGGGCCACCAGGTCGGCGGCGGCGAAGCGGCAAACGGTGCCCGGGGGCTCCCCCAGGTCGGCGGCGTCCACCAAGACGACCCCGGCGGCCCCTTCCAGGAGCCCCAGGAGCACCAGCCCCCCGGCCCCCACGTCCACGGCCTCGACCCCGGCCGGGAGGCCCTCCGCCGCGAGGCGCTCCACCGCGGCCACCCCCACCCCGTCGTCCCCCCGCAGGGGGTTGCCGAGGCCGAGGATGCGCACCGGGCCCTGGGTCACGGGGACCGCCGGGTGACCCGATGGGTGGCGCAGCTCAAGCACGGGTCGTAGGCCCGCAGGAGCAGCTCGAGGCGGCGGGTGAGCTCGGGCTCCGGCAGGTGGGCGAAGGCGCGGACCGCGGCCGCCAGGTCCCCCCGCAGGGCGCCGAGGCTCTGGGCGGTGGGGATGAGGCAGTCCGCCGCCACCAGGCGCCCGGCCTCGTCGTAGCGGTAGGCGTGGAGCAGGAGCCCCCGGGGGGCCTCCACCGCCCCCACCCCCCGGCCGCCCCCAGCCCCCCGCCGGGGCTCGGCCGGGGGCTCCGGGGCCAGGCCGGCTAAGAGCAAGCGGTCGATCTCGAAGAGGGCCTCCTCGGTGCAGTGGACCACCTCTACCACCCGGGCGAGCACCGCCCGGTAGGGGTTGGCTACCCCGGGGGTCACCCCCAGGGCGGCGGCGGTTCGGGCCGCCATGGGGGAGAGGGCGCCAAAGCGGTGGCGCAGCCGGGCCTGGGGCCCGACCCGGTAGGCGCCCCGGGGGGTGGCGGCGAGCTTGGCGGTGGAGTCCGGCGCCAGGTACTCCCCCAGGGCCTCCGGATAGGCGGCGGCCGGCCAGGGGGAACCGTCCCCCAGGACCAGGGTGTCCCCCAGGAAGGGGTACCCCCCACCCCCCAGGGCCACCAGCTCGGTCTCCCGGGGGAGGTCGGGGTAGGCGAAGCCGCCAAAGAGCTCCACGGTAGCCTCCAGGTCGGGCAGGGCGGCCACCAGGCGACCCCGCAGCCCCTGGAGGACCCCGGGTTCGGGCACCGCGGCAAAGCCCCCCACGCACGGGGTGACCGGGTGGACCGGCCGCCCCCCCACCGCCCACAAGAGGTCGTTGGCGAGCTTCTTCATCCGCAGGGCCCGGGTGGCGAGCTCCCGGTGCCCCGGGGCCGGGGGCACCAGGCCCGGCGCCCCCAGGTAGTCGGGGAGGGCCAAAAAGTACAGGTGCAACAAGTGGCTCTGGAGGAGCTCGCCGTACGCCAACAGCCGGCGGAGCCCCCGGGTCTGCTCGCTCACCGTCACCCCCAGGGCCGCCTCGGTGGCCAGAAGGGACGCCAGGGTGTGGGAGTGGGAGCAGACCCCGCAGATCCGGGACGCCAGGGGCGCCACCTCCCCGGCGGGGCGGCCCACCAGGATCGCCTCAAAAAAGCGCGGGGCCTCGGCGACCTCGAGCCGGCAGGCGACGAGCTCGCCGCGCTCCAGGTCCACCTCCAGGTGGGCGTGGCCCTCGATGCGGGTCAGGTGCCGGACCTCGATCTTCACCGCCCCCCCCTCCCGGCCAGGTTGAAGAGCCCGAACTCGGCCACCACCTCCGCCTCGGTGAGGCCGTGGTCGGCGAGGATGCGGTAGTAGGGCTCGGAGCGCGGGTTGTCCACCAGGCCCCGGCAGCCCCGGCAGCGGTCGCCCCCCGCCAGGCAGCGGGCGTGGCAGCCCGCCCGGGTGACCGGCCCCAGGCACACCCGGCCCCGGTCGAAGGTGCAGGGGAGCTCGGCGAGCTTGCACTCCACGCACACCGAATAGTGGGGGAGCTCGGGGGCGCGGCCCACCAGGAGGGCCTGGAGGACGTGGAGGAACTCGGCGCCGTCCACCGGGCACCCCGGCACCCGGGCGTCCACCGGGACCACCGCGGCCACCGGGCGCGGGGGGCCGAGCTCCGGCAGGATCGCCCCGGGGCCGTACACCGCTGCCACCAGGGCCCCCGAGTCCCGGCTCGCCCCCAGGGCGTTGACCCCGGCGGTGTCGGCGCACGCCCCGAGGGCCACCAGGAACCGGCTGCGCGCCCGCACCGCCCGCAGGCGGGCCTCCTGGGCCGGCCCCACGATGCTCCCCTCCACGAAGGCGATCTCCAGGGGGCCGCCGCCCCCGGTCAGGACCTCCCGGAACTCCGCCAGGTCCACGAGCTCCAGAAGCTCCAAGAGCTCGTCTTCGAGGTTGAGCACGGTGAGCTGGCAGCCCTCGCACCCGGTGAAGTCGAAAAAGCCGACCCGGGGCTTCACCGCTCGATCGCCTCCCGCAGGTGCTGAACCTGGCTGTAGGGGAACACCGGCCCGCACTCGCAGACGCACAGGTCGTTGATGCGGCACTTGCCGCACTTGCCGAGCCCGCACTTCATGTGGCGCTCCAGGTTGAGGTACAAGCGCTCCGGCGCGACGCCGAGGCGCAACAGGAGCGGGTTGGTGAAGCGGTACATGGCAGCCGGCCCCGATACCGCCGCCACCGTGCGCTCCGGGGCGAGGTCGAGGTCTCGAAGGAGCCGGGTCACGTCCCCCCGGGGGCCCCACCACCCCCCCGCCGGGGCCTCGTTGGCGACCAGCCGCAGGTCCACTTGGCCCCCCCGGTGCCAGGCCGCGAGCTCCTCCCGGAACAGGAACTGCTCCGGGGTCGCCGCGCCGTACAAAAGCTGCACCCGGCCGAACTCCAGGCGGCGGGCCAACACCGCCCGGACCAGGGCCCGCAGGGCGACGATGCCGAGCCCCCCCGCCACCAGGAGCAGGTCCTGGCCGACCATCGCCTCCACCGGGTAGCCCTGGCCGAAGGGCCCCCGGATCCCCACGGTGTCCCCGGCCCGGAGGCGATGGAGGGCCCGGGAGAGGTTCCCCGCCGCCCGCACCACCAGCTCGACCTCGCGGCCGTCCCTCGCCGCCGCCGCGGCGGTGAAGGGCGCCTCCCCGAGGCCAAAGACCGACACCGCCAGGAAGGCGCCCGGGGCAACCTCGGCCGGCTCCGGGAGCCGCAGGACCAGGTGCTGGTCCCGGTCGGTGAGGGCGGCCGCGCTCACCAGGGTGGCAAGCTGGGGATGGTACTCGGCCCCAGGGGGCGCCGACACCGGGGCCTCGGCGCCGGGCCCGAGGCCGTGGAGGCGGTCGAGCACCTCGGTCGGGTCGATCCCCGCCAGGCACTCCCGGCTGCACCGGCCGCACCCCACGCAAGCGGCCCGCCGGTGCTTCTCCCACAGGTACACGTACTTGCGAAAGAAGCGGTGGCGCTGGCGGTCGGCCTGGCCGGCCCGGGCCTCCGCCCCCCCCGACAGGCGGGCGAACTGGTCGAACTGGCAGGAGTCCCAGGTGCGCAGCCGCTCGCCCCCGGCGAGGTCGAGGTGGAGCCGGTCCTGCACCGTGAAGCAGTAGCAGGTGGGGCACAGGAGGGTACAGGTGCCGCACCCGAGGCAGGCATCCCCGAGCTCGGTCCAGATCGGGTGGTCGTAGCGCTGGTCCAGCAGCGGCGCCAGCTCCCCCGGGGGAAACCCCAGGGCCCGGCTGGTCCGTTTGGGCTGGAGCGGCAGGGGCGGCGCCTCGGGCCGCGCCGCCACCCCGGGGGCGTAGCGGCCGAGGAGGGCCTCCCCCCGGGGGCTTCCGACCTGGACCAGGTAGCCCTCCCCGTCCCGGTGGAGGAAGAGGTCGAAGCCGTCGGCGACCCGATCGGTGCCGAGGCTGGTGCAAAAGCAGTGGGGGTCGGGCTCGCAGTCGACGCCCACCAGGACGGTGGCGTCCCGCTTGGCCCGGTAGGCGCTGTCGGCTTGCCCCTCGAAGAGGCAGTCGTCCAGGGTGCGCACCGCGTGGAGGTCGCAGGGGTGGACGCCAAAGAGCACCCGGGGCGCCGCGGCGCGCTCCGGCTCCAGAAGCACCGCCCCCTTGAGGCGGAAGCGGAAGAGCTTCTCCCAGTTGGGAAAGAGGAACTTCTTGGGGGAGTGGACCCGGGGGGGGTAGGCGAGGCGCAGGCGCCCCGGATCCTCCAGCCGGGCCAGGGCGAGGCGGCCCCCGGCCTCCTGGACCCCCACCACCTCGTAAGCGGCCATGAGCGCCCGGAGGAAGGCGTCGATCTCCGGCCGGGTCACCGGGCGCCAGGGGGGCGCCGGGGCCTCCCCGGTGCCGAGGCCGGACGGGGACGGGGTCACGGCTCCTCCGCCTCCGGGCGCGCCAGGCCGTACTCGGCGATCTTGCGATCCAGGGTGGTGCGGGACACGCCGAGGATCCGGGCGGCGTTGCCTTTGTGGTAGCGCACCTGGCCGAGCACCGCGGCGACGTGGCCCGCCTCGAGCTCCGCCAGGGAGAGGAGCCGACCGGGGGAGGCGGCGTCGGGGGCCGGGGCCTCGGCGGTGCGGGCCGGCAGGTGCTCGGGGGCGATCGGGTCCCCCCCGGCGAGCACGGCGGCCATCTCCATCACGTTCTCGAGCTCGCGCACGTTCCCCGGCCACCGGTACCCCCGCAGCTGGGCCAGGGCTCCGGGGGTGAGGGCTTGCCCCTTGGCCCCGAAGCGGCCGAGGAAGAAGCGGGCCAGGGGCTCCACGTCCTCGGGCCGGTCCCGCAGGGGGGGCGCGGTGAGGGTGCAGACGTTGAGGCGGTAGAAGAGGTCCTGGCGAAAGGCCCCCCGGGCCACCTCCCGCTCCAGCTCCTTGTTGGTGGCCGCGACGAAGCGCACGTCGGCACGGCGCACCCGGGTGGACCCCACGGGGAGGAACTCCTTCTCCTGGAGCACCCGCAAGAGCTTCGCCTGGAGGCCCGGACTGACGTCGCCGATCTCGTCGAGGAACAGCGTCCCCCCCTCGGCGTCCTCCACCAGGCCCCGCTGGGTGGCCACCGCGCCGGTGAAGGCGCCCTTGACGTGGCCGAAGAGCTGGCTCTCCAGGAGCGTCTCGGTGAGGGCGGCGCAGTTGACCGAGAGGAAGCGCTCCTCCCGGCGGCGGCTTGCGTAGTGGATGGTGGAGGCGATCAGCTCCTTGCCGGTGCCGCTCTCCCCCTGGATCAAGACGCTGGCGTCGCTTGCCGCCACCCGCCGGGCCATCTCGATCACCCGGCCAAAGGCGTCGGAGGCGTACACCACCTGGTCCGGATCGAAGCGGCGGCGGATCTCCGCCTTGAGGGAGCGGTTCTCGGCCACCAGCCGGTTGCGCTCCGCCACCTGGTCCACCAGGGCGCCGAGGTCCTCCAGCCCCAGGGGCTTGGGGACGTAGTCCAGGGCCCCGAGCTTGAGGGCCGCCACCGCCGCCCGCACCGTGGGGTAGGCGCTCACGGCGACCACCGCCTGGGCGGGCCAGGCGGCTTTCAGGCGCCGGAGCCCCTCCAAGCCCTCGGGGCCGGGGCCGTCGACGTCCCAGACCACCAGGTCGGGCCGCAGGTCCTGGCGCTCCCCCAGGGCCCGCACCAAAAGCGCCCCCGAGGCGAAGCCGTAGGCCCGGCGCCCCCGGGCCTCCAGGGCGTCGCGCAGCGCCTCCCGGGCCTCGGGGTCGCCGTCGCACAAAAAGACGCAGCCGCGGTCCACGGTCCTCCTACGGCCTGCCCTGGGGGCAACGCAACGGGTGGTGGGCTCGGGCGCAGGGTAGCAGAGGCGCCCCGGGGGGGCGCAACCCGCTTCTAGCGGCGCTGGCGGCAAGGCGGGTCATGGGCGTTGTCCCCGGATCGTCCGAGTTGTACGGATTGGACGAGGATCGGCCGCACAGGGGCCGGCAGGAGTATCCCGCTCCGCCCCCCGTGTAGCGGCCAGGGCTCCGCCGGCCGTTGACAGCGCCTCGGCGCTCCGGGTACAAAACCGGGAACCGGCCCCTACCTCGGGAGCAGACCGCGATGCCCGACGCCTTCCTGGCGGCCGCTTACGGCGGCCTGCCGCTCCCCGTGGTGGTCACCGAGTGCGACGGTCGGCTGCGCTACGCCAACCCCGCCGCCGAGCGCCGCCTGGGCCTCGGCGGCGCCGTCGGCGCGCCCTTGGGGACCCGGCTGACCATCACCCACCCCGACGTCAGCTTCGAGGCGGTGCACGCCTTCGCCCGGGCCCGGGGCGAGTGGGACGGCCAGGTGTTCGTGAAGCCGCCGGGGGAGGCCCCCCTCCCCGCCCGCTGGTCCCTCTCGACCCTCCTTCTTCCGGACGGGACCCGCGCCTTCCTCTCCGTCGTCCACCTCGACCGCGGCCCGCCGGCCCACCTCTTGACCGCCGCCATGGAGTCGCTCCAGGTGGGGGTCATCGTCCGGGACGCCGAGGCCCGGGTGCTGTACGTGAACCCGCTGATCCGGACCTTGTCGGGCCACGACGACCGCGTGCTCGACGACCGCGGCTCGATCACCGAGAAGCTCCACCCCGACGACCGGGCGGGCTTCGCCGAGATGTGGGACAAGGCGTTTCGGGACCGCCAGAACCACGTGGCCGAGTTCCGAGGGATGATCGCCGACGACACCGTGCGGTGGTTTCGCAACGAGGTGTACTGGAGCCCCGACCGCGAGGTGGTGGTCGGCCTGCTCTACGACATCCACGACCGTCGATCGGCCGAGGAGGGGCTGCGGCGGGCCCACGAGGAGCTCGAGGAGCGCGTACGGGAGCGCACCGCCGACCTCGAGGCGGCCAAGCGCGCCCTCGAGGCCGACGTGACGGCCCGGGAGAGGGCCGAGCAGGAGCGGGACCGCCTCGGGCGCGAGCTGCGCCGCAGCCAGGTCCTCGAGGCCGTGGGCCGCCTCGCCGGGGGCGTGGCCCACGACTTCAACAACCTCCTGGGCAGCGTGCTGGGGTGCTTGTACCACGCCCGACTCAACGCCGGGGACAACCGGGCCGTGCTGGCGGAGCTCGACGCTGCCCAGGCTCTGTGCAAGCAGGGCGGCGAGGTGACCCGCCAGCTCCTCACCGTGGCCCGTCGGCGCTTCGGCCGCGAGGAGAGCCTCTCGGTGGAGGCGCTCCTCCGCGAGGCCCACAGCCTCTTCGAGCGCACCCTGCCCAAGCAGATCCGGCTCGCCTTCACCCTGGGCCCCGACCTGCCCCGGGTGCGGGGCGATGGGTCCCTCCTCGCGAGCGCGCTATTGAACCTGTGCCTCAACGCCCGAGACGCCATGCCCGGGGGCGGCACCCTCACCCTCACCGGCCACCGGATCGCCTTCGACCCGGACCGCAGCGGCGTGCAGATCGACATCTCGGACACCGGCGGCGGCATCCCCCTGGCGATCCAGGACAAGATCTTCGAGCCGTTCTTCACCACCAAGGCCCCCGACGAGGGCTCGGGGATGGGCCTCGCCATGGCGTACGCGGCGGTGCGGGACTGCGGCGGCGAGCTCTCGGTGCGCTCGGCCCCGGGGGAGGGAGCGACCCTCTCGATCCGGCTCCCCGCCGAGAGGGGGGAGCCCCCGCCCCGGGCCGAGGCCGGGCCCGCCCACCCGGCGAAGCACCCGGTCACCGACGGGCTCGTGCTGGTGGTGGAGGACGAGGACGAGGTGGCCCGCCTGATGCTCGCCACCCTGGGGCGGCACGGGTACGAGACCCGGCGGGCCGCCACGGGCCTTCTGGCCCTCGAGGCGCTCAAGGCCCACCGGGAGCGGGTGGCCCTGGTGACCCTGGACTTGATGCTCCCCGAGCTCGGGGGCCAAGAGGTGTACCGGCTCCTGGCGAGCCTCGCGCCCGAGCTCCGGGTGCTCTTCGTCACCGGCCGCGAAGACTTGGCGCGGCAGCTCGCCCCCGGCGGGCCTGTGCTCGGCAAGCCCTTCGACGACGCCGAGCTCCTGGCGGCGGTCGCCGCTGCCCTGGGCGGGCCCCGCCCGGAGGAGAGCCCGGCAGCCGCCTGAGCCCCCCTGCCGTCCCCCGGCCCAGGTCGCGACGGTCGGCACGCCGCGCACCCGAGGCGCCGCGAAGAAGACCTGCCGCCAAGCCACCGGGGCGCGGGGGGCTCGATGGGGGCTGGCGGCACCGGACCCGGGTTTTCACCGCAGTCGGCTACGTCCGCTCGCCCTCCGATCCCCCGTGCCCCTCGTCCTCGAGGCGAGCCGCCTGGACGGAGCGGTCATCCAGGACGCGGCCCGTCTTGTCGACCAGCCACAACGTGAAGCCGTCGGAATCCCGTTCGACGTAGCAGCGCCTCGCCCGGGCCCAGGGGTCGCTCCAGCTCGGCGCGAAGCCCTCCACCACCTCGAGGGGCCTCTCTTCCGACGCCGCTTGCCGCTTCAGGTCGAATAGCCTGGACTCGTCCCGGTGGACCCAGGGCACCGGAAGCATCTCGTCGAGGAACCCCCACTGCAGGCGTACGGCGCCGTGGAGGCGGCCGTACTCGTACAGGGCAAAGAGGGACCTGGCATCGGCTTCGAGGCGCTGGTGGAACCGGGCGGTCTCGCCGTCGCGCAGATAGCCGCGCAGCTTCCCCTCGTCCCCAAAGGGGCGGGGGATCGCGCAGGAGCCCCG
This sequence comes from Deltaproteobacteria bacterium, assembly GCA_037446775.1. Classification (GTDB taxonomy): domain Bacteria; phylum Desulfobacterota; class Deferrisomatia; order Deferrisomatales; family JACRMM01; genus JBBIIA01. The sequence goes on from JBBIIA010000098.1 coordinate 13,518, forward strand.
GGCGAGCAGGGCCGTGGTGATCTTGAGGATCTTGCCCCGGCGGTTGAGGGTCTTCGACTTCTGGGGCGGGCCGAGCTCGGCGAGCCGGCGATCCCCGGGATCAAAGCCGAGGCTGGCGAGGAGGGGGCGCACGCCCTCGGCCCCGATGACGTCGTAGCCGGCCAGGCTCTCCCGCAACGCCCCGAAGTCCTCTTTCCCATACGTCTGGAGCGACCGCGCCCCCGCGTCCACCAGAACCACGGCCTCCGGCGATCCGGCCGGAAAGGCGCGGAGCACCACCCGGCGCAGCCCGGCCAGCTCCGCGGCACGGGCCGCCCGCCGGCGCTCGTAGGCCCGTTTCTGCGCCTCGATCACCGCGGGGTCGGGCCGCAGCGCCTCCCACTTCCGCACCTGGGCCAGGCGCTCGCGCACCGCCCGCCGGGCCGCCGCCACGGCCTCGTGGCCCGGCACGAGCTCCCAGGAGCCGTCCTCGCGGACCCGCACCGGCGAGCCCCGCCGCCCCAGCTGGTGCTCTTCGGCGTCCCGGCACTGCCACCGGGTGACGGAGGCGACGAAGGCCACCGCCTCCTCGGGCCGCAGGGGGCCGCGGTGGGCGTCGAGGACCGCGACCGCGACCCGACGGTTGGACCAGGAGCCGAAGAGGGGCAACCCCTTCCAGGCTTCCCGCAGCTCGTCGACGGTGAGCGGCACCTCGGGGCCGGGCAGGGGCGGCGGCTCGGGCCGAACCACCCGAAGGGGCGTCGCCTTGGGCGGTCGGAGCCCGAGCCGGAAAGCCCAAAGGTCGGCCTCGTCATCCCGGGGATCGAGGGCGTAGCGATCGCCGTCGCGGTACACCGGCGGCCGGGCCGGCCGACTGCGCTGGAGCGAGGCGAGCGCTTGGGCCTCGGAAGCCACCCCCGCCGCGGCGAACCGGCGGGCTACCTCCGAGAGCGTCATCGCCTCCCCGCGCTCCAAAAGCGCGGCGATGAGGAGGCTGTAGGTGTTGGCCTCGGAGTGGTCCTTTACGGCGGCGAGGTCCGGCACGGCGATGCCGAGGGTCTGGCAGTAGGGGTTGGTCATGGAGGTTGTCCTTTGGTAACACGAAAAAGCAGAGATCCGTGGTCGGCGATCCGAGATCCCCAGGGAAGGCTTGGTCGAGGCGGGCACGAGAGTAGCGGAGAGTCGCTATCCATCGTACGGATTGCTCGCAACTGCCCCCAAGCGGTTCGCTTTTCAATCTTTGCAGCGTCCCCGAGTCCCGAGTCCCGAGTCAGCGTCCGAAACTGGCCCGCGGGTCACGGCGCGCCGCGAACGCTCACTGGCCGCCGGGTAGGGGCGGCTGGTAGAGGCGGCGGACCTCGTCGATGGTGGTCAAGGTCTTCGCGCCCTCGGCGATGGTCTCCAGCACGTCTACGTCGTCGAGCTTGCGGATCTCGGGCAGCAGCCGCAACCCGTCGACCCCGAACCGAAGCTCGAGGCCCACCTCGATGGCCTTCAGCAGGCCCTGGCGAATGCCCTGCTGGAGCCCTTGCAGATGCCCCTGCTGAAGCCCTTGCTGAAGCCCTTGCTCCCTCCACTGCTCGGCCACCGTGGGCATGATCTCGTCTCCTCTGTGGGGATGGGTCTGGTTGAGTGCCGTCCGCAGGTCGTCGCCCGTGACCCGATCGGTGCCCTGGACCACGTACCGCAAAAAGGTCTCCAGGGCGCGAAGCCCCGAGGCGGTGTCCGGGATCTCGAAGAGCAGCCGGAAGATCTCGGGCAGCCGGTCTCGCAGGTCGTCGCTGAACACGTGCTTCAAGAGGAGCATCGCGGCCCGGACGGTCAGGGCGCCCTTGAGCTCCCCATCCGAGTACGCGGACAGGTCACACAGTGCGTAGCGAAAGCGGGGCACGTAGGCTTCGAGCGCCGTCGGCACCGCCACGAGGTCCGAGAAGTCTCGCGGCACCAGCCACTTCGCCCGGCCGTGGTAGAACACCACCGGAACGATCGGCGGTAGGGGCAAGGGGCGGCGCTGGTCCAGCCAGAACCGCCAGATCCGGACCTGGTAGCGCAAGAGGTCGAGGGCAACCAGGGGTTCAAGTAAGCCGCTGACGCGGCAAGTCAACCCCTCCCACTTCCGGCCTTTCT
>JBBIIA010000099.1:0-15608 GCA_037446775.1 Deltaproteobacteria bacterium
CCTCACGTACGGATCTGTGCGGGGGGTGCCGGGAAACCGGCATCCCTACCGCGACGATCCGGTCGAGGCCGGCCCGCACCAGGGAGCGCGCCCGGGAGCGGTCCGGGAGGAGGCCGTTGGACTGGAAGCCGATCCACCCTTCGGCGGGCATGGCTTGACGGGCCAGGCGGATGAACCCCTCCAGGCCGGGGTGGAGGAGGGGCTCGCCGACCCCCGAGAGGACCAGGGAGGCGAGGCCGGGGAAGGCGGGCTGGAGGCGTTCGAAGGTGCGCGGGCCGAGGTCGCCCTCGGCGACCCCGTTGCCGGGGGTGTGCTTGACGCACATGGCGCACCGGAGGTTGCAGCGGGTGGTGGTCTCGACGAAGAGGGCCCGGGGGGCCGGCCCGGTCGCCGCGTCGGTCACGGCTCTGCCCCGTCCCGGGGGGTCACGACCGGATCATGGCCAGGAGCATCTTGAATCGCTGGTCGGCGTGGACCGAGTGGGGGACGTTGGCCGGCATGACCACCAGCTCGCCCGCCGCCGCCCGCACCTCGCGCCCCCCGATCTCCAACCGGGCGGCTCCGTCCAGGATCAGCACCGAGGCGTCAAACGGCGCCGTGTGCTCGGAGAGCCCCTGGCCCTGGTCGAAGGCGAAGAGGGTGAGGGTGCCGGTCGGCTTGTGGACCAGGGTCTTGCTCACCACGGCGTCCGGCGCGTAGGCGACGTGGTCGTTGAGGGAAATCGCCTGAGCCTTCGGTGCTTCGGCAGCCATCGGTACCTCCCGGCAAGTGCCTGTGCCCTATCCCGTCGTACCTGCCCCTTCCCCTGTGCCACCCGGGGCGGGGGGCGCAAGGGTCGGGGCGGCGACGGCCATCAGCGTCACCAGGGCGGTGGCCACGAGCTTTTCGGCCCCGTCCCGGACGGCGAACACCTGGGACTCGGCGACCACCACCGTCCTGCCCCGGCTCACCACCCGAGCCCGGCACCGGACCTCCCCGCCTACGGCGGGCTTGAGGAGGTTGATCTTGAACTCGATGGTGAGGATGCGCCGGTCCGGAGGCACCACGGTGTAGGCCGCGTACCCCGCGGTGTGGTCGGCCAGGGTCGCCAACACCCCGGCGTGGACGAAGCCGTCCTGCTGGCGGTGCTCGGGGCGGACGGTAGCGCTGGCCGCGAAGTGCCCCGCCTCGATCCGATCCACCCGGAAGCCGCAGTGGGCCGGGAACCCCTGGGCGTAGTCCTGGGCCAGGAAGGCCGCGCGCGCCTCGTCCATCTCACCGCTCCCAGGTGAGCCCGGCGGCCCACCCCCAGCCTTGAGCGTCCCGGAGCCCCCGCCGCCCCGCCAGGTCTAGCCGCCACGGGCCGAAGGCGCGCCCGAACACCACCGCGAGGGTCGCGAGGTCCCGTCGGCGGTGCAGGCCGAAGGGCCCCGAGCGTCCCGCCCCCTCCACCCCAGCCTCGAAGCCCGCGCCCAGGGGCAGGCGCGCCGATGCCCCCCAGGTGAGTACATCGTCCTGGGCCGCGTTGGTGGTCTGGTTGCCGAGGATGCCGAGCCCCAGGCTCAGGTCGATTCGGGCGTCGCCGGCTCGAAACCCGTACAGGGCCGAGAGGAAGACGTCGCTCTCGTCGGTGCCGAGCCCCCGGACCTCGGAGGTGTTGGGCAGTTTGGCCCCGAACCGGAAGGCGAAGCCGTCGAGCCATCCGGGGGGCAGGCCCACCTTGGTCCACAGCCGCAGGTCCCCGGTGTCGTACCTGCCGTGGCCGGCCTCCTCGGGGTCGAACCACAACACCTCGTACTGGAGGCTGATCTCGGCGCGGCTCCCCACCCCGACGGTCCCCTCGATCTCAGGGTAGGTCCACAGCACGCCCCGGCCGCCTCGCAGGTGTTCCGTCTGGTGGAGGGTGCGGGTGACCCCCGCGGCCGAGCGGGTTCGCCCCTCGGGCAGGGTCGAGGCCTCCTCGGCGAGGTACGGCCAGTGGGCGAACCCCGCGGCCGGGACCAGGGAGAGCCCGAGGAGGGCGGCGGCGAGCCTCACGGGAGGGCCCCCCGCACGAGGTCGGCGATGGCGACGTTGGTGAGCGCCCACAGGACGTCCAGGGGCAGGTGGAGGTGGGCTCGGCCGTCGGTGAGGAGGGCGGCCCGGGCCCCGAACTCGGGGCCCCGGCCCCAGAGGAGGGCGCGCAGCGGAATCCGCGGCAGGGCGGGGACCACGACCGCGCCGTCCGCCCCCTCGACGGCCCAGCCCCCGAGGGCGGCGGCCGCCGCCGCCAGGCGCGCCGGGTCCTCCCCGAAGGCCCCGGCGAGGCGGGGGGTGGCGAGGCTGTGGGGGCCGCGGAAGAAGGCATCGCCCCCCGGGAGCTCCCGAAAGGCGACCCAGTCCCCCCGCACCGGGGCGTTCATCGCGCCGGTCAAGTACGCCACGGCCACCAGGGCCCGCTGGTACCCCACCGGGCGGCCCGGCTCCTCCGCGAAGGAGACCTCTCGGAGCCCCGGGGCGACCCGCAGCCCGCGCCCGAGGAGGCCGAGGCGATAGGCCGCACCGTCCCAGGGGGCCCCCGCCGCCTCGCTCGCCTCCGCCGGGTCCCGCGCCGCGAGCCCCGCCCAGTGGCGGGGGTGCAGGTCCTCGACCCGGGCGTACCGGGCGCTCTCTTCGGGGTCCGCGTTGCCCACGACGCTCGTCTCCACCGGGGGGTGCTCCGTGATAGGATCGCCATTCTAGGGGGCGGGGACGTGCAAACCAACCGCTATTTCGAGGAATTCGTGCCGAGAGACGCCATCCGCCGCGCGGTCGCGGCCGCCTACGACCAGGTGGGACGGGAAGGAGCCCACGCCCCGGGGGGCCTCGCCGTCCCGACCGGCCCGGCCCTCGCCCGCGCCTTGGGCTACGGCGAGGCGCTCCTGGCCGACCTCCCGGAGGAGGTCGCCGCTGCCTTCGTGGGGGCGGCCGCCCTCGCCCCCCGGGTGGCCGGCGGGCCGGGACAGGTGGCCGTGGATCTCGGCTGCGGCGCGGGGCTCGACGCCCTCGCCCTGGCCCGGCGGGGGCTTCGGGTGTGGGCAGTGGACGCTTCGGCGCCCATGCTCGCGCGCCTCGCCAGCGGGATTCGGGCGGCCGGGGTGGCGGGGGTGTTTCCCGTCCGGGCTCGGCTCCCCCAGGTGCCCCTGAGCACCGGGAGCGCCGACTGGTTGCTCCTCAACGGCGTCGCCAACCTGGTGCCCGAGCGGTCGGCGCTCCTGGCGGAGGCGCGCCGCCTCCTGGGGCCGGGGGGTCGGCTCCTGGCCGCCGACCTGGTGACCCTCGCGCCCCTGCCGGCGGAGCTCGTCGACCTCCCGGAAGCGTGGGCTTGGTGCCTCGGGGGGGCGGTCTCCCCCTCCGAGTGGGAGGCGAGTCTGGCCGCCGCCGGCTTCGCATCGCCCCGGGTGGAGCTCCTGGAGGAGATCTGGCCGGTGGCCCGGGCCGTGGTGACGGCCACCCCCCGGTGAGGGGACCTTGCTCCCCCGCCGGGAGCGGGTACCCTCTCAGGAACCCCCAACCCAGGGAAAGGAGGTTTCATGGTTCTGCGAGCGCCCCTCGGCTTGGTCGCGGTCGGTCTCCTCGCCGCCGTCGGTTGCGCGGGTCCCCCGGAAAGAATTGGGGCCATGCCGGGCCACCGGATGGGTGCCATGCCGGGCCCGGGGATGGAGATGCCGGGGCACGCCATGCCCGCCGGTGCCCACGTCCACCTGCCCTACCTGAGCCGACCGGCCGTCGCCGAGCGTTACCGGTTCCGGATCGAGACCGATCCCCCGGTGCTCAAGGCCGGCGAGGCGGCTCGCCTCCACTTGTTCATCCTCGACGCTCGGGGCCGGCCGGTGGAGACCCTCCAGGTACACCACGAGCGCCTCGCCCACCTGCTGGTGGTGAGCGAGAACCTGGAGGAGTTCCACCACCTCCACGCCGAGGACGAGGGACCACTCACCCCCGAGGCCCGGCGGGAGGGGCGGTTTAGTGTCCCCATCACCCTGCGGTGGGGCGGCCGGTACCTGCTCTCCCTGGACGCCGTGGACGGCGGAGTGGGCATCCAACAGGACCTGGACCTCCGGGTGGAGGGGCCGCCCCAACCGGCGACCCGGTGGAACCTCGGGCGGACCCGGACCGCCGGACCCCTGACCCTGCGCCTGGGCACCAACCCCTTTGCCGTGGAGGCCCAGGGAGTGACCGTGGGAATCCTCGACGTGGAGGCCGACGGCGCCCCGGTGACGGACCTGGTGCCGTACCTGGGCGCCCTGGCGCACCTGGCCGTCTTCCGGGAAGGGGCCAGCGCGTCGGCCCACAACCACGCGGGAGGACCGGAGTTCGCGCCCTTTCAAGGGGCCGTGGCGATCCCCGGCTACGCCGGCCCCAAGCTGTACTTCGAACACCAGTTCGCCGAGGCGGGTCGCTACCGCGTCTTCACCCAGCTGCAACGCGGGAAGACGGTGGTCACCGTCCCCTTTGACCTGGAGGTCGCGCCCCGCTCCCTCGGCGAGCGGTGAGACGGATTTCCCCGGTGCATCGACGGGGTGGGCTCTGGTAAAGTCCCGTCGGGGGACCGGGACACGGGAGGCGAATTGGGAGTCTCGAAGGGTTGGCTGGGAGCCATGGGGGTCGCCGGGGCACTGATCGCCCTGGGGGTCGCCCTAGGAGAACCGGGCCAAGTGCTGATGCGCGCGGCGAGCGTCTGCCTGGCGTGCATGGGGATCGGCTGAGCCGTGCGGCGATGGGTCCAGGCAGTCGCGACCCTTGCCCAGAACGCCTACCTCGCGTTCCCGTGGACCGGTACCTTGTACCAGGGACCCCTCAAGGGGCTGTGCTCCCCGGGCCTCAACTGTTACTCCTGCCCCGCCGCCGTTCTCGCGTGCCCCATCGGCGCCCTGCAACAAGCCATGGGGGCCGTGCGGCCCGCCTTGCGGTGGGGCACCTACCGGCTCGGTTTCTACGTCCTGGGCTCGCTCCTGGCGATTGGGCTGGTCCTCGGGCGCTTCCCCTGCGGTTGGCTGTGTCCCTTCGGGTTGTTGCAGGACGGCCTGTACAAGCTGCGCGCCCCCAAGGTGGCCGTGCCCCGGTTTCTGGGGGCTCTGCGGTACGCGGTGCTCGGGGTCCTGGTGATCGCGCTGCCCCTGTGGGCCACCAAACCCTTCGGGTACGGGGAGGCGTGGTTCTGCCAGCTCCTCTGCCCGGCGGGGACCCTGGAAGCGGGGGCGCTGCTCTTCCTGATGCCCGACCTCCGCGAGCAGCTCGGGGGGAACTTCGCCCTCAAGGTGGGCATCCTGGTGGGCGTTCTCGGCTGGGCGGTAGTGAGCTATCGGCCCTTCTGCCGCACCCTGTGCCCCCTGGGCGCCGTCTACGGGCTCTTGAACCGGGGGAGCCTCCTCTCCCTGCACTGGGACCCGACCCGATGCGGCGACTGCCGGGCGTGCGTCGACGGCTGCGAGGTGGAGGTCGACCCCCGGCGCGCGCCGGGGAGCCCCGCCTGCCTGCGGTGTTTCGGCTGCGCCCGGGAACGATGCCCCTCCAGCGCGCTCACCGTGCGCCTCGGCGCCTACTCCTTCCGCCCCAGCCCGTGCACCCCGGAGCCCCCGGCTCTTCCGCACCAGAAGACCGGGCCGGACCGCTCCCGGACGCGATCCGCCTACCCGCCGGGCGGGCCCGCGGGATAGAATGGGTTCGCCCGGCGCTCGGGCCCGCTCCTCCCCGAGGGACCCATGTACTTTAGCAGCGAAGAGATCCTCGAGACCGTCGGCATGATCGCCGAGGACCGACTCGACATCCGCACGGTCACCCTGGGTATCTCGCTGTGGGAGTGCTCGGACCCGGATCCCCGGGCGTGCGGGGCGAAGATCCGACGGAAGCTCCAGGAGCGGGCCGGCCGCCTGAGCGAGGTGGCTCGAGACCTGGAGAAGAGCTACGGCATTCCCATCGTCAACACCCGAGTGAGCCTCACCCCGCTGGCACTGATCGTGCCCCGGGCGGAACCCGACGCCTTTCGGGAGGTGGCGCGGGCCGTGGACGAAGCGGCTGCCGACCTGGGGGTGAACTTCATCGGGGGCTTCTCGGCCCTGTTGCACAAGGGCGCAAGCGGCGTCGACCGGGCGCTCTTGGCGGCGATCCCGCAGGTGCTGGCCGAGACCGAGCACTTGTGTTCATCGGTGTCGCTCGCCTCCACCCGGACCGGCATCAACATGGAGGCGTGCCTCGAAGTCGGCCACCTCCTCAAGCGAACCGCTGCGGCCACGGCCGACCGAGACGGCCTCGGCTGCGCCAAGTTCGTCGCCTTCGCCAATCCGGTGGAGGACAACCCGTTCATGGCCGGGGCGTTCTTCGGCCCGGGGGAACCGGATACGGCGGTGCTGGTGGGGGTGAGCGGCCCGGGGGCCGTCCGGCGAGCCCTCGCGGCCTTGAGCCCCCATGCCCCCTTGGGAGAGGTGGCCGAAGCGATCAAGAAGACCGCCTTCAAGATCACCCGGATGGGGGAGCTGGTGGGGCGGGAGATGGCCCGTAGGCTCGGGGTGGAGTTCGGGATCTTGGACCTCTCCCTCGCCCCGACCCCCGCCGAGGGCGACAGCGTCGGGCAGATCCTCGAAGTAATGGGGCTCGGCCGTCCCGGCGCCCCGGGGTCTACCGCCGCCCTGATGATGCTCAACGACGCCGTGAAGAAGGGCGGCGCCTTCGCCTCCTCGTCGGTCGGGGGGCTGTCGGGAGCGTTCATCCCGGTCAGCGAAGACGCGTCGATGATCCGGGCCGCCGCCGAGGGGGCGCTCACCCTGGAGAAGCTCGAAGCCATGACCAGCGTCTGCTCGGTGGGGCTAGACATGGTGGCGGTGCCCGGGGACACCTCGGCCGAGACCCTCGCCGCGATCATCGCCGACGAGATGGCCATCGGGGTCGCCAACCACAAGACCACCGCGGTGCGGATCATCCCGGCCCCGGGGAAGGTCGCGGGGGACTGGGTGCGCTTCGGGGGGCTCCTGGGGGAGGCACCGGTGATGCCGATCAACCGGACAACCTGCGCCGGATTCGTCCGCCGGGGCGGCCGCATTCCCGCTCCCATCCAGGGGTTGCGCAACTGATCCGGGAGAGCGCGCCGCCGGCGGAGACGCGCCACAGCCGCCAGTATCGGGCCGAGTACCTGATCGCGGCCGGCCGGCTCGTCCTGGCTGGGGTGTCGCTCTTCGCCGTGTGGCTGGATCCGGCCCAGCCGAGCCGCTACGGCGGGTTCTCTTACGGCCTGCTGGCGGGCTATCTGGGCTACTCCCTGGCGCTCTTCGGCTTGGCGTCGGCGGCGCGGGCGCCCTCCGGCCAATACGCCATCGCCGCCCACGGCACCGACCTGACGGTGGCGGCCCTGGTGATGCTGGCCACCGAAGGGCCCGGCAGCCCCTTCTTCGCCTACTTCGTGTTTGCTCTGGTCGCCGGCACCCTGCGGTGGCAGGCCCGGGGCGCCCTGTGGACGGCCGCGTTCTCCCTGGCGGCCTTTAGTGCCCTGGCCCTCGCGACCGCCCTGCGGGCCGCGCCGGGGGAGTTCGAGCTCCACCGCTTCCTGATCCGCGGCGTGTACCTGGCGGTGACCGCGGTGCTCCTGGGGTATCTGGGGGCCCACGGCGAGGTCCTCCGCGGCGACCTCGCGCGCCTCGCCGCCTGGCCGCGGCGCATGCCAGAGAGCCGGGAGGCGGCCCTCGCCGAGGCCCTGGAGCAAGCGGCGGTCGTCCTGCGCGCCCCCCGGGTCGCCCTGACCTGGGAGGAGGGCGATGAGCCGTGGCTCCACCTGGCCACCTGGTCCGCCGGTACCGTGACGCGCTCCCGGCACCCGCCCGGGCAACTCGACCCCCTGGTGGCGGAACCCCTGGCTCGGCGGGACTTCCTGTGCGTCGACGGCGGGGCGGCCGAGGGCCTCGTCCTGGGGGAGGGCCCGGACGGGTCTTTTCGATGGCGGGGCCGCGCCATCCAGGCGGAGCTTGCGACGCGGCTGGGGGCGGGCCCGGTCGTCGCCGTGACCCTGGGGGGGCCGACCCTCGCGGGCTGGCTCTTTGCCTTGGGCCGGTCGGACTTCACCACCGACGACCTCACCCTGGGCCACGTGGTGGCCCGCCAGGTAGAGGCCCACCTGGACCAGGTGGGCCTCGTGGAACAGCTGCGGGCCGCCGCGGTCTCGGACGAGCGGGTGCGGATCGCCCGCAACCTGCACGACGGCGTGGTGCAGGGGTTGGCCGCGGCGGGGCTGAAGCTCGACGCGGCCCGGGCGGCGATTCCCGCCGACCCGGAGGCGGCGGCGACCCGCATCGTGGAGGTTCAGGGGATCCTGGTCGAGGAGCAGCGCGGTTTGCGGACCATCTCCCGCGGCCTCGGCCCCGGGCGGCCCGGCGGCGGAGAGGTGGAACTGGCGGAGCGGGTGCGGGCCACCTGCCAGCGGGTGGCTTCCCAGTGGGACGTGGCGGTTGCCTACGACTCCCCGACCCCCGGGGCGCGGGTCCCGGAGCCCCTGGCCGAGGAGGCGGCCCGCCTCGTCCACGAGGCGCTGGTCAACGCCGCCCGCCACGGCCGGGCGCGGACCGCCCGGGTTCGGGCGACCCGCCAGGAGGCCGCCGTGGCCCTGGCGATCTCCGACGACGGCCAGGGGTTCCCCTTCGAGGGCGTCTACGATCTCCCCCAGCTCGCCGCCGAGGCCCGGGGGCCGGTCGCCTTGCGGGAGCGCGTGGCTTCCCTGGGAGGGACTCTGCGGCTCACGACCGGGCACCGCGGCGTAACCCTGGAGATCACCCTTCCCCTCCCCAACACAGGAGCTTGATATGCCCATCCGCCTGATCCTCGCCGACGATCATCCCCTCATCCTGGACGGCCTCCTGGGCCTCCTCGGGCGGGAGCCGGACTTCGCGGTCGTCGCCACCTGCCACACCGGGGCCGAGGCGCTGGCGGCCGTGGCTACCCACCGGCCGGACATCCTGGTGCTCGACCTCCGGATGCCCGACCAGGGAGGGCTCGACGTCCTCCGGGTCCTGGGCGAGAGCAAGGAGGGTCCCCGGGTGGTGCTCTTAACCGCGGGGATGGACGAAGACGAGGTGCTCGAAGGCATCAACCGGGGCGCCCAGGGGGTGGTCCTCAAGGAGGCGGCGTCCGGGGTCCTGGTGCGCTGCCTGCGCCAGGTCCACGGGGGCGAGCAGTGGATCGACCCAGACCTCGCCCGGCGGGCCCGGGAACGCGCCTCCCAGCGCCGGGGCTCCCTGCGGGAGGTGGCCTCGGCCCTCACCCCGAGGGAGATCGAAGTGGTCCGCCTGCTGGCGCGGGGGCTGCGCAACCGGGACATCGCGGAGCGCACCGGGATCACCGAGGGCACGGTGAAGGTCCATCTCCACAACATCTACGAGAAGCTCGGGGTCGACGGCCGCATGGCCCTCATGCTGTGGGCCCAGGCGAAGGGTCTGGACGCGGCGGGCTAGAACCCCCCGCGGGGCGGCTTGGTCTGGAGGGCTCGCCGGATGGCCCGACGCCTCCCGGCCCCAAGGCTCGGTCGCCCCGGTGGGGCGGCGCTACGCCGCCGGGGGCGGGCCGGGGGGGCGCTGTTCCCGTTCCCGGCGACGGACCCGCAGGAAGTCGTAGACGGCCCACGGGAGGAGCACGCCAGCGGCTACCCGATTGAAGAGGGTATGCTCCAGCATCTCCGGATCGGTGGTGAGCCACCCGTCGTAGGCGCACCACAGCCCGAAACCCGCGAGGAGCACGGGAAAGACGTAGGGGCTGATTTCCGGAGGCTGGCGAGGGGGCTTGGACACGTCACTCCTCCCGAGCTCGGAACCGCAGGGATCGGTCGCCACTGTAGCACGTCTGCCCGGGCTTTGGCACCGGCCCACAGGGCCCGATCCCGAATCCTTGAATCCCGGCGCGTCCCTCCGGTACAGTACCCGCGCTTTGTGAACTGCGGCGCACCTCGGCCACGGAGGGAGTCCCGATGGCAGTGGCCCCACGGACCTTGCGAAACGGGGCGGTGGTGTGCCTCCTGGCGTTGGCGGCGGCGGCCGCCGGTACCGAGATCCACTGGGTGTACCCCCCCCCCAACTCCCTGATCACCGCCTCGCCGGTCTCCGTCCTCGGGTACGTGGTGGGGCCCCCGGTTGCCTCCCTGGAAGCCACCGTGATGGGGGCGGACGGTACGGCTCCGGCCCGCCGGGAGCCCCTGTATCTGTTCAAGGGGAAGGTCTTTTCGGGCTCGATCCCCCTGGACCCGGGGCGGGTGAACGTGCGGGTGGGAGCGGCTGTGTTGCCCCTGCTGTACCTCCCCGGCTCGGCCGCCGACCAGGAGGGGGAGTTCCGCGTGCCCCGGGCCCACGGCGGCCGCATCGAGTCCTGCGTGCCGTGCCACGGCTTCGCCCGGGGCGAGCTGGTTCCCAAGGGCCCGGTGCCCGACCTGTGCCTCGGGTGCCACAAGGTCGGCACCCAGTCCTTGCGTTCGGTGACTCGGCAAAACGAGCACACCCGGACCATCACCCCCGACTGCTTGCGGTGCCACGAACCCCACGCGGGCTTCGAGAAGGCCCTGCTGCGTGCGGGGGGCAACCCGTGCCTGTCGTGCCATCAGGATCGCGGCGGCCGGTCGCTCCACGACCGCGTGGCCCCGGGCTGCGGCGCGTGCCACGACCCCCACGCCTCGGCATACCCGAAGATGCTCCGCCGCGAACCGACGACCCTGTGCCGCTCCTGCCATGAGGCGCTGGTCACCCCCGCCAAGTACCCGAAGTCCCACCACCGGCCGGTGGAGCAGGGGCAGTGCGAGGGGTGCCACCTCCCCCATCCGACCAGCCAGAGCGCCCAGCTCGTCGAGCCGGTGCCAGCCCTGTGCCGCCGGTGCCACCCGGCCAAGGCCGAAGGAGCCCACCGGGGCGAGCTCGAGGAGTGTCGCCTCTGCCACGAGAGCCACCTCGCGGACCAGCGCAGCCTCTTGAAGAAGGGGGTGTCCGAGGTGTGCGACTCGTGCCACGCCTTGAGCGGCAGCGGGAAGAGCCAGCACCCGGGGCTTCGGGAGGGGTGCGTCGCCTGCCACAACCCCCACCGCCCCCGGGCCCTGGTGGACAGCCGCCGGGTGTGCGGCGGGTGCCACAACCTCGCCCGGGAAAGCTTCCGGGTGGCCCACGGCGGCCTGCCCATGGCGGATGTCCGCCAGTGCAGCCTGTGCCACGAGCCCCACAGCTCCAAGCACCCGGCCCTCCTGCGGGGTCCCCTCCACTATCCCACCAAGGGCGGCGGCTGCAACGCCTGCCACAAGCTCGAAGGCGACAAGATCGGGATGAAGTACGAAGGCAGCCAGAACTGCACCCGCTGCCACGGCCAGATCACCGGGACCTCCACCATCGTCGAGGTGGACAAGGTCCACAAGCCGGTCTACCAAATCGACTGCATCGCCTGCCACAACCCCCACCTGGGGGAACGCCGGGGGCTGCTCCTGGAAGATCCCCAGGTGCTGTGCGGCTGGTGCCACGGTATCCTGCTGCGGGGCGTGGAGCAGATCCACGGGGTGTTTGCCAAGGGCGGCACCTGCTACACCTGTCACCTACCCCACATCAGCGATTTCCGGCCGCTGCTCAAGCGCCCCCAGGCCGAGCTGTGTTTGAAGTGCCACGAGGGGATCGTCCCCGAGGCGCCGGCCGCCGCCCGCAAGCTCCACGGCGTAGTGCGCCAGGGACGGTGCACGGGCTGCCACAACCCCCACGGCACCAACACCAAGCAGCTGTTGAAGAACACCCCCGACGGGCTGTGCCAGGGCTGTCACGGGGCCGCCAGCAAGGGACCGAAGGGGCAGCCGTGGCGGTACCTGCACGGCCCGGTGGGCTCCGGGACCTGTACCGCCTGCCACACCCTGGACCACGCCCACGCCAAGGAGGGCGACCGCTTCCTCCGTCGGCCGGGGAGCGAGGTGTGCGCCTTGTGCCACGACACCCGCCCCGAGCACGTGCCCGCCAACTACCGGGGAAAGATGCGGGAGGTGCGCAACGACTGCCTGGTCTGCCACCATCCCCACGGCGCTGCCGATCCGATGCTCCTCAGGGCGAACCTGTGACCCCTCCCGGGGCATCCAGGGCCGCAACGGCATCGGCGAGGTAGGGCGGCACGGCGGTGGGCCGCCCGGTCGCCCGGTCCAGGACCACGTAGACCTCGCGCCCCTCGGCCAGGAGGCGGCCGGTCTTCTGCTCGGTGATCCGCAGGGCGAAGGTGACCGAGGTCGTCCCGAGGCGAGCCACCGCGACCTCGGTCACCAGGGTCTCTCCCACCTCTGCGGAGGAGCGGAAGTCGCATTCGGCGCGAACCACCACCAGCAGGTGCCCCCGGGCGGCCAGCTCGGCGACTCCCAGGCCCAGGGCCTCGAAGCAGTCGGTGATGGCGTCATCGAAGTACACGAAGTAGTTGGCGTTGAACACATGCCCCTGGCAGTCGGTGTCGGAGTACCGGACCTTGCGGAGGTAGCGGATCGGGTAGGTCATGGGCGCTCTCCGGGGGCGAGGGGGGAGGGGGGAGCCGGCCCGGCCCCGAGGAGCGCGCCGACCCCCAGGAGGGCGGCCCCGCGCCAGGCGGCCTCGGCGAGCCGCGACGGGGTCAACTCGCGGCGGGCGCGCTCGACTAGGAAGGACCGGGCGGCGGCCTCAAAGGAGAACTCCGGGTGCAGGAGCCGGGCCGACCCCTCGACGGTGAGCAGCGCCTTGATCAGTAGGGCGTGGCGCCGGGGCACCTCCACCCGGTGGCGGCGCACCGCGGCCAGGAGGCCCCGCCCGAGGCGGGCGACGGACAGGTCGGCGAGGCGGGGCGCCAGGGCCTCGTCCATCACCTGGGCCACCTCCCGGGCGAGGCCTTCGGCCCGGTCCGGGGCCACCCGGACCCCGAGGTGGGCGAGGTGCCGGAGGGCCAGGGGTGGGTCCCGGGCCAGGAGCCCGGCGAGGGCGCCGAGGACGGCGTGGCGCTCCCCGGGGGAGAGGCGGCCCACGATGCCGAAGTCCAGGTAGGCGATGTCCCCCTCGGGGGTGAGGAGCAGGTTCGCCGGGTGGAGGTCGGCGTGGTACAGGCCGTCCTCCAGGACCTGCTTCATGAACGCCCGGGCCCCCCGCTCGGCCAGGGCCTGGTAGGCGGGTTCTCGCCGGGCGGCGACGTCGGAGATCTTCTGGCCGACCACGAACTCGCAGGTGAGCACCCGGCGGCTGGTCCACCCCCAGTGGACCCGCGGCACCCGAATCCCCGGAACCCGCCGGAAGTTCCGGGCGAGGGCCTCGGCGGTCTCCGCTTCCCGTCGAAAATCGAGCTCCGCCTCCGCCGCCTCCCGGACCTCATCCCACAGGGCGGCCACGTCGGTCCGCCGGCCCGCCGCCGTGAGCCGCGCCGCGGCCCCCAAAAGGCGCCCCGCCAGGAGGAGGTCGGCGCGCAAGCGGTCGGCGGCCCCCGGCCGCTGGATCTTGACCGCCACCGATTGGCCATCGGGGAGCTCGGCGCGGTGGACCTGGCTGACGCTCGCCGAAGCCAGGGCCTCGGAGTCGAGGCGGCGAAAGAGCCGACCCACCGGGGCCCCGAGCTCCCCTTCGAGGACGGGCCGGAGGACATCCACGGGCAGGGGCCTGGCCCGGTCCTGGAGCCGCTCGAGCTCGGCTACCGCCGATAGGGGGACGAGGTCGGGGCGGACCGACAGGAACTGCCCGAGCTTGACGAAGGCGGGACCGAGGTCCTCGAAGGCCCGGCACAGGGCGGCGGCCAGGGGCGCCCAGGAGCGGTGCCGGAGGGAGGCGGCCGCGCCGCCCACCCCGTGGCGGGCCAGGGACGCCCCTACCGCGAGGGCCCGGCGGCGCCCCTCACCCCTCCCCACGGCCAGCCGCCCTCGCGACCCTCTCTTCGAGGCCCCGCAAGCGGGCCCGCAGGTCCTCCAGCTCCCCCCGGAGGGCCTCGGCCTCCTCCCCATCCAAGAAGCCGAGCTGGCGGATCTCGTTGCGAAACCCGTCGGCGAGCACCCCCTTGAGCGCCTCCTTCTCGGCCTCCACCGCCAGGAGGAAGCGCTGGTACTCCCCGCGGACGGCTTCGGGGGTCTCCTGGGCCCGGCGCAGGGCGTCGCGAATCCAGTCGTCGGCCTTCTCGTGCAGCAGCAGCCAGGCGGCAAAGAACGCCAGGCTACCCTTCTCCACGGGGCTAGCGGGGTCGGCCATGGGAATCCTCCGGGTGATGCCGCGTCGAGAGGGTACTACACCACGGCATGGGAGGCCGGGCAACGGAAAACGGTCGGGCCGCGCCGGAGCCGGGGCGGCCCGACGGCGGTGCCTCAAGTTCTCGCCCGCCCGGCCGATCAACGGAGGGGAAACCGGTTGTCAGGAGGACTCCATGGATCTCGCCACCATCGTCGGCCTCGCGTCGGGGGTCGTCCTCATCGCCGTCGCCATGATTATCGGGGGAAGCCCCCTCATCTTCGTCGACGTGCCGTCGATCCTGATCGTCGTCGGGGGGGTGGTGGCGGTTACCTTCATCATGTTCCCCATGCGCACCGTGCTCGGGTCGATCCAGGTCGCCATCAAGGCGTTCCGGGAGGACCCCTGGAACCTGGACGCCATCATCGACCAGATGGTGGGCTTGTCCCGGCTCGCCCGCACCAACGGCATCCTCGCCCTGGAGGACGCGGAGAAGGACATCCAGAACCCCTTCCTCAAGAAGGGCATCCAGCTCGCGGTGGACGGCAACGAGGAGGAGCTGATCCGGTTCATCATGGCCACCGACGTGAGCTTCACCCAGCAGCGCCACGCCATCGGCCAGAAGGTGTTCAAGCAGATGGGGGCCATGGGGCCGGCCTTCGGCATGATCGGCACCCTGATCGGCCTGGTGCAGATGCTCGAGAGCCTGGACGATCCTTCCACCATCGGGCCCGCCATGGCGGTGGCGCTGCTCACGACCTTTTACGGGGCCCTGATCGCCAACCTGGTCTGCCTGCCCATCGCCAACAAGCTCGAGTTCCGCAGCAAGCAGGAGGCCCTGGCCAAGCAGGTGGTGACGGAAGGCATCGTGTCCATCATGCAGGGCGCCAACCCCAAGGTCCTCAAGGACAAGCTGGAAGCCTTCGTGCCCCCCACCCTGCGGCGCGAGAAGCGCGACGGCGCCAAGGCGGCCGAGGCGGCGTAGCCGGTGAAGATCGAAGAGCTCCTCAGCGGCCCCCAGGAGGAAGTGGAGGAGGGCGCTCCGGCGTGGATGGCCACCTTCGCCGACATGGCGACCCTGCTCCTCACCTTCTTCATCCTGCTCCTGTCCTTCGCCAACATGGACGTGGTGAAGTTCAAGGTGATGCTGGGGAGCGTCAAGGACGCCTTTGGGATGCAGAAACAGACCTTTGGCGACTACGCCGCCCGCTCCAGCGAGGTCCTAGACAGCGCCGGGCAGGCCGAAGACGCCCAGGACAAGGCCGAACAGCAGGCCGCCATGCAGCAGGCCCTGGTGGTCATCGAGGCCCTCTTCCAGGATTTGGGGGAGGCGGTGGAGGTGTTCCTGGACGACGAGGGCATCACCGTCCGGGTGGAAGGCAAGCTGCTCTTCGAGTCCGGCACTGCCGAGCTTCGGCCCGAGGGGGCGGAGGTCCTCGAGCGGGTCGCCGCGCTGCTGGCCCGCTACAC
>JBBIIA010000100.1:0-15467 GCA_037446775.1 Deltaproteobacteria bacterium
TCCCGGGCGTAGATCTCGTGCGCGCCGCGGATGACTCCGGACAGGATGATCTTGGACATAGTCGAGTCCTCCCTAGACCTTGAGCTCGCGGCGGGCTTCCATGTCGAAGAGGACGCGCTCCTTCTTCTCCATGATGCCAAGCGCCTCGCGCTTCTTGTTGATGTGGTCGATCATCAGCTTGGCCATCTTGTAGGGGTCGGGCTCGACCGCCCAGGTGGCCCCCAGGTCCTTCTCGATGCCGCCAAACATGTACTCGGCGAACTTCGTCCCCTCGGTGTAGGGGAAGGTCACCCCAAACACGGTGAAGACGCCGCTGGCGACCACGTAGTGGCCGATGGCGATGGCCTTTTCGCTCATGTACTCGGGGGCCGCGCCCGCCACCGGCAGATCGGAGACGTCGTCGCCCAGGCCGCCGGCGGCGACCATGGCGGCCAGCGCCTCGAGGATGCGGCTGTTGTCGACGCAGGCCCCGGAGTGCAGGACCGGCGGGATGCCCACCGCCTCGCACACTTCCCGCAGGCCCGGGCCGCAGTACTTGGCCGCCGCCGCCGGGTCCATGAAGCCGGCCTTGGCGAGCGCCAGGGCCGAGCAACCGGTCTGGACCACCAGCACGTCGTTCTTGAGGAGCTCCTTGACGAGCTCGATGTGCACCCAGTCGTGCTTCTGGCGCGGGTTGTTGCAGCCCACCACGCCGGCCACGCCCCGGATGCGCCCGTTGATGATGTTATCGTTGAGGGGCGTGTAGGAAGCCCGGTAGGTGCCGCCGAGCATGTAGTTGATCGCCTCGTGGCTGAAGCCGGCGACGATCTTCTGGCTCTTGGCCGGCACCTGGACCTTGCCGGTGCGGTTCTTGAAGTTGTCGATGGCGATCTGCATCAGCTTCTCGCCGGTGGCGCGGGCGTCGTGGTCGCCGTGGAACTCCACGTGCTGGGCGCCGTCCACCTGGCACCGGTAGTTCGTGGTGACGAACTTGGTGTGGTAGCACTTGGCCACGTCCACCAGGCTCGACTGGATGCACTGCACGTCCGCCATCAGGGCGTCCACCACGCCGGTGATGATGGCCGACTCGCACATCATGAAGTTGCCCGCGTGGGGCACGCCGCGCCGGACCAGCATCTCGTTGCCCGAGCAGCACATCCCCACCAGGTTGATGCCCTCGGCGCCCACCGCCTTGGCCTTGGCGAGCATGCCCGCGTCCTCGGAGAGCCGCACCATCATATCCAGGAGGTGGGGCTCGTGGCCGTTGACGATGACGTTGACCTTCTTGGGCTGCAAGACGCCGAGGTCGACGCTGGCGTTCAGCGGCGAGGGGGTGCCGAACATGATGTCGGAGAGGCCGGTGGAGATCATCGACCCGCCCCAGCCGTCCGCCAGGGCGCACCGGGCGGCGCCGAGGACGATGTTGCGGTACTCCTGGTCCACCCCCATGGTGGTGCGGTGCATGATCTCGACCACCTCGCGGTCGATGCCCCGGGGCAACAGGCCGAGCTCCTTCCATCGGTCGAAGCGCTTCTTGGGGGCGCGATCCAGCATCTTGAGGTACCCGTGCTGCTGGCTGAACTCGCCGAGGCATTTCTCGCCGAGCTCGATGGCCACGTCCTTGAGGGGACGGTCCCCGGTCTCGATGCCGTAGTGCTTGGCGAACTCCACCAGTTTCACCTCGTCCTTGATCTCGAAGTCGGTGTTCTCGCCCTTGGCGACGCTGAGGAACAGCTCGGCCATCTCCCGGCCGTGGTCGGAGTGGGCCGCGGTGCCAGCGGCCACCGCCCGGGCGAAGCCCCGGGCCTGGAAGGTATCGATGTTGGCGCCGCAGATCCCCACCTTCTCGTAGGGGGCCTTGGAGCTCAAGCGGCAGGGGCCCATGAAGCAGTGCTTGCAGCAGGCGTTTTGCGCCCCGATGGGGCAGGGCTTCATCTCGTCGGCCCGATCGAAGGAGGTGCTGACGCCGTCCTGGCGCCCCTTCTCCAGCATCTGGGCCGTGGTCTCGCAGACCGTGATCTCCGAAATCTCGCGAAGCTTAGCCATGGTGTGTGTCCTCCCTCGTCGTTTCGCTTCGGCCTCAGGCCGCCACGTCCTCGATCACCTTCTTGAGAATGCGCACCGACTCCGGGTGGCGCAGGATCAGGATGTCCGCGCCCGCCGCCAAAAGGTCGGTGGCAGTCACCGTCTCCCACAGGACGCCCCGGGTCTTCACGTCGCCCATGGTGGCGTCCTCCAGGCCCGCCTCCTTGGTCTTCCAGCAGTACTTGGCCACGTCGCAGATGAGCGGGGACTGCATCTTCTCGTCCCCCTGCTTCAAGGCCGTGAGGCGGTCGCGCTCCATCACCGAGTAGCTGTACTCGATGCCGTAGCCGAGCGCGCCAGTGGAGGGATCCATGAGGATCTTGTCCATGGGCATCCCGAGGTTGCCCAACAGGATGTTGAGCTGCTTGGCCATGTTGACGTCGATGGGGGTCTGGGCCACCACGGTGTGCCCGTACCCGATCGCGGCACCGCCGATCTTCTTGTAGTTCTCTTCGACCGCGGGGGCGAGGACCAGGTTCATCTTGTCGCACACCTCGGCGACCTTGCCCAGGGTCTCCGCGTCCTTTTCGCCGTTCTCGCACCCCCAGACGATCAGGGGCACCGAGATCGCCTCGGCCACCTTCTTCGCCAGGGCCGCGGCCGCCGCGGCGCTGGTGTTCAAGCCGTTGGGGTCGGTGCTCCACAGCTGCAAACAGATCAAGTCGGCCCCGTACTCGTCGATGCACTTCTTGGCCCACGCCACCGGGTCGGCCAGCACGTCGGCAAAGGGCGCCTTCACCGCGGCCGGCCAGTTCTCGGCCGCCTCGGGGGAGTCGTACACCTCCATGGCGAGCAAGGGCCGGTTCGGGAACTGCCCCTCGAACTGGCACAGGGGCATGGCGTTCTGCCCGCCCACCTTGCGCGCCTTGGGCCCGGCGCCGATGCCGACCTCCACGATCTTTCCGGCGTACGTGTCCTTGGGGAACTCGAATGCCATGTTCACGCTCCTTTCGTCCGGTGGCTCAATGGCCCTGGACCGGTTGACATTGCGGCCGCTAGTCGACCGCTTCCTCCCTCGGCAAGAACTCCCGTAGGACCGCTCCCACGGCGACGACCGCCGGGGAGTCTGCGGGCAACTGGAAGGTCGGGCGGCCCTCGAGGTCAAAGGCCGTCACCAGGGGGTCGGCGGGGATCACCCCCGCCAGGGTGAGGCCGAGCCGCTCGAGCTCGCCCCGGGTCTCCTCGGGCAGCACCCCGTCGGGCACCCGGTTCACGATCACCGCGATCCGGCCGACGCTGAGCTTCAGCTCCGCCACCAGATCCTCGATGCGCTTGGCCGCCCGGATGCCCCGCACCGAGGAGTCGGTGACGGTAAACATGACGTCCATGTCGTGGGTGGTCCGGCGGGAGAGGTGCTCCATGCCGGCCTCGTTGTCAAGGATGACGTAGTCGTAGCTGTCGGCGATCTCGTCTACGTACTTCTTGCACAGGGTGTTGGCGTAGCAGTAGCACCCGGGCCCCTCGGGGCGCCCCATGACGATGAGGTCGTACCCGTCGGCCTCGATCAGGCACTCCTGGGTCTTGTAGTTGATGAAGGCGTCCTTGGTCATCCCCTGGGGCACCGTGCCGAGGCCCTCCCGGATCTGGCCGATGGTCTGTTCCACCGCAAGCCCCAGGACGTCGTTGAGGTTCATGTTGGCGTCGGCGTCCACGGCGAGCACCCGGCCGCGAGCGGCGAGGTGGCGCACGATGATGCCGGCCACCGTGGTCTTGCCCGTGCCACCCTTGCCGGCGACGGCTAGGTGAAAGCCCATGCAGCTCCCTTCCTCAGGAAACGACCCGCCCCAGGGCCTTGAGGCGCTCCCCCTGGCGGGGGAACTCCTCCAGCCGGGTGTGGGGCAGAAAGAGCGCCGCGACGTACTCGTCCATGTAGATGCTCGAGGCGCTCATCTCGATGTTGGTGATCATGGTGGCGATGGTCTCGGCCTCCGCCACTTTGTCCCGGTACATAGCCACCAGGCGGCACCCCGCCAGGCTGGTGTTGCCCCCGTAGGACACCCGCTCGGGGTCCACCTCGGGCAGCAGGCCGATGGTCATGGCCTTTTCGACGTCGATGTACTGGCCGAACCCACCGGCGATGATGATCTTCTCCACGTCCCCGAACTGGAGACCGACGCTCTTGAGGAGCACCGAGCAGGCAGCGTAAATGGAAGCCTTGGTGCGAATCAAGTTGTCGATGTCGGGCTCGGTGATGGCTAGGTCCTCGCCGAGCTGGGTCTCCCCCTGCCAGCACAGCACGTACTCCCAGCCGCTCTCCCCTTCCCGCACCCGCTTGGTGCGAGCCGCGAGCTCTCGGTGGAACTTCCCGTTCTGCCCGATGATGCCCGCCTCCTGAAAGCCGGCGAGGCAGTCGATCATTCCCGACCCGCACACCCCCTTGGGCCTAGTCTGGCCGATGGTCAAGATCATCGGCTCGAAGTCCACCGGATTGATCCGCACCTGCTCGATGGCCCCGTAGGTGGCCCGCATCCCAAACTTGACGCCGCCCCCCTCGAAGGCTGGCCCGGCGGAGGCCGACGCCGACACCATCCAGTCCTGGTTGCCGATGACGATCTCGCCGTTGGTGCCCACGTCCATGAACAAGGTGAGCTCGGGCCGCAGGTGCAGCCCCGTGGCGAGCACCCCGGCCGTGATGTCGCCCCCCACGTAGGAGGCGACGCACGGCATCACGTACCCCATCACGTCCGCCGGCAGCCGGATGCCGAGCTCGGCCACCCGCACCGGCGGGAAGAAGTTAGCCGTGGGCACGTAGGGCGCCTCGCGGAGGTACCGGGGGTTCACCCCCAGGAGGAGCTGGGTCATGGTGGTGTTGCCCCCCAGCACCACGTGGGTGACGGCCTCGGGGGCCACCCCGCTCTTCTCTAGGATCTCCTTGAGAACCCCGTTGATCGTCTTCACCGCCCGCCCCTGGAGCTCTTTGAGCCCCCCGGGCTTAACCGCGTGGACGATCCGGGTGATCACGTCTTCGCCCAGGGACATCTGGGCGTTGTAGTCGGCGGCCCGAGCCAACTCGCGGCCGTCGTCGGCCGCCAGGAGCGCCCCGTGGATGGTGGTCGTCCCCACGTCGATGGCCAGGATCGCGGCGCTAGCCCGGGTGTCGCCCGGCTCCACCCGGGTGACGCGATTGCCCCGCTGGGTGTGGAGCACCGTCGCGGTAACCTTGAACTCCTCGGCCCGCAAGGCGTCGGGCAGGGTCGCCAGCACTGGCAGCTTGGCGCTCACCCGCTCCACGCCGTGGTCCCGCTTGAGCCCCTGGCCGAGTCGCCCCAAGTCGGAGACGTTGCTGTCCTCGGTGGGGGCGGGCAGTTCCAGGTAGTATCGGGCCACTCCGGGGGTCGGCGGCTCCCCCAGGTACTTGCTCCCCAGGCGACCGGCGGCCAGCACGTGCTCTTGGGTCGGCTTGGTCGCCGCTCGGCTGAGTACCCCCTTCTCGTATCGGGACTCCACCGGGACTTCCACCACCAGGTCCCCGAGGATCTCGGTCTGGCACGCGAGCCGGTAGCCCTCGCCCCACTCCCGCTCCGACAGCTTGGGCGAGGAGGCAGAGCGGTGCTCTCCCTCGAGGATCTTGACCTTGCACTTCCCACAGGTACCCGCGCCCCCACAAGAGGCGTTGACGTGCACCCCGGCGACCATCGCGACGCGCAGCAGGTTCTCGGCTTCGCGATAGACGTCGACCGACACGCCGTCGGGCTCGAAGCGTACGGTGTAGCGCTTCTTTGGCAACGAAATCCCCGGGAGAAAGGAGGAGGCGGGGAGGGCTTGCGCCCTCCCCGCCACTACTTCGTCGGAACCAGAACCGACTAGAACAGACCCTTGATCTTGCCGTCCTCGCCGATATCGATGTACTTGTACGCCGGATCGGCCGACAGGCCGGGCATGGTGCGCATCTCGCCCAGGAGCGGGTACAAAAAGCCCGCGCCGAGGCTCGCCCGGATGTCGCGGATCGGCACCCGGAAGCCCTTCGGCCGACCCTTGAGGTTCGGGTCGTGGCTCAAGGACAGGTGGGTCTTGGCCATGCACATCGGCAGCTTGTCGTAGCCGAGCTTGGTGAACTGGGCGATCTTCGCCTCGGCGGCGGGCAGGTAATCCACGCCGTCGGCGCCGTAAATCTCCTTGGCGATGATCTCGATCTTCTGCTTGATCGACCAGTCGTCCGGGTACAGGAACTTGAACTCGGAGGGCTGGGCGCAAGCCTTGACGACCTCTTCGGCCGCCTCGGCCGCCCCGGCGCCGCCGTGCATCCACACCTCGATCGGCACCGAGGCGCTGGCGCCGGCCTTCTCGGCGCGCTTCTGGATCATCTGAATCTCTTCGTCGCGGTCGAAGACGAACCGGTTGATGGTGTTCACCACCGGGATGCCGAACTTCCGCATGTTCTCGATGTGCTTCTCGAGGTTCTCGATGCCGCGCTCGAGGTACTCGTAGTTCTCGCCCTTGAGGGTCTCGGCGAGCTGCTTGGGGGTGAGCTTCGCCACCTCGCCCGGAGGCATGCCGTGCATCTTGAGGGCGCGCACCGTGCAGGTGACCACCGCGCAGTTGGGCTTGAACCCGCCGTAGCGGCAGGTGATGTTCATGAACTTCTCGGCGCCCATGTCGGCGGCGAAGCCCGACTCGGTCACCACGTAGTCGCCGAGCTTCAAGCCGACCTTGTTGGCGATGATCGAGTTGTTGCCGTGGGCGATATTGGCGAAGGGGCCGGCGTGGATGATGGCCGGGTTGCCCTCGAGGCTCTGGATCAAGTTGGGCTTGATCGCTTCCTTCATCAGCACGGTCATGGCGCCCGCGACCTGGAGGTCATCGGCCGTCACCGGCTTGCCGTCGTAGGTGTAGGCCAGAAGCATCTTGCCGAGGCGCTTGCGCAGGTCCTTGAGGTCGGTCGCCAGGGCGAGGACGGCCATGACTTCGGAGGCCACGGCGATGTCGAAGCCGGTCTCCCGGGGCACGCCGTTGAGCTTGCCGCCGAGGCCGACCACGATCTCCCGCAGGCAGCGGTCGTTCAAATCCACCACCCGGCGCCACTGCACCGTGTGGGGGTCGATGTTGAGGGGGTTGCCGAGGAGGATCGAGGTATCGATCGCGGCGGCGCACAGGTTGTTCGTCAGAGACACCGCGTGGATGTCACCGGTGAAGTGGAGGTTCAAGTCCTCCATGGGGACGATCTGGGAGTACCCGCCGCCGGCCGCGCCGCCCTTGATGCCGAAGACCGGCCCGAGGCTCGGCTCCCGCAGGCAGAGCATGGAGTTCTTGCCGATGTAGTTGAGGCCCTCGTTGAGCCCGATGGAGGTGACGGTCTTGCCCTCCCCGAGGGGCGTCGGGGTGCAAGCGGTGACGTCGATCAGCTTGGCATCGGGCTTGTCCTTGAGGCGCTCCAGGACCGCCTCGGTGTTGATCTTCGCCTTGTAGTTGCCGTAGTACTCGATCTCGCTCTCCAGAAGCCCCGCCTTCTCGGCGATCTTCCGGATGTGCGTCATGGTGTGGGCCTGGGCGATCTCCAGGTCCGACGCAACGGGCTTGGGCTGCAACTTGGCCATCTCGGTATCTCCCTCCATTCGGCCCGACAGGGCCTTCAAGGGTTTGTGAGTCGCTCGAGTCCTACTCGCAGCCAAAGCCCCCTGGACCGCCCGCGAAGACGCCGACGGCGAACCGTGACTGCGTAACGAGAGGGGAGACAACGGGGGGACGCCACGGATTGTGGAACGTCGTTTGGAACCCCTACCCCGATCCCGAATCCTCGGGAACCAGCTGGCCTCCCCGCGGGAGGCCCTGCCAACCGCACCCCGCATGAGGGCGCTGAATTTCAAATCATTTTGAGCCCTTAGCCAAGCGCGGGCCCGCCGAGAGGGGGCCGGCTTCGGGAGCACGCAAAGGATACAAGCGGCCGTTTTTTGGTGTCAAGGCCAATTTGCCCCGCGACTACTGCGGAAACGCTCGACGCCGCGCCTTTGTGTCCCCCAAAAAGACTCCCACGCCGCCTCCGTCACCCCTTGGCGACGAAGGCCCTCCAGTCGGCGAGAAACTGCTCGATGCCGAGGTCGGTGAGGGGATGGTGGAGCATGGTCTCCAGGACCTTCCACGGCACCGTCGAGACGTGGGCCCCCAGAAGGCCCGCCTCCACCACGTGGAGCGGGTGGCGGACGCTGGCCACGATCACCTGGGTCGGCAGGTCGTAGTTCTGGTACACGGTGAGGATCTGGCGGACCACCTCCATGCCGACCTGGCTGCGGTCGTCCAGGCGCCCGACGAAGGGGCTCACGTAGGTGGCCCCCGCCTTCGCGGCAAGCAGCGCCTGGCTCGGGCTAAAGACCAGGGTGACGTTGGTCGGGATCCCCTCGGCGGTGAGGCGCTTCACCGCTTGCAAGCCGTCGGCCGTGAGGGGGACCTTGACCACCACGTTGGGGCGGACCGACGCCAGGTCCCGGGCCTCGGCCACCATGGCGTCCGCCTCCAGGGCCACCACTTCGGCGCTCACCGGGCCGGGGACCGCGTCGCAGATCTCCGCCAGGGCTTCCCGGAAGGGTCGTCCCTCCCGGGCCACCAGGGTGGGATTGGTGGTGACGCCGTCGACGACCCCGAGGGCGACGCCCCGGCGGATCTCGGCGAGATTCGCGGTATCGAGAAAGAGCTTCATGTCGCGCGCCTCCGTCTAGAACCGGTAGCCGACGCCCAAGTGGAGGGCGTACTCGTCGAAGAGATGGAGTTCGCCCGAGAAGAAGACGTTGGGGGTAACGAAGTAGTCGGCTCCGCCGAAGAGCCCCAGGGGGTTCTCGTTGCGCGGGTTCTTCCCCGGATCGGCGTCATATCGGCTGGTGGAGAGCCGGACGCCACCGAACCCGGCGAGGTACCCCAACCGCCCCGCCGCGCCCGCCTCCTTCAACAGGTAGGCGGCCACCTGAAGCCCTCGGTAGCGGACCTCGTCCCCGGCATCGGCGCTGCGAAAGTACTCCACCTGACCGTCGAGGATGACCTTCATGCCGGTCTCCGGCTGGTTCCACAGACCGTAGCGCAAGCCGACGCCGATGCTCTCTCCCATGCCCCCCTCGAAGTCGCTACCGCTACGGTCGATGTCGATGTCCCGCAAGCCCAGGACGGCCCGCAGGTCCAAACCGTCCGCCAAGCCGAACTGCCCGGTCACCAGGGTCCGGTAGCTCTCGGCTTCGGATGCGCCGCCCTTCAGGTCGCGCTCGCCGTAGCCGACGGTCGCCGACACCGCCGCCCCCTTCGGCCCGAGGAGCGACGCGAGCCCCCCCACGTGCGCCGCGGAACCGGCGCTCGCCAGCCCCAGGGTCAGTACGCCCACGCCCGCCGCCACCGTTGCCTTGGTCATCGCCACTCCTCTACGCTGCAAAGGGCATCGCCGGGCCCCTCCTCGGGACTCCGCGGTGCCTCACGTCCGCTCTCCGCCCGTGTACCACAACCCAGGGCACCTGTCCAAGGGAGCCCTGGGGGCACGCGACCGTTGGTAGATCATGGGTCGTGCCTCGGGTCGAGGGACGGCAGGGACATCAAGGACGTCAGGGACGGGGGGAAGAACCAGAGAGGCGCCGACCAGTTCACGAAGTCGTCGGGCGTAGGGGTCATCCTTGGTCCACTCCTCCAAGCCTCGAACCCGGAGGAAATCTCGGTAGTCGGCCAGCAGTTCCTCGAGGCTGGCCCGCGCGACGTTCGTGAGCTTGACCTCCATCTCCTTCGACGGGGCCGCGGAAGCTTGCCCTTGCGTCCCTGCCCGCCGCGTACTTCTCCGAATGCGCTCGCTCGGCGCGAATCTCCTCCGGGTGCCCGCAGACTCCTGACCTAGCCGAAATCGCTGCTGGTGCCCGGGGCGGGGCTCGAACCCGCACGGCCTTGCGGCCAAGGGATTTTAAGTCCCTTGTGTCTGCCTGTTCCACCACCCGGGCGTGTCCGCTGCTGCCGCCCCTTGTCGGCGGCCGAAGCGGATGGTATCACGAGAGCCTCCTTCTCCCTAGGTCATTGCCCTGGTTCGCCAGTGGCGCGACTTCAAGCCTTGTCGGCCGATGGCCGATAGGGAAGACCCGGTGGCCCGGCCGCGGGGATCGGGCCCTGCGCGAGGACGCTTCATGGATGGCAACGAAACCCGCTCTCCGGCGTTTCGCATGGCCGGCACCGTGCGCCCGGTTCGTTACGGGATCGGGCTGGCGATCCTGTGGACCCTGGCCCTGGCCGCTTCCCTGTGGTGGCTCTTGCGCTTGCAGGGGAAGGACGAGGAGGCGGCGGCGGCGATCACCGCCCGGGTCGCCTACGAAGCAGACGTCAAGTACCTGAACTGGCTGTCGGCCCTCGGGGGGCTGTACGTCCGGACCGAGGAGCCCTTCCCCCCGGATCCCCACTTCGGCGGTCTGCCGGAGCACCAGTTTCATCTGCCGGACGGCTCCGCGGTGATGCCCCTGACCCCGATTTACGTCCTGCGGCTCGTCCACGAACTCGACATCGTCCCCCTGGAGGTGTCGAGCAGCCTGCGGAGCCTGACCCCCACGGTCCCCGAAGACGAGCCCGACCCCTGGGAGCGGCGCGCCCTCCAGGCCCTGGCCGAGGGCCGCCGGGAGGTCGCGGAGATCAGCGCCATCGACGGCGAGACCTACCTCCGCCTGATGAAGCCCCTGCGGATCGGTCGGGACTGCATTACCTGCCACGAAAAGGCGGGGTATCGGGAGGGGACCCTCCAGGGGGGGATCAGCGTCACCGTCCCCATGGACCGACCCGAGGAGTTCGGCCAGCGCGCCGACGGCTACGTGTACGCGACCCACGGGCTTCTGTGGGTCGTGGGGCTCGGGCTGATCGGGTATGGCACGCGCAACCTCACCACCCGCATCCGGGAGCGGGACGAGGCTCTGGTCGCCGTCTCCCAGGAGCGCGCCTTCTCGGACTCGGTCCTCGAGACCGTGGGTGCCTTGGTAGCGGTCCTCGACCGCCAGGGCCGGATCGTGCGGTTCAACCGGGCGTGCGAAGAGGCGACCGGCTACGGGTTCGCGGCGGTGCGGGGGCAGCCCGTCTGGGACGCGCTCCTGGCGCCGGAAGACCGAGACCCCTTCCGCGAACGCTTCGCGCGGCTGCTCGCCGACCAGGCGCCGGCCTACCACGAGACCCCCTGGATCGACGCCACTGGCGCCGCGCGGATCATCGCCTGGTCCGACACCCCCCTGGTGGGGGCAGGCCGGGTGGAACACGTCATCGCCACCGGCATCGACGTCACCGAAGCCCGCCGGACCGAGCAGGCCCAGCGGGAGAGCGAGGCCCGCTACCGGACCCTGGTGGAAAACGTGCAGTTCGGCATCACCCTGATCACCCCGGATCACCGGGTGGTGATGTCCAACGCCGCCCAGCGTAGGCTGTTCGCACGCCACCCGGGGAGCTTCACGGGGGAACGCTGCTATCGCGTGTTTCAGGGCCGGGACGGCGCCTGTCCCGAGTGCCCCGGCGTCCAGGCGCTGGCCACCGGAGCCCCGGCCTCGCTAGAGACCGTGCGGCTGCGCGACGACGGGCGGAGCGTCCCGGTCCGCATCCAGGCCTTCCCCATCCTCGCTCCCGACAGCAGCGTCACCGGACTCATCGAGGTGATCGAGGACATCACCCCCCTCAAGGAAGCCGCCGAAGAGCGCCTCAAGCTGGAGCAGAAGGTGCAACAGGCGCAGAAGCTGGAGAGCCTGGGGGTCCTGGCCGGCGGCATCGCCCACGACTTCAACAACCTCTTGATGGGGGTGTTGGCCAACGTGGACCTGGCCCTGGCCAAGGCGCCGCCCGAGTCCCTCCTGCGCCCGTACCTGCTCAAGATCGACGGCGCGGCCCAACGGGCAGCGGACCTCACCGCCCAGATGCTCGCCTACTCCGGGCGGGGTCGATTCGTGGTGGAGCCCATCGATCTCTCGCGCCTGGTGGAGGAGTTGGGGTACCTGCTCGACACCGTCGTCTCCAAGAAGGCTTCGCTGCGCTACCTCCTCGCCCCCGCCCCGCCGCCGGTGCTGGCCGACGCCACCCAGCTGCGGCAGGTGGTGATGAACCTGATCACCAACGCCTCCGACGCCCTCGGCGATCGTTCGGGCACCGTTACCGTGGCGACCGGCGCGGTCGAGGTCGACCGGGCTTACCTAGCCCAGGTCGATTTCGGCGAGGAGATGGGAGAGGGACGGTACGTCTACGTCGAGGTCACCGACGACGGGTGCGGTATGACCCCCGAGACCCGAAGCCGGGTCTTCGATCCCTTCTTCACCACCAAGCAGACCGGGCGGGGGCTCGGGCTGGCGGCCGTCCTGGGGATCGTGCGGGGGCACCGGGGGGGGCTGTGCCTGCGCAGCGAAGCGGGGCACGGCACCTCCTTTCGGGTGCTCTTCCCCGCCGCGGAAGCGCCCTACCCGAACGGGAGCGGGCCGCCGGACGCGGCTACCTTGCCTGGAGCGCGCCTGGCCGGCAAGGTCCTCGTGGTCGATGACGACGCCATGGTACGCGCCGCGACCCAGGACATGTTGGAGGAGCTAGGCTTCTCGGTGCTGACCGCCACGGACGGGGTGGACGGGGTGGAGACGCTTCAGGCCAACCTCGGCGCGGTGGCCGTAG
This sequence comes from Deltaproteobacteria bacterium, assembly GCA_037446775.1. GTDB lineage: Bacteria > Desulfobacterota > Deferrisomatia > Deferrisomatales > JACRMM01 > JBBIIA01. Next base: position 12,634 of record JBBIIA010000100.1, read on the forward strand.
TGGTCTTGGACATGACCATGCCCCGGATGAACGGCGAGGAGGCGCTGCACGAGATGCGTCGGCTTCGCCCCGACCTGCCGGTCGTCCTGTGCAGCGGCTTCAATGAGCAGGATGTGGCGGAACGGCACCAGGGGGAGCGGCTCTCGCGCTTCCTCCACAAACCCTATCGGACCCAGGAACTGCTAACCGCCCTGGACGCGCTGTGCTCGATCGGGACGCCGTGAGCGGCATGGGCGGGTTTAAATCGCGAGGCGAGCGGGAGGAGTCGGCATGAGACGTCGCTGGATCGCCGTGGTGCTGGCCTGGGCAACGGTCGCCCCGGCCCTTGCCGAGCTGAAAGTGATGGGAACGGGGGACCACCGGACCTTCGACCCCACGGAGTTCCCCCCCGACATCCAGGAGAAGCACGCCGTGGCGCTGACCAAGTGCGCCAACCCCAACGCCAACTGCCACGCCTTCGGTCGCACCGTGGATGCCATCTTGACCGGCATCGGTCCGATCTCGCACCTCCCCTTCGACAAGGAAGCCGCCAAGCTGTACGGCGTGAAGATGATGCGCAAACCCGAATCGGGCATGGACAAGAAGGAGACCAAAGCGGTGGTCGAGCTGCTGTACTACTTGATCGACCAGGCGAGACGGAGGAAGTAGGTCCGCCCCCCCGCTCGACCCTCGACGGGCCGGGGAGGCGCCGCCGCTCAGCCCCCGATTACCGCCACTCGGCTGCGCCCGCTGCCGAGCGGCGTCACCTCCACCCGGGCGCCAATCCGCTCCGCCAGGCCGGGGACGTGGGAGATGATCCCCACCTTGCGCCCGCCGGCCTGGAGGGCATCCAGGGTCGCCATGGCCACGTCCAGGGTGTCGGGGTCGAGCGTCCCGAAGCCCTCGTCGACGAAGAGCGAGTCGACCCGGATGTCCCGGGCGGAGAGGCTGGAGAGCCCCAGTGCGAGGGCCAGGGAGACCAAAAAGCCCTCGCCCCCCGAGAGGCTGTTGACGCTGCGGACCTCGTCCCCCATGTCCTGATCCACCACCTGGAGATCGAGATCCGAGCCGGGGACCCGCTGGAGCCGGTACCGGGGCGCGAGGCCCGCGAGGTGCCCGTTGGCGTGGGCCAACAAAACGTCCAGGGTGAGGCTCTGGGCGAAGGTCCGGAACTTCTTGCCATCGGCCGAGCCGATGAGCGCCGACAGCTCCCCCCACAGCCGGGCCGTCTCGGTCTGGGCGTCCACCTGGGGCCGCAGGTCCCCGGCTTCCTCGCGCTTCGCTTCGTCCAGGGCTAGCCGTTGGGCCACGGCCCGCCGCTCCCCCTCCAGGGCCTCCGCCTCGGCTTCCCGGGCGGCCACCGCCGGGCCCACCTCGGCCTCCGGCAGGGCCGGCTGGCCCGTGGCCCGGTGCTCGACCAGGCGGCGGCGACGCTCGGTGAGCACGGTCTCGGCCCCGTGGCGGGCCCGCTCCAGGCGTTCCCGGGCAGCCTGGGCGGCCGCGAGCCACTCCTCGCCGTACGCCAGAAGCCTACGGAGCTCCTCGATCCCTAGCGCCCGGGCGGCTAGGCTCTGGGCCAGGGCCTCGGCGGCGGCCGCGGCCCGGGCGGCCGCCTCGACCGCGGCGGCTTTGGCGGCTCTTCGGCTCGCCGCCCGGGAGGCGACCTCAGCGCTCGCAGCTTCGGTCCGCTTCTGGCCCGCGGTCACTCCTTGCTCGGCTTCCCCCACCCGCCGGGCCAGGGCCCCCTCCACCTCTACCACCGGGCGGCCCGCGAAGAGCCCGCCCCGCTCGGCGGCGAGGGTGCCGTGCTGCGCCGCCAGGGCGGCGGTGGCCGCCGCCAGCCGGGTCGCCGCCTCGCCTGCCGCCCGGGCCTCGGCCCGGGCGGCCTGGAGCTCCCCCTCCAGGTCCGCGAGTTCGCCCCGGGCTTTCCCGAGGGCGGCTTCCCAAGCGAGCCACGCCGCCACCCGCGCCGCCCATTCCCGCTGGAAGCCGGCCGGGTCGGCCTCGGCGCGCGCCCGCTGGGTCGCCCAGGAGGGGATCGCCTCCCCCAGGGCCGCGAGGCTCTGGTCCCGGGTGGCGCGGTGGGTCTCCAGGCGCAGGTCCAGGGTGGCCACCGCCTGGATCGCCGCCTGGAGCGCCCGCTCCGCCCCGTCCCGGACCTGACGGGCCCGGTCCCGCTCGTCCCGGGCTCGGGCCTCGTCGCTGGCCGCGCGTTCGGCCGCTGACGCCTGGGCCTGGGCCTCCTGAAGCTCGGTGCGGAGCCGGGCCAGGGTGCCCCGGCGCTCCGCTGCCGCGCCCCGGACCCGGGGCAGGGCGGCAGGGTCGGCGACGTCATCCGGGAGGGCAAGCCCCCCAAGGGTCGCCCGGAGCTCCCCCCACGTCCCTTGCACGGTCGCCAGGCCTGCCCTCAGGATCCGGGCCCGGTCGCCCTCTTCGGCCCCCCGGCGGGCGGCGCCGTCGCCTCGCAAGCGGGCCGCAGTCGCGCCGTGGCGCGCCTCTTGGAGCCGCCCGGCGAGGTCGGCCTCGGCGGCCCGCAGCGCGTCGAGGCGCCCCTCGGGGGGGGCTTCGGTCGCCCAGGGGTGCTCCAGGGACCCGCACAGGGGGCACGGCTCGCCCTCCTGGAGCCGGGGCCGGTGCTCGCCGAGGTCGGCGGTACGCTCGGCCCGGCGGAGTTCGCCCCGGGCCGCCGCCAGCTCCCCGGCCAGCCCCTCCCCGAGGGCCTCGAGCCGAGCCGCCTCGGCGCGGTGTCCGTCGGCTTCCGCCCCAAAGGTCTCCGCGGCGGCCTCGGCGGCCGCCGCCTCCTGGCCCACGCGCGCCGCCTCGGCCGCCGCCCGCTCAAGGGGCTGCAACGGGCC
>JBBIIA010000101.1:0-15384 GCA_037446775.1 Deltaproteobacteria bacterium
AATTGGAGGTCCGCCCGATCACCCCCCCGACAGGAGAGCAAGCGATGGAACCACGAGAGGAGCGGTGCAACCTGGCCCGCGCGCCCTACCGAGACTTCTCCTACCCCCGCAGCGGCCGCATCCCCAAGGCCGGGGGCACCTGGGTCCCGGGGGTGGAGACCTTCCGGGTGGAGGAGTTGCCCCTGTACCCCTTCTGCGGCGAGGGGGAACACGTAGCCCTGGTGGTGGCCCGGGCCGGCCAGGCGACCCGGGACCTGGCGGTGGCCGTCGCCCGTGGGCTCGGCGTCCCCGTCGCCGCGGTGGGCTACGCGGGGATGAAGGACCGAGCCAGCGTCGCCGTCCAGGCCTTTACCGTATCCGGAGTTCCCGAAGGCCCGGCGGCCGAAGCCTTCGCGGCCGAGGGGTGCACGGTGCTCTCCGTAAGCCGTCACCGCAACAAGCTCCGCCTCGGGCACTCGGCCGGCAACCGCTTCCGCGTGCTCCTGTCGGAAGCCCCGGTGCCGGGGGTCGAGGCCGCCGCCGAGCACCTGGCGCGCTTCGGCGTCCCCAACTACTACGGCCCCCAACGCTTTGGGGCCAAGGGAGACAACGCCGCGGCGGGCCTCGCCCTCCTGCGGGGCCGGGGCAAGGTGGGGCGCTGGAAGCACGACCTCCTGGTGTCGGCCCTCCAGTCCTTCCTGTTCAACGAGGTGCTCGCCCGCCGGGTCGAGGCGGGCACCCTGGAGGTGGCGCTGGCGGGGGACGTGCTGCGGCGGGAGGACTCCGGGGGGCTCTTCCTGTGCACCGAGCCCGCCGCCGACACCCCGCGGGTGGTCCGCTTCGAGGTTGGCCCCACGGGCCCGATGCCGGGCCGCAAGATGGTCCAGCCGGGGGAAGCGGTGGCGGCCGGGGAAGCGGCAGTGCTACGCGAGCTGGGCCTGGAGGAGGCGCTCTTCCGGCGGGAGGTGGGCTCCCGGCGACCCCTCCGGGTTCCCGTGGGGGCGCTCGCCGTAGAACCTGCGGCGGGGGGGACCTGGCTCTCCTTCACCCTGCCCGCCGGGGCGTTTGCGACCTCGGTGGTTCGGGAGGTGACGGGGGTGGGCTAGCCGCCGTCAGCCATCGTCGGGCTTGTGACAGAAGTAGCACTTCTGGTGGTCGGGGCGGAGCCCCCCGTCCGCTCCGAAGTGGCTTTCGGTCATGGCGACCCCGGCCCCACGCCCGTGGCAAGAGGGGCACCCGGCGTAGGCTTTGCGATCCCGGTGGGTATCGTCACGGGGAAGGCGCGGGGTGCTCACTTCCGGAGCATTCCACAAGACCAGCAGGACCGCGGCGCACAGGCCGACGAAACCCACGTGCATCCACTTTTTCATGGGCGGTCATCTCGGCGGGGGGTGACGGGGGCACAGGGACCGCATTGTACCCGGATCGACGCGGCGTTCAAGCGGTTACCTGGGGAGCCCGCCGGGCGGCCCCGGTCGGGCTACTGGGCCGGCTGTCCTCCGGCCGCGGCCACGGCCACGAAGCCCGGCTTTACCGCCTCGAGGGCGCGCTCGTCCCACACCCGCTGGGTCAATACGCAGTCGGGATAGGTGTAGTCGGCTAGGAGCACCGCACACGGCGCCTGACCCTGGGCGGCCACCTCCAGCCGATCCCCCACCCGAGCCCAGTCCCCGCCCCCCACCAGGAGTCGCCCCGCCACCACGCCGATCACCCGTCCCCGCTCCGGCTTCACGGGGTCCAGCCGCGCCCTCAGCGCGGCGACGAGGGCTTCGACGCTCTCTCGATCCGACGCGTCGGGGGTGAGCTTCAGATACTCGGAAAAATGGTGGAGGGCGAGGCCGTTGGCCTGGTAGCCCTTGAGGAACGACACTCCGAGGTTGTAGTGGGCTTCGGCGAACCGCGGAGAGAGCTGAAGTGCCTGGAGATAGGCGTCGACGGCGTCGGCGTACTTCTTGGCCGCTAGGAACTGGTTGCCCGCGTCCTTGACCAGCCGAGCCGAGCGGGGGATGTCGCCGCCCCAGGCGCTCCCGGCCAGGAGGACAGCCACCGCCAGGGAGGCGAGACCGTGCCGAGTCCTCATGAGCCACCCCTTTCGGCCGCAACCGGCCTGTGAAGAGAACTACCACATCAGGGCAATGCGCTACCCATTCGCGGTCACCCGGTCCCTTGACGCCCCCATCGGCGGTTGCTAGAAGGGCCCCAGGGGCGCGGGAGCGAGCCGCTCCCGCCGCGACCACCATTCAAACGCAAAACCCATGCCACGACAAGGAGCGGCCATGGATTCCTGGCTCGACACCTCCCTTCGGCTCGTCGGCGAAGCGAACACCTTCGAGCTGTTGACCAACGTGCTGACCGGCCGCAAACAGCCGTGACCCCGCCCCCCCACCCCGTCTCCCGGGCGATCCTCGAGGACCTCTACCAGCGCCATCACCGGCTGGAGAACCTCTCCCCGGATCCCCTGGAGTTTGCCCGGGGCTTCCCGGATCCCCGGGAGGGGGAGATCGCCGGGCTGCTCGCGGCCGGGCTCGCCTACGGTCGGGTCGGCGCGATCGTTGTGGCCCTCTCCATGGTGTTCGGCGCCCTAGGGCCCCGACCCCGCCACGCCCTGGAGACCCTCGGCCCGGAGGGCCTCCGCCACGCCCTCGGGGGCTTCTCCTACCGCTTTCACCGGGGCGCCGACCTGGCGGTCTTCCTACACCTGGTCGGCCAGGCTGCGGCCCACCACGGGAGCCTCGGCCAGCTCTTTCAAGCCGTGGACCCCGGCGGCCCCATCGGGCCCGCCCTGGAGGCGTTCGCCTATCACCTCCTGGCCGGCGACCCCCGTCCCCTGTGGCCCGACCGGACCCTCCCCCGGGAACACCCCGCCCGCAACCTCCTCCCCCCGCCCGGCCGAGGGGGGGCCGCCAAGCGCCTCTGCCTGTACCTTCGGTGGATGGTCCGACGGGACGCCCTGGACCCGGGCTACTGGCACGGCCGGGTGGACCCGGCGCGGCTGGTGGTGCCCCTGGACACCCACGTGGCCCGGGTCAGCCGAACCCTGGGGTTCACCACCCGCCAGGGCGCCACCTGGCGCACCGCGTGCGATGTCACCGAGGCACTGGGGCGCTACGACCCGGCGGACCCCGTGCGCTACGACTTCAGCTTGTTCCGCTTCGGGCTGACCGGAACCGGCGGCCGGCTACCGCGAGGGACCAAGGGAACGCCAAACCCTTGAGGGGCAATGGTCCTGGGCAATGCGGGGGCGCCCACGGGGCGGGGGACGCACGGCCCTCGACGCCTGGATGTTCGATGCCCGACCCTCGGTGTCCCGTGCCTCCATCCCAGCATCCCAGCATCCCAGCATCCCAGCGTCCCAGCGTCCCAGCGGCCAGCCCCCGCCTCCTCGGGTTGAGGCAGCGTTTCGCTAATTCCCGTCCGCCTCGGCGCGGTTTCGCCCCGCCGCCTTGGCGCGGTACAGGGCCTCGTCGGCCCGCGCGAACAGCGACGAGGGGGTCTCTCCCGGCTGCAGCGCCGCCACCCCCAAGCTGGTGGTCAGCTGAACCGGACCGGCCGGCAGGTTCACCGGCATCGAGGCGACGCCGGCTCGGATCTTCTCCGCCGCCACCCGGGCCTTGCTCAAGTCGGTATTGGGGAGCACGGCAACGAACTCCTCCCCGCCGACGCGCGCCACGAAGTCGCAGGATCGCAGGAGGCCCGCGACCCGCCCGACGAGGGCCTGGAGGACCAGGTCCCCGGCCTGGTGCCCGTGGGCGTCGTTGACGGCCTTGAAGCGGTCGAGGTCCCACAGGACCAGGGCCAGGGGCTGCCGGTAGCGGGTAGCTCGGGCCGACTCCTCCGCGAAGCGCGCGTCAAAGGCGCGGCGGTTCCAGACCCCCGTCAGGGGATCCCGCAAGCTCTGGTCCCGCAGGCGCCGCGTGCGCTCCTCGACCTCGGCCACCCGCGCCCGCAGTTCCCCGAGGTCGTCCCCCACCGCCCGGAACTGGGCCGAGAGGGCTTCGGTCCCTCCCCGGTCGGCGCGTCCCTTCGCCTCCAGTCGCGCCGTCACCTGGCGCAGGCGCTCCGCGCACTGGGGCTCTTGGCCGTCGATCCCGTCCAGCACGTCCCTCAGCACGTCTTGAACCGACCGATTGAAGGTCATGTCCTCTTCCACCCAGTGTTTCGAGTGGACGACCGCTCGGTGGATCTGGCCGTCGATGCGTTGGATCACCCCGAGGAGCGTCCGAAAGACCGCCTCCATCTCCTCTACCCGCTCCCCAAAAAGATCCGAGACGGTCTTGAGCCAGTCCAACAGCCCAGCGGCAGCCTCGGCGCACCCCTGGGCGTCGCGGAGAGCGGCGGCCTCGAACCGGGGGGGAGGGCCGAAGGTCGGGGGCACGCTCCGCGCGATCGCCAGCAAGAGTTCCCGAATGAAGGGGACAGCGGGCGGAGGTAAGAGCGAAGCTTCGGCGAGCAGGACGCGCACGGCAAGCCTCCGGGTAGCGGGTCTCGGGGAGGGTACGTCAAACTGTTCGGCGTCACTCCGGAAAACTTTACCCTCCGGGCGCTCGGCCCCCCTGCCTTGGCCTCTTCGGGGGCGGGTGCTATGATGGCGCGGCTTTCGCGGGTGGGGTCGGCCCCTCCGCTTAGCGGAACTCCACGCAGTCGCCCGGGCTACCCAGCCCAGGGAGAGGAGGAGTGGGCATGTACACGGTGCTGGTGGTGGACGACGAGGAGAGCATCCGGGCCCTGTACCGGGCCGAGCTCGAGGACGAAGGGTACCGGGTGCTGGGTGCCGACGGGGGGACCGCAGTGCGGGAGGTCCTGGGGCAGGAGACGGTCCACCTGGTGGTCCTCGACATCAAGCTCCGGGGGGAGAGCGGCTTGCAGATCCTCCAGGAGATCACCCGGAACCACCGCCAGGTGCCGGTCATCTTGTCCACCGCCTACGGCTCCTTCAAGGACGACTTCTCCTCCTGGCTCGCCGACGCCTACGTGGTCAAGTCCTCCAACACCCGAGAGCTCAAGCAGGAGGTGGCCCGGGTGCTCACCCGCCGCTACGGGGGCGACAAACCCCAGTAAGAAGCCGCCCGTCGACCGCGAACCTTCGCCCGGAGGCCCCCGTGAAAGCAGTGCTGATGGCCGGCGGGTTTGGCACCCGCATCCAGCCCCTGACCCACTCGGTCCCCAAGCCCATGGTGCCGCTTCTGGGCCGGCCGATGATGGAGCACATCATCGGTCAGCTCCGCGATGCGGGGATTACCGAGATCGTGGTGCTCCTCTTCTACACCCCCGAGGCGATCCGGAGCTACTTCGGGGACGGCTCCCGGTTCGGGGTGCGGCTCGAGTACGTCCTGCCCGACGACGACTACGGCACCGCCGGGGCGGTGAAGCTCGCCGAGCCCTTCATCGACTCGACCTTCCTGGTGATGTCCGGGGACCTGGTCACCGACTTCGACCTGCCCAAGATCGTGGCGTTCCATCGGACCCGGGAGACCCCGGTGACGATCACCCTCACCAGCGTCCCCAACCCCTTGCAGTTCGGGGTGGTCATCACCGACGCGGACGGCCGCATCCGACGGTTCCTGGAGAAGCCGGGCTGGGGCGAGGTGTTTAGTGACACCGTCAACACCGGGATCTACGTCCTGGAGCCCGAGGTCTTCCGCGCCATCCCCCCGGGTAAGAACTTCGACTTCTCCAAGGACCTCTTCCCCGTCTTCTTGCGGGAGGAGCGGGCCATTTACGGCTACAACGCCCAGGGCTACTGGCGCGACGTCGGCGACCCCGACTCCTACCGGGAGGCCGTGCGGGAGATCCTGGCCGGCAAGGTGCGACTCCCCTTCCCCGGCACCCGCCGGGAGGTGGGCGGCGGCACCCTGTGGCTGGAGAACCCGGAAGCCGCCCTGCCCCCGGACCTGACCGTCGGGGGGGCCGCCGTGGTGGGCCGGGGGGTGCGGCTGGGGGCCGGGGTCACCCTGGCGAACGCGGTCCTCGGGGAGCAGTGCTCGGTGGCCGACGGCGCCCACCTGGCCGACGCCACCCTGTGGCGGCGGGTGAGCGTCGGGCCCGGGACCCGGGTGAGTAACGCCGTCCTGTGCGACGACGTGGCCCTGGGCGCCGAGGTGAGCATCGAGGCCGGCGCGGTCGTCGCCGAGGGCACCGAGGTGGGGGACGGGGCCCGCTTCGAGAAGGACATCATGGTGTGGCCCAACAAGAAGGTCGAGGCGGGGGCGGTCATCTCCGCCAACCTGGTGTGGGGCGACAAGTGGAAGAAGTCGGTCTTCGAGGGCGGGGTGGTCCACGGGCGCACCAACGTGGAGCTCTCCCCCGAGTTCGCCGCCAAGCTCGGCGCCGCCCTGGGGTCGCTCCTGCCGGTGGAGAGCCACATCCTGGTGGGGCGCGACTACCTCAAGGCGAGCCGCATGCTCAAGCGCGCCTTCCTCGGCGGCATCCTCTCCACCGGGGTCAACGTCCACGACGCCAAGATGGTGCCCCTGCCGGTGCACCGCTACAAGCTGGCGAGCTTCGGGGAAGTGGCGGGGGTCTACTTCGAGCAGAGCGCCGCGAGCAGCCTCGCCACCGAGATCGTCTTCCACGACGACGACGGCAACACCATCGACACCGGCCTGGAGAAGTCCATCGAACGCCTCTTCTTCAAGGAGAACTTCCGCCGGGTCGACCACTCGGAGGTGGGGGCCATCCGGGAGATGCTCGCGGTGCCCGAGTTCTACCGCGAGGGCTTCCTGCGCGCCGTCGACGGCGACGCGGTCCGCTCCCGCAAGTTCCGGGTGGTCCTCGATCTCAGCAACGGCACCACCGGGGACTACCTGCCCTCCCTGCTCAACGACCTGGGGTGCCAGACCGTCGTCTTAAACGCCTACCCCGACGAACGCCGCCTCATGCGCCGGGCCTTTGACGCCGCCGACGCGGTGGCGCAGGTGGGGGAGATCGTGCGCGCCCTCAAGGCCGACCTCGGCTTTTACGTCACCCCGGGGGGCCAGCGCCTGGAGGTGATCGACGACCAGGGAAGCGCGGTGCCCGACCACCTGCTGCCCCTGGTGCTTCTGCAGCTGATGACCGGGACCGGCCCCGAGCCGGTGCGCGCCTTCGTGCCCGCCACCGCCCCCCGGGCGCTGGACGCCCTGGGGCCCAAGGTGCGCCTCACCCGGGGCAAGACGGCGAGCCTCAAGACCTCGCGCATGCACGACCAGCACCTGATCTGCGAAGGGGATCAGCGGTACGCCTTCCCCGCCTTCCTCCACGCCCCCGACGCCATGTTTGCGGCGGCCAAGGTCCTGGAGCTCCTGGCCCGCGCCGACCGGCGGCTGAGCGAGGTGGGGTCCGCTCTGCCGAGCTTTGCCTACCTGCGCCGCCAGGTGCCGTGCCCGGTGGAGCGCAAGGGTCTGGCCATGCGCCGGATGAGCGAGGACAGCGTGGACAAGGAGGCGAGCTTCGTGGACGGGGTCCAGGTGACCCTCGGGGCGGCCAGCGCCCTGCTCCTGCCCGACCCCCACCGGCCGGTGATGCACCTGGTGGCGGAGGGGCCCGACCCGGCGGAGACCCAGCGGATCGCCGACGCCTACGAAGCCAAGGTCCTCGACTGGATCGGAGCGTAGCGGCTCTTGGGCGCCGCGGTCGCCTTCCTGTGGCACATGCACCAGCCCTACTACCGCAACCCGGTGGGGGGCGAGTACCGCATGCCGTGGACCTTCCTCCACGCCGCCAAGGACTACTACGACATGCTGCGCCTGGCGGTGGACGGGGGCGCCCGGGTGACCTTCAACCTGGTGCCGAGCCTGGTGGACCAGCTCGCCGACTACGCCGACCCCGCGGTGCCCGACACCTTCCTCGACCCCCTGCGCGCCCACCCCTCGGAACTCCGCGCCGAGGCCCGGGCCGACCTCCTGCCCCGCCTGCTCTTCGCCCACCCCGAGAACCAGATCCGCCCCCTGCCCCGCTACCACGAGCTGCAGGAGAAGATCCGCTACCACGGGGCCCGGGCCGCCGAGGCCCTCGCCGACCCGGACTGGCTCGACCTTCAGACCCTCTTCCTCCTCTCCTGGACCGGGGAGGTGGTGCGGGCGGAGGAGCCGGAGGTGGGTCGGCTCCTGGCGCGGGGGCGGTCCTTCCGCCAGGCCGACAAACTCGCCCTCCTGGCGGTCTTGCACCGGGTCTCGGGCCAGACGGTCGGAGCGTATCGGGAGGCCCAGGACCGGGGGCAGGTCGAGCTCTCCACTACCCCCTACTACCACCCCATCCTGCCCCTGCTCCTGGACGTGGAGAGCGCCCGCCAGGCCATGCCCCGGGTGACCCTGCCGGTCATCCAGCGGGGCTTCGGGGCCGACGCCGCCTGGCACGTGGACGCCGCCATCGAGCGCTACCGCGCGCTCTTCGGCCGCAACCCCGCGGGGTTCTGGCCCGCGGAGGGGTCGGTGAGCACCGAAGCCCTGGGGCTTCTGGCCGATCGGGGCGTCGCCTGGGCCGCCTCCGACGAGGACGTGCTGGCCGGGAGCCTCGGGGTCGACCTCAAGGGCAGCGCCCGGGGCGAGCTGTACCGCCCCTACGCCGTGCGCTCCCCGGGGGGGAGGGAGATCGAGGTCTTCTTCCGGGACAAGGAGCTCGCCGACCTGATCGGCTTCAGCTACGCGGCGTGGGAGCCCGAGCTGGCGGCCCGGGACTTCGTCGGGCGGCTGGAGGCCCTGGCCCGGGGCCCGGCCCGGGGCGGCACCGTCAGCGTCATCCTGGACGGGGAGAACGCCTGGGAGTTCTACCGCCACAACGCCGCCCCGTTCCACCGGGCCCTGTACCGGGGGATCGCCGCGAGCCCCGAGCTGCGGCTCGCCCCCTTCTCGGAGTGTAGGGGCGGGGCCCGCCCCCTGGGCCGGGTGCGGGCCGGATCCTGGATTTACGCCTCCTTTGGCACCTGGCTCGGCCACCCGGAGAAGAACCGGGCGTGGGAGCTCCTGGAGCGCACCCGCTGCCGCCTCGAGGACGAGCAGGCGGGCCTCGCCGAGGCCGACCGCGCCCTGGCGTGGCGGGAGATCCGGATCGCCGAGGGGAGCGACTGGTTCTGGTGGCTCGGGGACGACCACTACAGCCCGGTGGCGGGGGAGTTTGACGAGCTCTTCCGCCTCCACCTGCGAAACGTCTACCGCATCCTCGGCGCGGATCCCCCGGCCGACCTGTACGCCCCCATCAAGGGGGGGGTGCGCCGGGGGCTTTTGGAGCTCCCGGTCGGCCCGGTGAGCCCCCGGGTCGACGGCGCGGCCTCGTCCTACTTCGAGTGGCTCGCCGCCGGGCTTTTTGACCTCGGCTACGACGCCGGGGCCATGCACCGCACGGCCCGGAGCCTGCGCTGGCTGCGCTACGGGACCGGGGGCGGCCGCCTGCACCTGCGGGTCGAGGGCGACGGGAGCCTCGCCGAGCTCCGGGGCCGGGGGCTGTGGCTCGAAGTGGACGCCCTGGCGGACACCAAGCTGCGGGTCCGCTTTCCCCTCGACGGCGGCGCCCCCGCGATCCAGGAGGGGGACCCGGGGGGCGGGTTCGCCTTCGCCTGGGGTCGGGTGGGCGAAGCCTCGGTGCCCCTGCAGGCCCTGGGGGAGCGCCCGGAGCGGGTGTACCTGGCCCTTCGCCTGCTCGCCGATGGCGCGGTGGAGGAGCAGGCCCCCCTGTACGGCATGGCGGAGCTCGCCCTCCCCGGCGACTACGACCTGGAGTCCTGGTCGGCGTGACCCGGAGCCGCCGAACGGCTCCCTCCGCCGGCCCCTTGCCCCCGAAACGGTGCCCCATGAGCGAACTGCGGTTTGACCCCCTGAAGCGCCGCTGGGTGATCGTGGTGCCCGAGCGCGCCCTCACCCCCAAGGACCTGGTGCGGGAGCCGCGCCCGGCGCCGACCCGCAACTGCCCCCTGTGTCCCGGCAACGAGCGCTACACCGGCCACGAGATCTACCGCATCCCCGGCCCGGGCGGCAGCTGGCGGGTCCGGGTGGTCCCCAACCGCTACCCGGTCCTGCGGGTCGAGGGCGCCCTGGAGCGCTGGGGGCAGGGGCTGTACGACGTGGTGTCGGGGATCGGGGCCCACGAGGTGATCGTGGAGACCCCCGACCACCACCGGGGGCTCGCCGACCTCGGCGTGGAGGAGGTGCGCGACGTCTTGTTCGCCTGCCGCGCCCGGCTGACCGACCTCGCCCGGGACGCCCGGTTCCGCTACCTGATGCTCTTCAAGAACCACCACGCCGAGGCCGGCGCCCGCCTCGACCACTCCCACTCCCAGCTGATCGCCATCCCCGAGATCCCGAGCCACCTGGCCACCGAGCTGACCAGCGCCCGGGAGTACTTCCGCCAGAAGGAGCGGTGCCTGGCGTGCGATCTGTTGCGCCAGGAGCTCGAGGCCGGCGAGCGGGTGATCCTGGACGGGGCCCGGTTCGTGGCTCTGGCCCCCTTCGCCTCGGCGTTCCCGTTCCAGGTGACCATCCTGCCCCGCTTCCACGCCCACGACTTCACCGCCCTGGGGGACGAGGACCTGGTCCACCTCGCCGCCGCCCTGCGCGACGTCCTGGGGCGCCTCCAGGGGGTCCTGGAGGACCCGCCCTACAACCTGGCCCTGCACACCTCGCCGCCGGCCCACCCCCGGGCGGGGCGTCGGGGGAGCTGGAACAGCCTGGAGCAGGACTGGCACTGGCACCTGGAGATCGCCCCCCGGCTCACCCGCATCGCCGGGTTCGAGTGGAGCACCGGCTTTCACGTGAACCCCGTGGCCCCCGAAGAGGCGGCCCGCTACCTCCGGGACGCCCGGAACTGAGGCTCGCCATGAACGTGTGGATGGTGGCAAGCGAGATGGCGCCCTTCTCCAAGGTGGGGGGCCTCGGGGACGTGCTGGGGGCCCTGCCGGGGGCCCTGGCCCGCCTCGGCTGCCAGGTGACCGTGGTCATCCCCCACCTGCCGACCATGGATCGGGAGCGCTTCGGGATCGCCCCCACCGGCTTGGAGGTGGGGGCGGGGATCGACGGCAGCTGGCGCCGGGCCCGGATCCTGGAGGCCCGGGGAGCGGGCGGGGTCCGGGTGCTCCTGGTGGACGAGCCGGACTACTTCGGGCGGCCGGGCCTGTACGGGACCTCCGCGGGGGACTACCCGGACAACCCCCAGCGCTTCGCCTTCTTCTCCTACGCCGCCCTGGAGGCCGCCCGGCGGGTGGCGCCTCGGCCCCAGATCGTCCACTCCCACGACTGGCAGACCGGCCTCGTGCCCCTCCTGGTGCGGGCCCCGGAGCACTACGGGGCCAACCCCGAGTTCGCGACCACCCGGACCGTCCACACCATCCACAACCTCTCCTACCAGGGGCTCTTCCCCGCCGAGCTCCTGTCGGCCCTGGGGATCTCCTGGCGCCACTTCACCCATCTCGGCCTGGAGTTTTACGGCCTCGGCAACTTCCTCAAGGGGGGGCTGGTGTACGCCCACGCCCTCACCACCGTCTCCCCCACCTACGCCCAGGAGATCCAGACCCCCGCTTACGCCTGGGGGCTCCACGGGGTGCTGGCGGAGCGGCGGGGGGCCCTGTACGGCATCCTCAACGGCATCGACACCGAGCTGTGGGACCCCGCCACCGACCGGGCCCTGGCAGCCCGGTTCTCGGCGAACGACCTCGCCCCCCGGGGCCAGAACACCCGGGCCCTGCGGGCCGAGCTCGGCCTGCCCGAGGACGGGCGGCCGGTGGTGGGCCTCGTCAACCGCCTGGTGGAGCAGAAGGGCATCGACCTCCTCCTAGGCCTCGGGGACCGCCTGGAGGGCCTGGGGCTCCAGTGGGCGATCCTGGGGTCGGGGGAGGCCCGCTACGAGGCGGCGGTGGCCGACCTCGCCCAGCGCCGGCCGGGCACCGTGGCCGTCCGGCTCGGCTTCGACGACGGCCTGGCCCGGCGGATCTACGGGGGGAGCGACCTCTTCTGCATGCCGAGCCTCTTTGAGCCGTGCGGCCTCGGGCAGTTGATCGCGCTGCGCTACGGGAGCCTCCCGGTGGTCCGGCGCACCGGCGGTCTGGCCGACACCGTCCCCGACGCGGACCTGGGCGGCGTCGGCTTCCCCTTCGACGACGCCACCCCCGGGGCCCTCGCCGACGCCCTGACCAGGGCCCGGGACCACCTGGAGACCTCGGCCGCCGCCGCCACCCGGCGCCGGGCCCTGGGGGCCGACTTCTCCTGGGGCTCCTCCGCCCGGGCCTACCTCGGGGTGTACCGGAGCGAGTCGCTCCGGTGAGGGAGAGCCCCCCCGGCGCTACCCCAAAGGTCGCCGCCGCCGCGGTGGGCCTCGCCGCCCTCGGCATGGCCGTGACCGCCTGGGGGAACCGCGCCGACCTCGCCCCCCTGGAGTCCTGGCTCGGCCCCGGCCTCACCGTCGCCGGCGCCGGGCTGTGGCTGTGGGCCCGCCGCCGACGCCGCCCTGGCCCGTGACCGGGACCTTCTCGCCTTCGCCGCAGCGGAGCGATCGGTCGTCTCTGCCGCGCGGAGGCACGCCCCCAGAGGTGGCGCGCGCCCGTGCCCGGGCCGCCCTGACCGAGGCGGCTGCCGACGACCTTGCCGTTGCCGAGACCCGCGAGGCCCGCGAAGATGCACGCGGCGCCGGCCGTCATTGACACCAACGCCGTCGTCAGCGGCTTGATCACCGCGTCCCCCGGCGCACCCACCGCCCTCCTCCTTGACGGCATGCTGGCCGGCCGGTTCTTGTACCTCTTCAGCGACGCGCTGCTGGCGGAGTACCGGGCCCCTACTCGTAGTGGGTCCACATGCGCAGGACCTTGACCACCCTCTCGGCTTCGAGCACCTGGTAGACGAGCCGATGCTGGATGTTGATGCGGCGGGAGTACGCCCCGCTCAGGTCTCCGACGAGCTTCTCGAAGGGGAGCGGGGTCTGGTATGGGTCCTCCGCGAGGACCTGGAGGAGTGCCTGAGCTTTGCGCTTTAGTCCAACGGACGGGAGCTTCTTGGCGTCCTTCTGGGCGGCCTTCGTGTACACGAGGCGCCAGCTCACCAGTCGAGCTCGTCGGCGAGCTCGTCGGCCGGAGTCGCCATCCCCTCGACGATCGACTTGCGCATCCCCGGCACCGAGAGCAGGTGCAGGGTCTCCTGCACCGCCCGCCAGTCGTCCTCGCTCACGAGCACCGCGTTGCCGCGCCGGCCCGTGATCTGGACCGGCTCGTGGGACTCCTGCACCTGGTCGAGGAGCCGGTAGAGGCTCTTGCGCGCCTCGGTGGTGGTGACGCTGATCATGACGCACCTCCCTTCACGTACGCCATAGCGTACGCAGCCTTGGGGTCTGCGTCAACGGTTGGGCGAGGTTGGGCGAGGGACGGCCGGGGGCAGACCTCGTCCAACGGCCGTCGCGTGGCGTAGCCGAGTGTCTGACCGAGGTCTTCGTCGGTCAGCTCAGGGGGGCTCACCGAGCACCCTCGCCTCGCCGGAGGGGTGGGGGGGGTCATCCCAGCTCCTAGTTGCCCGTGGGCTCGCGGTCCTCGTCCTCGGCGGTCTCCAAGGCCCACTCCCCGGTGTTCACGAACTCCAGATCGGCGATCTCCAGCCGCACCCGGTACTGGGCGTGGCACAGGGAACAGGCGCCGTGGTAGTGGACCAGCCCCGGCAATCCGATGGTGTCCACGCCCGAGACCTGGGTGACGCCCTCGCCGCCACACAGGGGGCACGCCCGCCCCCCCGCGGTGAGGTAGGCGTCCCACTTGCCGGCCGACAGGTACTTCGTGGAGGGCATCACCAGTTCCGAGCCCTCCGCGCGCGCACCCTTGTCGCCCAGCCCCGTGACCCAGCGAGCGATCCGTAGCAGCTTCGACATCCGTGGCTCCTTTGCCCACTCGGGCGGTTGCGCCCCGGGGGGACGATCCCCCAAGGGGCTATTTGGTCAGCCCCGCTTCAGCGACCACTCCTAGGTGGTCAGCCCCGGGTCAGAACGCTTGCTTGGTGCCCGTCCCCCAGGTCCTCTCACTGGGGGCCGGCTATCCACTCTCCACTCGGTCGCCGCCATCCTGCCGCACCGGATCACCCTCGCGTTCCTCCTCGAGGGCAACGAGATCGTCCCCGTGGACGCAGGGGACCGCGACCCGGTCTACTGACGGCCCCCCTGACGCCGGTACCCCTCGCCCCCCAGCCGCGGCCGCAGGAGTAGCTGGCCCGATGGTGCCGATCGGACGTCCCGTCCAGCGCCAGGCCAATGCTCTTGCGATCGGCGGCCCCCTCCGCACCGAATCGCTTGCGTAGCGCCCTTACACCGTGTAGGGGATGAGCACGAAGGAGTACCGGGAGGGAGGGAAGTCCTTGCTGTTGCGGGTGGCCAGCAAGAGCCCGTGGTACGTGGCGAGGGCCGCTTGAAAGGCGTCGGGCATCTTCCAGCGCTCCTGTCGGCGCAGGCGCGCGGCCAGGTCGGCGATGGTGGCGTCGATGTTCAGGGTGGGGTAGCGGTCGAGCAGACGCAAGGCCGCACCCTCCTCCGCGGGGTCAAAGCCGGTCAGCACCTCGGCCCGGGTGACGACGGAGACCGCCGATTCCCGTGAAGTCGAAGAGAGGAACTCGGTGGCGGCGGGAATACCGTTCAGGTGGTCGATCAGCACGACGGAGTCGAGAAGGAACTTCACGGGCCCCACTCGTCGCGCACCTTCTCCTGCCACGTCAGGCCGTCGCCTCGCTTCCAGATGCCGCGGGTCTCGGCGAGCACCTCGTCCCAGGTGGCCGACTCGGCCTCCTCCCGGTAGGTGCGGACTGCCAGGCGCACGACCTCTGCCATGGGCACCCCTCGCTCCCTAGCCACCCCGTCAAGCCAGGCCTTGTCGTCTTCGCTGAGGCTGATCACGGTTCGAACCATGGGCGTCCTCCGCTGATATCGCTATAGGGAGCATGATATCACGTGCCGGAAGGCCTGGGAAGGCGGCGCAGGCTGTCTCGACCACGGGCCTGCCACCGACCCTTAAGGGGTCGCTTCGCCCGCCGCCACACGAAGAAGCCCCAGGCGGTCCCCGGGGCCGAGGGGGTGTTCCGCCTCAAGCGCCTGAGGGCGGCTCCCACCTGACCCGGCCCTCTCCTCTCCGCTCCCCCTTTTCGGCCACGGCCCCCGGGTGCCCGCGCTCCGACGATCGGCGCTATCGGCTATCGGGACGTTCGGCCGTAAGAGCCTCCAGCAGCCGTTGGGCCAGCGGATCGAGCTCAGCCGCTACGGCGCGGTTCGCGGTGGAGGTGGCCACCCCCAGGTACCTCGCCACCGACGCGCCCGAGCGACCGAGCTCTCGGATCGCCACCTGGGCCAGCGCGCGGCGCGCTGCGACCACCCCGGGTCGGCGCGCCCCGGAGCAAAGCGCCTCAGTCGTGATGCCGGCCAGACGCGCAACCGCCTCCCCGAGCTCCGGCAGACCGGTCCCCTGCCGGGCCCTCCGAAGTACCT
>JBBIIA010000102.1:0-15369 GCA_037446775.1 Deltaproteobacteria bacterium
GGAGGGGACTTGCACCCCTCTGACTTCGCGCCTTCAGAGGCGCACTGGGAGCGCCGCCCCCGGCGCGATCTGCCGCGAAGCGGCATCCGGGCTCGGCCCGAGCCGAAATCCCCCCCCCTTCGCGCCTCCCGCAGGTCGCGGCGGGGGCGCCGCTCCCACCGAAGGAGGGCCCACGAGTTCTGCCGACGAGCCGAGAAAAAGGGCAGTTTGCCTCCCCAAGCAGTTGCCCTCTCCTCTCGGCCCGACGAATAGCCTCGCGGAGCAAGCCCGCCCCCAGGCGTGGGTAGCCGCCCACGACGACAGGGCGGCCGCCAGGACACGCCCTACCGCCCCCGCCCCTCCGGCCGCAGGGGCAGGGTGGCCCGGAGCTCTTCCCACTTCTCGTCCAGTCGCCGGGGCGAGACCGGGACGGCGGTGCCGAGCTCCTGGGCGAAGAGGGACACCCGGAGCTCCTCCACCAGCCACTCGTACTCCGCCACCCGGGCCGCCTGCTCGGGGGTGAGAGGACCGGCGGCCCGGGCCTTCGCGAGGCGCTCCTCGTGGGGGGCGACCTGGGCGGCGCGCTCGGCGTCCTTGGCCGGGGAGAGGCGCGCCCGATCGGCGCGCACCCGCAGGCCCTTGAGGTACCGGGGGAGGTGGGCGAGGCGGGGCGCCGCCCCGGTGCGCAGGAAGTCGGCGGGCAGCAGGCGGTCGAGCTCGCGGCGCAGGTGGGGGGCCCGCCCGGCCCCTTTGGCCTCGCGCTGGTGTTTGGCTAAGAGGTCCAGGGTCTCCCGCCGCTCCGTCAGCACCTCCAGCACCCGGTCGGTCACCTCTCGGGCGCGGCGGAAGAGGCCCCCGTTCTTCAGGCTCGCCACCCGCTCCCGAAAGGCCTCCGCCCCCGGGGGCCGGCCGTCCCCCACCCCAAAGACCTCGGCCAGCACGAAGTCGAAGAGGTCCCGGGCCACGGCGACCGGGGTGCCCAGGCCCTCCACTAGGGCCCAGCGCTCCCGGGGCAGGGCCAGGTCCTTTCGAAGCACCGAGAGCTCGCTCCCAAACCGGGCCGCGTACAGGGCCAGGAGCCCCCCCGGGGCGGCCGCCCGGGCCTCGGTGGGGTCGGCGAAGAGGCAAAGCGCCGGCCGACCGTCGTCCCGGCGCGCGAGCGCCGGGAAGGCGAAGCCCCCCGCCCCCAGGGGGATGCGCTCGGGGAGCTCGGGGAAGTCGTAGTCGGTAAGAATCTCCCGCTCCCACTGCTGGCGCAGGGCGGCCGAGAGGTCCACCGCAGCGCCTACGTCCCGGGGCGCCCGGGCCGCCAGGAGCTCCCCCCACTCCCGGCCGACGGCCACCACCGCCCCCGTCGGGTCCACCAGGGCAAAGCGCAGCCGCAGGTGGGCCGGCAGGGACGCTTCCGACCAGTCGGCCCGCTCGACCCGGAGCCGAAAGCGGGCGAGGAGGAGCTCCTGGAGCCGGGTGAGGAGCGACCCCTGGGCCGGGCCGAGGTCGGGGACCAGCTCCGCCGCGGTGCGGGGCACCGGGACCAGGTGGCGGCGCAGGGTCTTGGGGAGCCCCTTGAGGAGGAGTTCAACCTTCTCCCCCAGGAGCCCCGGAACCACCCACTCGAAGACCTCGGGGGCGAGCTGGGGCGCCAGCTGGACGGGCACCCGGACGGTCACCCCGTCGTCGGGCTGGCCGGGCTCGAACCGGTAGCCGAGGGGGAGCTCCAGGTCGCCGACCCTGAGTACAGCCGGGAAGGGCTCCAGGGCGCCCTCTCCGGGGGCGTCGCCCGCCAGGTCCGCTTCCTGGAGGCGCAAGAAGTCGTCCGAGCCCCGGTCCTTGAGGAGTTTCGCGAAGGTGCGCTCGTCCCGGACGTCCCCGAGGCGCTCGTCGTAAAAGGCGTACAGCGCGTGGTCGTCGAGCACCAGGCCCCGGCGCCGGAGCCGCCCCTCCAGCTCCTCGGCCCGGGCCAAGAGCGCCCGGTTGTGGGCCAGGAACCCGTAGCTCCCCTTGATCTCGCCCTCCACCAGGGCCCGCAAGAAGATCTCCCGGGCGGCCGCCGGGTCCACCCGGCCGAAGTCGACCCGCCGCCCGGTCACCACCGGCAGGCCAAAGAGGGTCGCCCGCTCGGTGGCCACCACCTGGCCCCGGGCCTTCTCCCAGTGGGGCTCGGCGTAGCTTCGCTTGAGCAGGGGCCCGGCCACCGCCTCGATCCACCCGGGCTCCACGGTGGCCACGGTGCGGGCGAAGAGCCGGGAGGTCTCCACCAGCTCCCCGGCGACGATCCACTCCCCGGCCCGCTTCGCCTGGGTCGAGCCCGGAAAGAGGGTCAGGGTCTTGTTCTGGGCGCCGAGGTAGACGCCCTTCTCCTTCTTGAGCCCCACGCTGCGCAGGTGCCCGGACAGGATCGCCTGGTGCACCGCGGCGAAGTCGGCGGCGTGGTCGTTGGGGGCGAAGCCGGGCTCCTCCCGCAGCACCCCGGTGATCTGCTCGTGGACGTCTCGCCACTCGCGCATCCGGTTGTACGACAAGAAGTGCTCCCGGCAGAACTTGCGCACCTTCCCCTGGCTCCGGAGCTCCTCCAGGGTGTCGTGGAAGGCGTCCCAGATCTTCAGGTACTCCAAAAAGTCCGAGCCCGGCACCCGGAAGCGGGCGTGGGCCTGGTCGGCCTCGGCGCGCTTCTCCGCCGGCCGCTCCCGGGGGTCCTGGACGCTCAAGGCGGCGGCGATCACCGCCACCTCCCGCAGGCACCGGTGCTTCTGGGCCTCCAGGAGCATCCGGGAGATCCGGGGGTCCAGGGGCAGCCGGGCCATCACCCGGCCGGCCGGGGTGAGCTGCCGACGGCCGTCCAGGGCCCCGAGCTCCGCGAGGGCGGCGAAGCCGTCGGCGATGGCCCGGGGCGACGGGGGGTCGATGAAGGGGAACCGGGCGGGATCGCCGAGGTTCAAGGCGATCATCCGCAGGATCACCTCCGCCAGGTTCGACCGCTGGATCTCCGGCGCGGTGAACTCGGGGCGGGCCTCGTAGTCCTCCTGGGCGTACAGGCGGATGCAGATCCCCGGGCCCACCCGGCCGCAGCGGCCGCTGCGCTGGTCGGCGCTGGCCCGGGAGATGGGCCGGATTGGCAAGCTCTGGGTGCGGGCCCGGGGGCTGTAGGTGGCCAGCCGCACCAGCCCCGAGTCCACCACGTAGCGGATCCCCGGCACCGTCACCGAGGTCTCGGCCACGTTGGTCGCCACCACGATCTTCTGACCCCGCACCGGCTGGAAGACCCGCCCCTGCTCGCCCCCCGAGAGCCGGCCGAAGAGGGGCAAGACGGTGGTGTTGTCCAGGCGCCGGCCCTCCAGGGCCTCCACGGTCTCGACGATGTCTTTTTCGGTGGGCAGAAAGACCAGCACGTCGTCGCGGTGCCCCGCCCGGTGAAGGCCCGCCACCGCCTCCACCGCCTGGTCCACGTAGGTGACGTCCCCGGCCTCCTCGGCCTCGGGGCTCAAGGGCTGGTAGCGGAGTTCTACCGGGTAGGTGCGCCCGGTCACCTCGACGATGGGCGCGCCTCCAAAGGCCGCGGCGAACTTCTCGGTGTCGATGGTGGCCGAGGTGACGATCACCTTGAGGTCCCGTCGTCGGGCCAGGAGGCGTTTGAGGATGCCGAGGAGGAAGTCGATGTTGAGGCTCCGCTCGTGGGCCTCGTCGACGATCACCGTGTCATAGGCCGAGAGTTCCGGGTCGCCCTGGGTCTCGGCCAGAAGCATCCCATCGGTGACGAACTTGATCCGGGTGGTGGGCCGGGTGCGGTCGGCGAAGCGGATCTTGTAGCCCACCAGGTCGGCCCCCGCCGGCCCCAGCTCCTCGGCGACCCGGGCCGCCACGGTGATGGCCGCGATCCGCCGGGGCTGGGTGCAGGCGATGATGCTCCGCCCCGCCTCCAGGCACAGCTTGGGGAGCTGCGTGGTCTTGCCCGACCCGGTGGCGCCGGTGACGATCACCACCGGGTGCTCCCGGATCGCGGCCAGAAGCTCCTCGCGCTTCTCGGTGATCGGGAGCTCGGGGGGGTAGGAGAGCGCCGGGACCGGGGCCAGGGGCGGGGGAGTCGGCGCGGGGGTCCGGGGCCGCCGGGGGCGGCGTCGGCGGCGGGGAGCGTTCGGTTCGGGCTGGGTCATGCGTTCGGTGATCGGTGATCGGTGATCGGTGATCGGTGATTGGTGATTGGTGATTGGTGATTGGTGATTGGGGGATGATAGCCGAAAGGAGCGTCGGGCACACCTCGCCATTCGAGGGCACGGGGCGCTTCCCCGGCTGTCGGCCGTGTGGTAGGCTCGGCGCCGGTTTGGCCCCGGCCCGCGCCCCTGGCCCAAGGAGAGCCCCATGCCCCTCCAGGTCGTCGCCCACCCGCTCATCCGCCACAAGCTGGGGCTGCTCCGCCGCGTGGATACCAGCACGGCGAAGTTTAGGGACCTGACCCGGGAGATCACCTGCCTGCTCACCTACGAGGCGTTTCGCGACCTGGAGATGGAGCGGGCCGAGGTGGAGGGGTGGGCGGGCCCGGTGGCGGTCGAGCGGATCTCGGGCAAGAAGGTCGCCGTGGTCCCCATCCTGCGCGCCGGCATGGGGATGCTCCAGGGGGTGTTGGACCTGATCCCGGCCGCCCGGGTGAACGTGGTGGGGCTGTACCGCAACGAGGAAACCCTGGAGCCGGTCCACTACTACCAGAAGCTCTCCGTCGACATCGGGGAGCGCCTGGCAGTGATCCTGGACCCCATGCTCGCCACCGGGAACTCGCTCGCAGCCACCATCGAGCTTTTGCGCCGCGCCGGCTGCCCCGACATCCGGGTCCTGTGCCTGGTGGCCGCCCCCGAGGGTGTCCGCCGCATCGCGGGCGCCTTCCCCGAGGTCCGGATCTTCGCCGCCAGCCTCGACGAGCGCCTCAACGACCACGGCTACATCTTGCCCGGCCTCGGGGACGCCGGGGACCGCTTGTTCGGCACCAAGTAACCACCCTTTTGCGACGGAAGACCACCATGCTGCGAGACCTCGTCCTCGGCGTCCAGATGCTCTTCGTGGCCTTCGGGGCCCTCACCCTGGTGCCGCTCCTGACCGGGCTCGACCCGTCGGTGGCGCTCTTTACGGCGGGGGCCGGCACCCTGCTTTTTTACGCCATTACCAAGGGCAAGGTGCCGGTGTTCCTGGCGAGCTCCTTTGCCTTCATCGCCCCCATCATCGCCGCCCGGGACCAGTGGGGCATCCCGGTGGCGCTGGGGGGCCTCTTTGCCGCCGGCTTCGTCCACGTGGCCATGTCCCAGGTGATCCGACTCAAGGGGGTCGCCTTCGTCGATCGGATCCTCCCGGCCGTGGTGGTCGGCCCGGTGATCATGAACATCGGCCTGGCGCTCGCCCCGGTGGCCGTGGGCATGGCGGGCAAGGGGTGGGGCCTGGCGCTCCTCAGCCTCGCCACCGCCATCGGCCTCTCGGTCTTCGCCCGGGGGATGTTCCAGCTCATCCCCATCCTCGGGGCGGCCGTGGTCGGCTACGTCGCGGCCTTGGTCCTGGGAGTGGTCGACTTCGCCCCGGTGGCCGAGGCGTCCTGGCTGGCGGTGCCCGCCTTCACCTGGCCGGAGTTCCGCTGGGAGGCGATGCTCTTCATGCTCCCAGTAGCCATCGCCCCGATGATCGAGCACATTGGCGACATCTACGCGGTGGGCAAGGTGTCGGGCCAGAACTACGCCAAGGACCCGGGGCTGCACCGCACCATGTTCGGCGACGGCCTGGCCACCTCGCTCGCGGCCCTCTTCGGCGGCCCCCCCAACACCACTTACTCCGAGGTCACCGGCGCCCTGGCCCTGATCAAGGTGTACCGGCCCCACCTGATGGCCATCGGCGCCGTGGCGGCCATCGTGCTCGCCTTCGTGGGCAAGCTCGGCGCGGTCCTCAAGACCGTCCCCGCGCCAGTGATGGGGGGCATCCTGATCCTCCTCTTCGGCATGATCGCCGCGGTCGGCGTGCGCACCCTGGTCTCAGCCCAGCCCGACCTGGGGGCGACCCGCAACCTGGCGATCATCGCGGTAGTGCTAATCGTCGGCATCGGGGGGGTGACCTTCAAGACCGGGGACTTCAGCCTGGGAGGCATCGGCTTGAGCGGGATCGTGGGGGTGCTGCTGAACCTCCTCCTGCCCGGGGCCCCCAAGGAGGCGAGGGCGAGCCACATCGTCGACGACCCCCGGGAGGGTTCGGAGTTCACCAACCTGTAGGGCCGGGAGGTCGGACCGGGAGGTACCCGGGAGGGCCATTAGGGTCGCAGGGAGTCCGCCGGAAAATCCAGGGTGGCGAAGTGGTCGGCCAGGGACTCGGAACGCCGGATCCGCTCCACCGAGCCGTCGGCCCGCAGGAGGAGCTCCTGGGGCCGCAGCCGCCCGTTGTAATTGAACCCCATGGCGTGGCCGTGGGCGCCGGTGTCGTGGATGATCAGCAGGTCCCCGTCGTCGATCGCCGGCAGGGCCCGCTCCACCGCAAACTTGTCGTTGTTCTCGCACAGGGCCCCCACCACGTCCACCACTGCGGTGGCCGGGGCGGCCTCCTTGCCGTGCACGGTCAGGTGGTGGTACGCCCCGTACATGCCGGGGCGCATCAGGCTCGACATGCAGGCGTCCACCCCCACGTACTCCCGGTAGATGTGCTTGCGGTTGATGGCCCGGGTCACCAGCACCCCGTGGGGACCGGTCATGAAGCGCCCGCTCTCCATGAGGAGCTTCGGCTGGTAACCGGCCTCGGCCTCGAAGCCCGCCAAGAGCTCCGCCACCTCGGCCCCCAGCGCCCCCAGGGCCAGGGGGTCCTGGTCGGGGCGGTAGGGAATCCCGAGTCCGCCCCCCATGTTGACGAACTCGAAGCGGAGGCCGAGCTCGGCGCTCACCAGCCGGACGACCTCCAGGAGCATCCGCACCGTCTCCACCATGTAGCGGTAGTCGAGCTCGTTGGAGCACACCATGGTGTGGAGCCCGAAGCGCCGGGCGCCCCGGTCCCGGGCCTGGCGGTACGCCTCGACGATCTGCTCGTGGCTCACCCCGTACTTGGCCTCCACCGGGTTGCCGATGATCGCGTTGCCGGTGCGCCGCGGCCCCGGGTTGTACCGAAAGCAGACGAGCTCCGGCATCCGGGGCACCTTGGGCACCAGGGTGAGGTCGTCGAGGTTGAGGATCGCCCCCGCGGCCAGGGCGGCGTCGAACTCCTCGGCCGAGGTGTTGTTGGAGGTGAAGAGCAGGTCCTCGCCGCGTCCCCCGGCCCGGGCCGACAGCAGGAGCTCGGGGATTGAGCTACAGTCGAAGCCGAACCCCATGCTCCCCATGATCTCCAGGATCCGCGGGTTCGGCAGGGCCTTCACCGCGTAGTACTCCCGAAAGGACCCGACCCCCGCAAAGGCCGCCCGCAGGGCACCCCCGGTCTTACGGATGCCCGCCTCGTCGTATAGGTGAAAGGGGGTGCCGAAGTGGTCGGCCACGGCGGCGAGGATCGGGGCCAACCGCCCTTGAAGCGACGGGGACATGGGCATGGGGGAGCTCTCCTCCAAGGATTGGTGGGAAATCCGGACAGCGGGGAGCATAAACCACGGCCTGGCGGCCCGTAAAGCAGCAGCGGGCGGCACCGAGGTGCCGCCCGCCGCGTCCCGGGGGCGCCCCTACTCCCGCAGGTGCCGCGCCACCACCAATCGCTGCACCTCGCTCGTCCCCTCGCCGATGGTCAGGAGCTTCTGGTCCCGGAAGAAGCGCTCCACGTCGTACTCCTGCATCAAGCCGTAGCCCCCGTGGATCTGGACCGCGTCGTCCACCACCCGCCCCATCACCTCCGAGCAGTACAGCTTCCCCATCGCCGCCACCTTGCCGAAGGGGCGCCCGTTGTCCTTGAGCCAGCACGCCTTGTACAAGAGGTTGCGGGCAGCCTCGATCTCGGTCGCCATGTCGGCGAGCTTGAACTGGATGGCCTGGAAATCAAAGATCGGTTGGCCGAACTGCTTGCGTTCCTGGGCGTACTTGACGGCGAGTTCGAAGGCTCCCTGGGCGCCCCCCAGCCCCATGGCGCCGATGGAGAGGCGCCCGCCGTCCAGCGTCGAGAGCATCTGGCGAAAGCCGTCGCCGGGGCGCCCAAGCAGCGCCTCCCGGGGGAGCCGCACGTCGTCGAAGTACAGCTCCGCCGTGTTGGAGGAGCGCCACATCATCTTGCCGTGCATCGCCTTGCGGGTGAACCCGGGGGCGTCCGCGGGCACCAGGAAGCAGCTCAGCTCGTTGCGGCCGTCGCTCTTCTTGCCGGTGACCGCCTGGACCACGACCACCCCCGTCATGTCGCAGGCGGCGTTGGTGATGAAGATCTTGCTGCCGCTCAAGACCCACTCGTTGCCGTCGGGCACCGCCCGGGTGCGGGACGAGCCGGCGTCGGAACCAGCCAGGGGCTCGGTGAGGCCGAACCCGGCCAGAAGTTCGCCGGTGCACAGCTTCGGCAACCAGCGGTGCTTCTGCTCCTCCGAGCCGAAGTAGTAAATGGGCCCGATGCCGAGGGAGTTGCCGGCGGCCACCGTCGCCGCCTGGGAGCCGTCGACCCGCGCGATCTCCTCCACGGCCACGATGTAGCTCACGTAGTCCAGGCCGCTGCCGCCGTACTCTGGGCTGACGAAGACGCCAAAAAGCCCCATCTCCCCCATCTTCCGGGTGAGGTCGTAGCTGAACTCCTCCCGCGCGTCGAGACCCCGCGCCACGGGGCGGACCTCCTTCTCCGCGAACTCCCGCACGCTGTGGCGCAGGATGTTCTGCTCGGCGGTCAAATCAAAACAGAGTGCCATGGGTTCCTCCCAGCCTCCCGGGGCGAAGAGCCCAGAGATGCACACAAACTCAGAACTCGATTCACAATAGCAAGAATCAAGCGCCGTGTACCAGCCTCTCGACGCCCCGCCTACCGCTTCACCCCGATGTGATGCCGGTAGCCTTCGATGTCTTGGCGCAGGAGTCGGAGCTGCTCGATGCGCGCGTCGAGGTTGGCGAGGTGCCGGTCCAGGAGTTCCAGCAACCGCGGCCGGACCCGGTCGTTGCTGCGGTGGGTATGGTACAGCTCCTCGAGCTCCCGCATCTCGTCCAGGGTCAACCCCAGCAGTTTCAAGCGATTGACGAACTTGAGCCGCCGCACGTCGTCATCGGTGTAGATCCGCCGCCCCCCCTCGACCCGAGCCGCGCTCGCCAGGAGCCCGATGTCCTCGTAGTACCGGATGGTCCGTGGGGTGAGCCCGACCCGCCGGGCGAGTTGCCCGATGGAGAACGCTCCCGGCACCCTGGGCTCGCCGCCCCGACCCCGCTCGGCCATGCTCAGTCCCAGGTGCGCGCGTCTTCGATCACCTTGCCGTCCGCCGGCAGGGTGCCGAGCTCCACCCACGCAACCGCCGCGCCGAGGCGCAACACCTCTCGCAGGCGGGCCTCCAGACGGGCCTGGAGGCCTTCGCGCGCTTCGGCCGGCGCCGCCACCCGCACCGTCAGCACGTCCCGGTCCCCGTCCCGGGTGACCACGGCCCGGAAGCCCTGTACCTCGGGAAACTCGCGCATCGCCCCCTGGAGCTGCCCGGGATGGAGGAACATGCCCTTCACCTTCACCAGTTGGTCGGCCCGGCCGAGCCACCCCCGGAGCTTGGGGGTGTGCCGCCCGCAGCCGCACGCCCCTGGGTCCACCGCCGAGAGGTCTCCGGTGCCAAAGCGCAGCAACGGGTACGCCCGCCGGAACAGGGTTACCACCACCTCGCCGACTTCCCCCATCCCCACCGGCTCCCCGGTCCCCGGATCCACCACCTCGACGATGGCCCGGTTGACCAGATGCATCCCCCCCTTGTGGAAGCACTCGTAGGCGAGGCACCCGCAGTCGGCAGTGCCGTAGCCCTGGCGCAGGGTGAGGCCAAACATCTCCTCCACCGCTCCCCGCAAGCTTTCGGGCAAGGGCTCGGCGGTCACGAACGCCACGGCCAGGCCGAGATCCCTGCGGGGGTCGAGCCCCATGTCCCTGGCCTTCTCCCCGATCTGCTTCAGAAACGTCGCCATCCCCACGAAGCCCTTCACCCCACAGGACCGCATCAGCTCCACCTGGGTCTCCCGCTCCCCGACCCCGGTGGGAATGACCGGACAGCCGAGTCCGCCCAGCGCCTCGTCGAACATCATGCCGGCCGGCGTCATCTGGTAGCCGAAGGTGTTGATGGTCACGTCGCCTGGGCGAAAGCCAGCGGCAAAAAGCGCCTCTTCCCATCCCCACCCCTCCCCCACCCCCTGGGGGTCGTGGATCGGCCCCGGTGACCGAAAGACCCGGCGGACCGCCGCCAGGGGCACCGCCAGAAGCCCTCCGAAGGGAGGCGAGGCCCGCTGAAGCTCCACGAGCTTCGCCTTGGGAGTCACCGGGATCTTAGGCAGGTCCTCCAGGTCCCGGATGTCCCCCGGCATAAGGCCCGTCGCATCGAAGAGCGCCCGCACGGCCGGCGCGTTTCGGTAGGCGTGGTGAACGGTTTCCCGCAGGCGAACCGCCAGGTCACCGAGCTGCTCGTCCCAGCTCTTCCGCTCCAGTTCTTGGTTGAGAAACCCCGTCCTCCGGTCCATCGCCCGCTCCCCTCCCCCGCTCGTGGTCGGCACCCCGCAAACCTTTGCCCTGGCCCGTCTGTGCCCCCGCCTCGTCGGCCCGCCGGAGGGCTTCGCACATCACCATCATGTGACGGCGCAGGACGGGGTGGCTCCTCCCAACCAGATGGCGGCCGTAAGAGTGGTCGGGATAGATGAACGCCAGCTTCGGCTTGCGCTCCAGGCGCCAGCCCTCCTGGACGTACGGCAGCCCTGCCCGAAGGTGGGTCGAGTAGTCGGCGGCGACGAAGAAGTTGTAGGGTAGAGATCTTGTCGGCGTAGTCCACCTGCCCCAGGCGAGTCGGCTTGCCGCGGATCCCGCCCCGGGCATGCCGAGCCTCGCGAACCCATCACCCCATCACATCCACCGCTTCCGGCGCTTGTAGGACTTCACCTCTTTGAAGGACTTGCGCCCGCCTCCCTGGGTCACCCCCATGTAGAACTCCTTGACGTCGGGATTGTTCTGCAACTCCTTCGAGGGGCCCTCCAGCACGATCTTCCCCGACTCCATGATGTAGGCGTAGGTGGAGATGCCGAGCGCAATCTTCGCGTTTTGCTCCACCACCAGGATGGTCGTCCCCATCTCCTGGTTGACGCGCTTGATGTTGTCGAAGATCTCCCGCACCAGAAGCGGCGCGAGCCCCAGGGACGGCTCGTCGAGCATCAGCATCTTGGGGGCGGCCAGAAGGGCCCGGGAGATGGCGATCATCTGCTGCTCGCCCCCCGAGCAGTATCCGGCCATCCGGTTGGGGATCTCGCCCAGGCGGGGGAAGAGCTTGTACATCTTCTCCATATCGTCCCGGACGCTCTTGGCCCCGTCCTTGCGGATCGTCGAGCCGGCCCGGATGTTCTCCTCCACCGACAGGTGCTTAAAGACCCGGCGCCCCTCCGGGACCATCACCGCCCCGTTGCGCACCACCTGGGTGCCGAGCACGTTGGTGATGTCGCCGCCGTCAAACTGGACGTGCCCGGACCGGATGTGCCCGTTCACCGGCTTGAGGAGCCCGCTGATCGCCCGCAGGGTGGTAGTCTTGCCGGCGCCGTTGGTGCCCAGGAGGGCGACGATGTCCCCCTGCTTCACGTGCAAGCTGACCCCGCGCAGCACCTGCACGATGTCGTTGTACACGACCTCGATGTTGTTCACGTCCAGGAGGCGCTGCTGTTCGTCCGCTCGTGTGCCCATTGCCTTTGCCCGTCTGCATCCGTGTTCGCGAAAGACCCGCGACTGCCGCTCTGTCCCGGCCGAACCCTTCGACCGGGAGCCGCCGGCCGGCTCCAGGGCCGGCCGGCGGGTCGTTCCCTAGTTGGGCTTCTTGTAGTACGCCGGGGTGAAGACCGCCCCTTCGCGGACGAACTTGCCGCCCTGGGCGCGGTACAACTGCAGCGCGTCGACGCCCTCGCGATCGCCCGCCCCGTAGGTGACCGGCGCCACCGTGGTCATCGGGGAGTAGGCGTTGGCGCCGTTCATGCCGTTGAGCTCCTCAAAGAGGCTGGCGCGGGTGATCTTCTTGCCGGCGGCCTGGGCCCGGCGGATGGCCTCGACCGCCACCTGCACCACCATCATGCCGTTGGTGTAGTTGTGGGAGTTCATGGTCTTTTCGTCCCGGCCGTACTTCTTGGCGATCTCAAACTGCAGGTCGGTCCCCTTGCTCGCCTCCGAGGTGAGGGTGTAGCTGGTGGTCCACAGGAAGCCTTCGGCCGAGGAGCCGGCCAGGGCGATCAGGTCGTTGCCGCCGGTGTAGTGGGCGCCGAGGAAGGTCAGCTTCCCCGCCTCGCCAAAGGACTTCGCCACCACCCCGAGGCCCTCCGCGGCCTTGAGCAGGGTCGCCACCGGGGACTGGACGGTGTGGGTAATCACGTACTGCACGCCCTTCTCCATCAGGCGCTTGATCATGGCAGTGTTGTCCAGGTCCTTGCCGTGCTCGACCACCTCGACGATCTCCACGTTCAAGCCCGCGGCGACCGACTTCTGGGCGTCTTCCACCGGGCCGCGGCCGAAGGCCGAGGGGTGGATGAACATGGCCGCCTTGGCCTTGCCCCCCTTGTGGTTCTTGGCCACGTACTCGGCCAGGCCGATCACCTGCCCCGAGTACGAGGTGATGGGCAGGAAGATATACTTGGAGTCAACGAGGTTGCCCGCGTGGAACGACGCCGGGATGACCGGGATCTTCACATCTTCGAAGTCCTTCTTGAGGGCCAGGATGGCGCCGGTGGAGTAGCCGAGGTACAAGACGATTCCCTGGTCCAGGAACTCCTCGAAGAGCCGCTTGGTGACGTCGTTTTTGTACTCGTCGTCGCGGATATCGAGCGCGATCTTGGTGGCCCCGAGGAGCTGGGTGTCGTTCACGTACTTGGCGTAGTCCTCGGCGCCCTTCGAGTAGGGCACCCCGGCGTCCGAGGTGGGGCCGGTGATGGCCAGCGACATCCCGAGCTTGACGGCCTCGGAGGCCTGGGCCGTGCCGGCGAGGGCAAAACTACCCACCATGGACGTTACCAGGGCCTTCTTCCAGAAACTCGTGCCTCTCATGGGTCCCTCCTTTTCTTGGTTGTCGCCCGCCAATTGGGGCTGGTTGCGGTAGGTCCTCAACACTCGCCCCTCCCCAAGAAGAAGTACATCAATACCGAAACGGCCAGAGCTTCAAATAGCTCCGGGTAATGCGCCACCAGTTCGCGATCCCCCGGGGCTCGAACATCAAGAACAAGACGATGACAAAGCCAAAGACCAAGGGCTTGAGCGCCGTGGACAGGTTCCCGGCGGCCGGGAACCAGGCGGCGTTCTTCAACCACTCCGACAGGTGCTCCACCTGCAACTCCAGAAGCACGATCGCGGCGGGCCCCCAGAAGGAGCCGGAGAGGGTCCCGAGGCCCCCGACGATGGCCATGGCCAAGTAGATGATCGAGTGGTGGAGGGTAAAGGAGTCAAACCCCACGCCCCGGTACAGGTACGCGTGCAGGGCCCCAGCGACCCCAGCGAAGAAGCCCGCCAGGGCGAAGGCGTACACCTTCGTCAAGCCCGGGTGCATCCCCATGGCGTCGGCGGCCCGGTCGTTGTCCCGCACCGCCACCAGGCAGCGGCCGTAGCGGGTGCGCAGGAGGTTTCGGACCCCGAAGCCGAGGACCAGGACCACCGTCAGGGAGACGAAATACCAGAAGAGGTAGTGGTGCTTGCGCCCGACCTCGCCGGTGAACCAGTACACCCGCTCCAGGGGCATGGTCTGGCCCTGGTTGAAGAGGTCCATGACCTGGATCGTCCACTCGAAGATCATCTGGAACGACAAGGTGGCGATCGCCAGGTACAGGTGCTTCAAGCGCAGGGCCGGCAGCCCCACCACGGCGCCGAAGCAGGCCCCCATGAGGCCGCACACCACGATGACCGCGGGCCACCAGTGGGTCATGAAGGGGTGGCTGCCCCCAAGGGAGCTCGCGAGCAGCGCCGCGGTGTAGGCGCCGACACCGACGAAGGCCGCGTGGCCGATCGAGATCAAGCCGGCAAACCCGGTGACGAGGTTCAACCCGAGGATCGCCACCATCGCGACGAGGATGTTGTCGATGACGAGCATCGTCTTGTTGTCGGCGTTCAGGAACAACGGCCAGGCGTACAGGATCGCGACGAATGCCACGAAGAGCGTGCGGTCCAGGTGAGTGAGGAAGATCCTCTGCTCTTCTTTGTAGGCCGTGAAGAAGTTCCCCGTGGCCAGCCACCGGTTGGTCGCCATGATTTACACCCGCTCGATTTCGTGAGTGCCGAACAGGCCGTGGGGCTTGAACAGCAGCAAGACCAACAAGACGATGTAGGGAAGGACGTTGGCAGTGCCTTGAAGCCCCCAGTTGCCGTCCAGGTATCCGCCCGCGAACTGCTGGATCAAGCCCATGATGATGCCGGCCACCACCGCGCCGCCGATCGAATCGAGCCCCCCCAGGATCACCACAGGGAAGACGATGATGCCGAAGGCGCGCAGGGTATCGAAGTTGAGCCCGGTGATGTTGCCGATGATCCCCCCGGCCGCTGCCGCGGTCAGGCCCGCCAGCGCCCAGGCGAGCCCGAACACCCGGGGTACGGAGATCCCCACCGACATGGAGGCGAGCTGGTCATCCGAGACGGCCCGCATCGAGATGCCCACGGTGGACTTCTTGAAGAACCAGGAGAGCACCGCGATGAGCACGACGGTGATGGTCACCCCCACGAGCTGGGTCCAGGAGATGGACACCCCGGCGGCGGTCAGCGGCTCCTTGGGCAGGAGCTCGGGAAAGGACATATTCACGTTGCCAAACGGCGTCAGGTAGATGATCCCGTCGAGGATGGACATGAGGCCGATGGTCACCATGATCACCGAGATGATCGGCTCGCCGATGAGCCGCCGCAAAAAGACCCGTTCCACCCCCATCGAGAGGAGAAACGTGACGGCCATGCTGAGGAAGAACGACAGGACCAGGGGGATGCCCACGGACACCGTCAACCAGTGGGCGATGAACGCACCCGCAGCGATGATCTGGCCGTGGGCCATGTTGATGACACGGCTCGACTTGTAGATGAGCACGAAACCCAGGGCCGACAGGGCGTAGATGGAGCCTACGACCACGCCGCTGATGACTAGTTGCAGGAAATAACTCATGCACTCGCTTCCGCTGTAGGGGTTGCGGTTGGGGAGACTCGGGGAACCGTGTTTTTGAGTCGGATTACAGGATGTTCAAGATGCTAATCGCAGGCATACCCAAGAAATTATCCTGTTCATCCTGTCAAAGAGACCTCCCTCTCGTACCTCGACGGTCTGAGGCG
>JBBIIA010000103.1:0-15333 GCA_037446775.1 Deltaproteobacteria bacterium
AGCGGAGCCGCGCGCCCCATCGACCGAAGCGATGGGGCGCGGGGAAAGCGGCGCCGCTCGGCCCCTCCCCCGAGCCCCCCGGGGACGGCGACTCGAGCCGCCGCGGATCGCGCGGCGGAGCGGAGGGGCTCCCCAGACCCGCCCCAGGTCAAGACGGCGGCGTTCTTGACACCCCCGGCCGCGAATGCTAACCAGAGAGCCCCGTGGGGTGCGGCCGGCGCACGGCGCGCGGGTGGTCCCTCCGGGACGAGGAGCGAGAGACGAGATGGCGGCGAGAGCAGCAGGCAAGGGCGGCAAGAAGGCGCCGGGCCAGCCCGGGGAGAATCCCCTGACGTTTTACCCGGCGTGGTGCAAGAAGTGCGGGATCTGCATCGCCTTTTGCCCCAAGAGCGTGCTGGAGGCGGGGCCGGGGGGCCAGCCCTTTGGGGCGCGGCCCGAGGCGTGCATCCGGTGTCACCTGTGCGAGCTGCGCTGCCCGGACTTCGCGATCTCGGTGGCAGACGCGCCGAAGGAGGAAGCGCGATGAGCGGCCCACGGGAGCTGTTGCTACAGGGCAACGAGGCGGTGGTGGAGGCGGCCCTGGCGGTGGGATGCAACTTCTACGCGGGGTACCCGATCACCCCCTCCACCGAGGTGGCCGAGGGGATGGCGGCGAAGCTGCCGGCGCTGGGGGGGACCTTCATCCAGATGGAGGACGAGATCGCGAGCCTCGGCGCCTGCCTGGGGGCGAGCCTGGCGGGGGCCAAGGTGCTCACCGCCACCTCGGGGCCGGGGTTCAGCTTGAAGCAGGAACTGATCGGCTACGCCTGCATCGCCGAGATCCCGGTGGTGATCGTCAACGTGATGCGGGCGGGGCCCAGCACCGGGCTCCCGACGAGCCCCGCCCAGGGCGACGTGATGCAGGCACGGTGGGGCACCCACGGGGACCACCCGATCATCGTGTTGACCGCGGCGAGCGTGCGGGAGGCCTTCGACCTGACGGTCAAGGCGTTCAACCTGGCGGAGAAGTACCGCAACCCCGTGATCCTGCTGTTGGACGAGGTGGTCGGCCACATGCGGGAGAAGGTGCGGCTGCCGGCGGCGGAGGCGGTGGAGCGGATCGAGCGGATCCGGCCGAGCATGCCGCCGGAGTGGTTTGCGCCCTACGAGGAGACCAACACCGGGGTGCCGCCGATGGCGGCCTTTGGGGACGGCTACCGTCACCACGTCACCGGGCTCACCCACGACCGGATGGGCTTTCCGACCCAGAAGAAGACGGAGATTTTGGAGGGCACCGACCGGCTCTTCAAGAAGATCACCCGGGGCTTTCGGGAGATCTGCCTGACCGAGGGGCACGGGCTCGAAGACGCCGACGCGGCGATCATCGCCTACGGCTCGGTGGCGCGCAGCGCCCGGGAGGCGATGGAGGTCCTGCGGAGCCAGGGCAAGAAGGTGGGGCTTTTGAAGCTCCAGACCCTGTGGCCCTTCCCCCGGGCGGCCCTGGAGAAGTTCGTGGGGCGGGTGAAGTCGGTGCTGGTGTGCGAAATGAACCGCGGGCAGATCTACCGGGAGGTGCTGCGGGTGGCCCGGGGCCGGTGCGAGGTGCGAAAGCTCAACCGGGTGGACGGGGAACTGATCACCCCCGGCGAGATCGCCAAGGCGATGAGGGAGTTGGTGTGATGGCAGCGCCCGTACCGAACCGAGAGATCATCCACCAGTATCTGCGCCACGCGAAGAAGTTCCCCCACATCTGGTGCCCGGGGTGCGGCAACGGGGTGGTGCTGGGGTGCCTCTTGCGGGCCATCCACCAGATGGGGTGGGCCAAGGACGAGGTGATGATGGCGAGCGGCATCGGCTGCTCGAGCCGGGCGCCGGTGTACGTGGACTTCAACACGCTGCACACCGCCCACGGCCGGGCCCTCACCTTCGCCACCGGGGTGAAGCTCGCCAAGCCCAAGCTCAACACCGTGGTCGTCATGGGGGACGGGGACGCCCTGGGGATCGGCGGCAACCACTTCATCCACGCCTGCCGCCGCAACATCGACATCACCGCGGTGGTGGTCAACAACTTCATTTACGGCATGACCGGGGGCCAGCAGAGCCCGACCACGCCCCAGGGGGCGCGGGCGACCACGGCGCTGTGGGGCGCCCTGGAGCAGCCCTTCGACATCGCCCAACTGGCGGCGGCCGCCGGGGCCACCTTCGTCGCCCGCACCACCACCTACCACGTGCGGGAGCTCGAGGGGCTGTTGGTGAAGGCGTTCGCCCACCAGGGCTTTTCGGTGGTGGAGGTGATCGCCGCCTGCCCCACCTGCTACGGGCGCCGGAACAAGCTCGGGGACGCGGTAGGGATGATGCGCTGGCAGAAAGACGTGGCGGTCTCCGTGGAGAACGCCCAGGGGATGAGCGCCGAGGAGCTCGGAGGGAAGATCGTCACCGGGGTGATCGCCCGCCGGGAGGCGCCGGAGTACGTGACCGAGTACGCCAAGCTGTGCGCCCGGGCCCGGGAGCTGGAGCAGGCGGCGGCAAGACAGCCCGCCCCCCCCAAGCCTTCGCCGGAACGGACCGACATGGCGGCGAACGAGCCGAGGTAGAGCGGCGGTTAGCGGTTGGCAGTTGGCCCTCGCCAATCGCCAATCGCCAACAGCCACCCAAGGAGAAACCGATGAAGAGCGAGATCCGGCTGGCGGGGTCCGGGGGGCAGGGGGTGATTACCGCGGCGGTGATCCTGGCCGAGGCCGCGGGGCTCCACGAGGGCAAGTACGCCACCCAGACCCAGAGCTACGGGCCCGAGGCCCGGGGCGGGGCGAGCAAGGCGGAGGTGGTGATCAGCGACCAGCCGATCCACTACCCCAAGGCCCAGAAGCTCGACGTGCTCCTGGCCATGACCCAGGAGGCGTGCGACCGCTACTACCACGACCTCAAGATGGAGGGGACGCTGATCGTCGACGCCGACCTGGTGCCCAACCTGCCGACCTCGGCGGCGCTGGCGGTGCCGATCACCCGGCTGGTGAAGGAGGGCCTGGGTCGGGAGCTCTTCGCCAACATCGCCGCCCTGGGGGTGGTGGCGGGGGCCACCGGGGTGGTGGGGATGGAAGCCCTCACCGCGGCGGTGCTGGCCCGGGTCCCCCCGGGCACCGAGGCCGCCAACAAGAAGGCCCTGGAGCTCGGCTTCACCGCCGGCCAGAGCGCCCAGGCCGACCACGCCACCGAGGCGGAGCTGGCCGACGAGTAGGCCAGGGCCGCCGCGCCCTCAACCGAGCAGCCCGGGCTCGTCGTAGATCAACTCCCGCCCCCCCGTTGCACGGCCCTTTACACCCGCGGTTCGTCCGCTACAGTGACCGGGCACTTTTCCCTTCTCGGTTCCCACCACTGCACCCAACTCGGGAAAGGAGGATCACATGGCGGATCGGCTCGTGCGGGTCAACATGCGGACGAAGAGCATCACGGAGGAGCCCCTGCCCGCGAAGTGGGCGGCGTTTGGCGGGCGGGCCCTCACCTCGGCCATCGTGAGCGCGGAGGTGGACCCCCTGTGTACGCCCCTGGGGCCTGCGAACAAGCTGGTCTTCGCCCCGGGGCTCCTCGGGGGCTCCTCGGCGCCGATCTCGGGGCGGCTCTCGGTGGGGGCCAAGAGCCCCCTCACCGGCACCATCAAGGAGTCCAACGCCGGCGGCCAGGCGGGCCAGATCCTGGCGCGGCTCGGGATCCGGGCGCTGATCATCGAGGACAAGCCCGAGGACGGGACCCAGCTCTTCACCCTGGAGATCCGCAAGGGCGGCCTGACCCTGGTCGAATGCCCCGAACTCAAGGGGCTCGGCAACTACGACGCGGTGAAGAAGCTGGTGGCCAAGTACGGCGACAAGAAGGTCGGCTACGTCACCATCGGCCAGGCCGGTGAGATGGGCCTGACCGCCGCCTCCATCGCCTGCACCGACCGGGAGCTGCGCCCCACCCGCCACGCGGGCCGCGGCGGCCTGGGGGCGGTGATGGGCTCCAAGGGCCTCAAGGCGATCTTCCTCGACGACGCCGAGACCTCGATGCGGGAGCCCAAGAACAAGGAGGCGTTCCGCGACGCCTCCCGGAAGTTCGCCAAGGCCCTCAAGGAGCACCCGGTCACCGGCGAGGGGCTGCCCACCTACGGCACCAACGTCTTGCAGAACATCGTCAACGAGGCCGGCGGCCTGCCGACCCGGAACTTCCGCGAGGGGTCCTTTGCCGGCGCCGCCAAGATCTCGGGCGAGGCCCAGCACGACGTCATCCTCGCCCGGGGCGGCAAGATCGCCCACGGCTGCCACTCGGGCTGCGTGATCCAGTGCTCCCGGATCTACAACGACAAGGACGGCAACTACAAGACCAAGGGGCCGGAGTACGAGACCATCTGGGCCCACGGCACCAACTGCTGCATCGACGACCTGGACGCCATCGCCGAGATGGACTACCTGGACGACGACTTCGGCCTCGACACCATCGAGATGGGCGCCACCCTCGGGGTGGCCATGGAGGCAGGCCTGGCGAAGTTCGGGGACGCCGGGGCCGCCATCGAGCTCCTGCGGGAGGTCGGGAAGGGGACGCCCCTGGGCCGGATCCTCGGTTGCGGCACCGACACCACCGCCCGGTGCTTCGGGGTCGCCCACGTGCCCACGGTGAAGGGCCAGGCGATGCCCGCCTACGATCCGCGGTCGATCCAGGGCATCGGGGTCACCTACGCCACCTCGACCCAGGGCGCCGACCACACCGCCGGCTACGCCATCGCCACCAACATCTTGAAGGTGGGCGGTTTCGTCGATCCCCTCAAGCCCGAGGGCCAGGTCGAGTTGAGCCGCAACCTCCAGATCGCCACCGCGGCCATCGACTCCACCGGCCTGTGCCTCTTCGTGGCCTTCGCCGTCCTGGACAAGCCCGAGGCGTTCGAGGCCATCTACGAGATGATTAACGCCTTCTACGGCCTCGAGCTCGGTGGCGACGACGTGGCGGGCCTCGGCAAGGCCGTGCTCTCCCTGGAGCGCAAGTGGAACCAGGCCGCCGGCTTCACCGACGCCGACGACCGCCTCCCGGACTGGATGCGCACCGAGAAGCTCGCGCCCCATGACGTGGTGTTCACGGTACCCGACGCCGAACTCGACCAGGTGTACAACTTCGTGAGCTGACGCGGAGCACCCCCAGAACGGCCGAGGGCCCCCTCCGCGCTGGCGGAGGGGGCCCTCTGATCTCTTGCGCCCGGGGGGCAGCAACCCGGGCTAGAAGCCATCGAGGATCTTGCGGCGGATCAGGTCGGCGATCTCGTCCACGGCCTGGCGCACCCGCTTGTCGGAGAGGATGCGTTCGGCCAGTTGGCGCCGCTCGTCGATCTCCGGGTCGACCCCCTCCTCGATCCGCCGCTTCGCCCCCACCAGGCTCAACCCCTTGTGGTTGACGTAGTAGTCGAGCTTCTTCACCCGCTCCAGGCACTCCTCGGTGTACCGCCGCTGGCCGCCGCTAGTGCGCACCGGGGTCAAAAATCCGGGCATCCGCCGCTCCCAGAAGCGCAGGGTGTGGCTGGGCACATCGGTGAGTTCGCTGGTCTCCTTGATCGAGTACAGTCGCCCCTGTTCTCCGGTCTCGCTCGCGGCCATGGCGCCACCTCCTTGTCTGTAGCTGCGGGAGTCACTCCCAGCGTATCGGAATACCGGCCAAAAAGCTTAAGAGACGCTCCTCCCCCCTACACGATCTTGTTCAGCGGATACTCGATGATCCCGGCCGCCCCGGCCTTGAGGAGCAGGGGAATGATCTCCCGCACCACCGCTTCTCGTACCACGGTCTCGACGCTCAACCATTCGGAGCGGTACAAGTGGGCCACGGTGGGGGCCTGCAGGCTGGGGAGAAGCTCGATCACGTCATCCAGTCGCTCGCTCGGGACGTTCATCTTGATCCCCACCATCCCCTCGGCCCGCAGCGCACCCTGGAGGAGAAGCGCGAGCTGTTCGATCTTGGCCCGTTTGGCCGGGTCGCCCCACGCCTGGGGGTTGGCGATGAGCTGGGTGTTGGTGACCAGAAGGGTTTCGACGATGCGGAGGCCGTGGGCCCGGATGGTGGACCCGGTCTCGGTCACCTCCACGATGGCGTCGCACAGGCCATCGACCACCTTAGCCTCGGTGGCGCCCCAGGAGAACTCCACCTCCACCGCGATGTTCCGGTCGGCGAAGTAGCGCCGAGTAAACCCCACGAGCTCGGTGGCGATGGTCTTGCCGGCCAGGTCCTCGGGGCGTTGGACCGGGCTGTCGGCGGGTACCACCAAAACCCACCGGGCGGGAGTGGCGGACGCTTTCGAGTACACCAGGTCACACACCACGTGGACGTCCGACTGGTTCTCCAAGATCCAGTCCCGGCCGGTGAGCCCGAGGTCCAAGACCCCGTCGGCGACGTACCGGCTCATCTCCTGAGCCCGCACCAGGGAGAGCCGCAGGGAGGGGTCATCGACGGTGGGGAAGTAGTTGCGGGAGCTCGAACGAATCCGCCATCCGGCCCGGCGAAACAGCTCAAAGGTGGCGTCTTCGAGGCTCCCCTTGGGCACGCCCAGCTTGAGGGTACTCATCGCCCGTACACCGCCGCCGGGTCGAAGAGCGGCGCCCCCTGGGTCGCCCAGCCGTCGGGCCCCACCCGGCGAAAGAAGCAGGTGCGGTGCCCGGTGTGACAGGCGGCTCCCCCCACCTGGGTGACCTTGAGGACGACCGCGTCGGCGTCGCAGTCCACCAGGACCTCCTGGACCTCCTGGACGTGGCCCGAGGACTCCCCCTTCATCCAGTAGGCGTTGCGGCTCCGGCTATAAAACCACGCCCGTCCGGTCTCCAGGGTGCGCTGGAAGGCGCCCTCGTTCATGTAAGCGAGCATCAGGACCTCGCCGGTGGCGGCGTCCTGGACCACGGCGGGGATGAGCCCGCCCCCTTTGGCAAAGTCGATCGTCTCCACAGCATCTCCCTCGATGGCACATCGGTTCAGCCGACAGAACCCCCGTCTCCCCCTACCGCTTGACCAGGCGCGGCGCCGCCAGGCTACCCCGCAGGCGGGCGGTGTAACGGCCGTCGGAGCCCTGGACCCCCGGAAACAGGGCGAAGGCGAGGCCGAGCTCCCGCGCCGCCTTCTCGTTGGGGGTCAACGACAGCACGCCGTTCACCTGGGTACGAGCCGCATCCTCCCGCAGGGTCACCGTCCCGGCAAACTCGATCCCCAGGTCCCCACCCTCGAAATCGGCCTCCTCGATCTCCAGCCTCCCATCGGCGGCCACCAGGCGCAAGCGGCCGGTGCCCAGGAGGAGTTGGGGCACCGGTAGGCCGTAGACCGCCCCGCTTCCCAGCTGTACCGCGCTCAGGGTCGCCGTGGCCCGTCCCTCCAGGGTGTCGGGCGTCGCCACCGGCAGGGTCACCTCGGCTTCCCCGCTGGTGCGGCCGGCGACGGGTAGCCCGGCCAGGGCCGCCCCCCGGGGGAGGTCTCCGAGATCGATCCCGCTCCAGGTGGCGGCAACCACGCCCCGGCCCGTGAGGGGGTAGGTCGCGCCCAGGTCTCCGCCCAAGCCGGTCGCCGTCCCCTCCACCACCACCCGGCCGGAAAACAGCCGGCCCAGGGACAGGCGCATCCGCACCTCGGTAAGCTCCACCGCGCCGGGCAGATCCTCGGTGGGCCCCAGGGTCACCTTGCGGGCCGAGAGGCCGGGAAAAGGTCCGGGGCCGAGCCCCTCGATCTTGGCGGGAATGCCCTGTCGCCGGAGCCGGGCCTCGGCGTTGCGGGCGAGCTCCGGGTACGGGAAGCCGCGCCACAGCGTGGCAGCGTAAACCACCGCGAAGAGCAGGGCCGCCGCAGGGATCAGCAACCAGGGGGAGCGCCGGTTCACGTCAGGTGGCCTCTAGGAGTTCGTAGGACGACACCTGAAAGCGCACGTCCAGGAGGTTGGGATCGTCGAATCGCGGGCGGATCTGGAGCTGCTTGATCCGCAAGAGCGCCTTGGCGTGTTCCACCTGATCCAGGTAGCGGACGAGATCGGGGAGGCGAACCTTCTCCATTCGGATCTCGACGGCGTTCTCCCGGTAATACCGGGTCACCTCGGCGGCTCGCGGCTTCATCTGGACGATGCGGTCCTGGAGCCGGGCCTCCTTGGCCAAACCCTCCAGATAGGAGAGGACCGAGAAGTCGCGGTGGCGGCGCAGGTCGTCCTCGATGCCGGCGATGCGGCCGCGCAGCCCCTCGAAGCGGACCGCGAGTTCGCCGATCTGGCGGTGCTCGGTCCGCTTCGCAGCCACCCGGCGGTCCAGGAGCGCGAGGTGCGCCTGGATCGGCTCCCACACCCCGACCCAGAAGCCGGTGCCGAGCACCACCACCGCCCCCACCAGGAGGGCGACGCTTTCCCGGGTTGACAGCCGCACGGCCTTACTTCTCCTTGCCCAGGTTGATGGCGAGCTTGAAGAGCACCTTGTCGCGCTCGACGCCGGCCTTGGCGTCGCTCACCGTCGCGCTCGCGAAGCGCGGGTACTGGGCCAAGTCCGCCTTGATCCGA
This sequence comes from Deltaproteobacteria bacterium, assembly GCA_037446775.1. GTDB lineage: Bacteria > Desulfobacterota > Deferrisomatia > Deferrisomatales > JACRMM01 > JBBIIA01. The sequence continues at coordinate 8,504 of JBBIIA010000103.1, forward strand.
TCGATGGCGTCGAAGCTGGTGGTGATCCCCTCCACGCGGACCCGGCCCTCTTCGACGGTGAAGTCCCGAAACTCCACTTCGATCTCCCGGGGCACCCGCGCCGAGAACTCGCGCAGCAGGTTCAAGGGGGAGAGGTCGCGGTCGACGAGGCTCCCGAGGCTCGCGGCGCGGCCCTCGAACTCCTCGACCCGGGCCCGCATCTGATCCACCTCGCTGACGATGGTGGTCACCTCGGGGAGGGCGCGCTGAAAGCCCTCCCGCACCGAGGCCCGCAGGACCTCGTACTGGTGGTTTCGATGGGCCACCTCGGCCCACACCCCGGCCCCCCACAGGGCGGCGAGGGCGGCCAGATACCCGCCCGCGGTGACCGCCCGCCGCTTCCACGGCCCGACGTCGCCGGCCTGGGCGAACCGGCCCTGGAGCAGGTTCACCTGGGACGCCCCCTTGGCGTATCCCTCCCGGAGGGCGAGGCCGAGGGGGATGGCCCAGGCCGGCCAGGGGAGCGCCGGCGGGGAGCGCACGGTCAGGTTCTCGGCGGGAAGCGGTAAGACTTCCACCGGGACCCCCAGGACCGCGGACCACGCCGCCAGGTCCTGGCTCGCGGCGTCCGGACCGCTCAGGTAGGCGAGCTCCGCCGTCGGCACCGCGGGGTCCCGGCGCGCCACCCAGAGCGCCACCTCCCCGAAGAAGGCGGGGTCATCGCTGGCCCCCGAGAAGGCGTGAAAGGCCCAGGGGCCCCCAGGGGCCACCGTCACCGCCTGGCACAGCCGGGGCGAGAGGTCGATGATCCAACACGGGGGAGCGGCGGGCCGGGCTTTGCGGAGCACCGCCACCAGGGCCAGGGGCTCGAGATCGAGGGCGTGCATCCGGATGCCGGCGGCACCCAGGGTCTCCACCAGGCCCTCGACCCGCGCCTCCGGCGCCGCCGCCAGGAGGGCGGTGGTGGAGCCGCCCTCCCGCCCAAGGAGATGGGCGTGGCAGCTCAACTCCTCCAGGGGCAGGGGGAGGGACTCCTCGGCCTCCAGGGGGGCGGCTCGCTGCGCCTTGGCCCGATCGGCGAAGGGCAGGGTGACTCGGCGGGAGAAGGCTCCGTCGGCGGGCAACGCCGACACCACCGCGTCGGCCACCGGCAAGCCGCTGGCCGGCCAGGGGTCCCCCTCGGCGAGGTCGAAGCGCAGCACCGCATCCACCACGGCGCCCTTCCATCCACCCCGCAGGTGGACGGCAATCGCCTCGGTGGGGCAAACCTGGAGCCCCAGGATGGTTTTCGGCATGAATCTCCCCGGGTGTGGGGACCACGAAACAACCCGGGGAAAGGTAGCGGAAGTCGGCCAGCGGAAGCAAGGAGAGGATCACCCCTCCGCCGCAGCGGAGGGGTGATCGGGTCAACCTCTATTCGTCGGAGAACTTGCGGAGCTGGCGACGGCGGCGGCGGGCGGCCTTGCGCTCCTTGATCCTGCGCATCTCGCTCTTACTGACGTAGAACGAGTGGCGCTTGACCGCAGGGAGGACGTTCTTCTGGAAGTCCTTCTTCAGCCGACGGACTTCCCGTTCGAAGTCGCGGCGGGGGTCGCTCCCCTGGTCGCGGTCCGAGTCGCGGCGAAACCGGCGCGGTTCGCCGCCCTGTGAGTCGTTTCGATCCCTAAACAAGCGCGATACACCTCCCTCCGTCGCAGATTCCCCCGGCGTGCCGGAGGGGGGCACTTCATACCAGCTTGGCCACCGCCTGTCAATCGGGAAGGCAGCCCTGGCCAGGTTGCGCTGCGGGGGCGGGCCGCGATAGGGTGGACCCGCGGCCCCCCGGCCGCCGCGCCCCCCCACCTACAGGACCCGCCATGGCAGCCCACACGCTCGAGCTTCGCCACCTGCGCCTCGCCGACTACGGCGACGTCAAGGAGATCATGGACCGGGGGCACCCGATCATCGGGGACGCGTGGACCCGGGACCAGTTCGCCTCCCAGCTCGCGCGCTTCCCCGAGGGCCAGATCGGCATCGAGGACAACGGCAAGGTGGTGGCGGCGGCCATCGCCCTGATCATCGACTACGGCAAGCTCGGCGACTCCCACACCTACGCCGACATCGTGGGGGACGGGCACCTCAGGGCCCACGACCCCTCCGGCGACACCCTGTACGGCATCGACCTCTTCGTTCACCCGGACTACCGGCGCCGGCGCCTGGGGCGGCGCCTCTACGACGCGCGCAAGGAGTTGTGCGAGCGCCTCAACCTCAAGGGCATCCTGCTCGGCGGCCGGATCCCCGGGTACGAGGCGCACGCCGACGCGATGGGTCCCCGGGAGTACCTGGAGATGGTCAAGCGCCGGGAGCTCGTCGACCCGGTCCTCACCTTCCAGCTCGCCAACGACTTCCACATCCGCAAGCTCCTCAAGAACTACCTCGCCGAGGACGAACGCTCCCGCGGGTGGGCCGTGCTCCTGGAGTGGAACAACATCTACCACGAGGCCAAGGCCAAGCCCCTGGGCGCCAAAAAGACCTACGTGCGCCTGGGCGTCGTTCAGTGGCAGATGCGGCTCTTCGGATCCCTCGAAGAGTTCTTGCAGCAGGTGGAGTTCTTCGTGGACACCGTCGCCGGCTACCAGTCCGACCTGGTGCTCTTTCCGGAGTTCTTCAACGCCCCCCTGATGGCGCCCTTCCGCCAGGAGGACCCGGCCGAGGCGATGCGCTCCCTCGCCGAGCACACGGTGCCGATCCGGGAGGCGCTCACCCGGATGGCGCTCGCCTACAACATCAACATCGTCGCCGGCAGCCTGCCCGAGTACCGGGACCAGAAGCTGTACAACGTCTCCTTCCTGTGCCGCCGGGACGGCACCTGGGACGCCCAGTACAAGCTCCACATCACCCCGGACGAGGCCTCCTCCTGGGGGCTCCAGGGGGGCGACGGGCTCAAGGTCTTCGACACCGACGTAGGCAAGATCGGCATCTTGATCTGCTACGACGTGGAGTTCCCCGAGCTCGCCCGCCACCTGGTGGACCGGGGGATGAACCTACTCCTCGTCCCGTACTGGACCGACACCAAGAACGGCTACCTCCGGGTGCGCCGGTGCGCCCAGGCCCGGGCCATCGAGAACGAGTGCTACGTGGCGATCTCCGGCAGCGTCGGCAACATCCCGCGCATCGAGAACGTGGACATCCAGTACTCCCAGGCCGCCATCTTCACCCCCTCGGACTTCGCCTTTCCCCACGACGCCATCGCCGCCGAGGCCACCCCCAACACCGAGATGACCCTGATGGCGGACCTCGACCTGGAGCTCCTCAAGGAGCTTCGCCAGCAGGGTAGCGTGCGCAACCTGAAGAGCCGGCGGCTGGACCTGTACAACCTGGTGTGGCTCAAGGACGGCGGCGGCTGAGGGCGAGCCCGGGCTCAGACCACGTGGTAAAACGACGGCCTCTGCTCCTGGCTTCCTTTTCTCTACGGTGGCGGGGGGGGATTGATCGGCCTCGGGTCGGTCTTGGTACGGCGCCGCCAAGGCGGCGCACTGCCGCCGTAAACGCCGGATGGCACGACGAGACGGTTCATCCTGTCAACGGGCCACCTCGTCGCGCCTTCGCAGCCGGCCCGAAGCCCCGACGGGAGACCCGGCGGGCACGGGTCTCCCACGGAGCTCCTGGTCAGCCGCAAGCCGGCGCGACCCGGCCCAGGACGGCGGCGACCGTAGACGACACCCGCTCCTGGCAGGTCTGCTCCAGGGTCGTCCGCAGCGCGGGGTGGGCCGCGAGCACCGGGCGCAGATCGGTCTCGTCGACCCGCAGCACCTCGCCCCGCTCCAGGGCCCGCACGGTGGCCGTGCGGGGGCTCTCGCTGACCAGGGCAACTTCGCCGAAGAAGGCCCCGGGAGCGAGCTCGGCCAGAACCGCTTCTTCTTGGCTCGCACCGGCGACCACCACCCCGAACCGGCCGCTCCTCACCAGATACAAGCAGCGGTCGCGCTCCCCCTGTCGGACGACCTCTTCCCCGGGCTCCACGGCAACCAGCTCAAAGAGGTCCGCGACCGCCTGTCGGGTCCCCTCGGGCAAGCCGCCAAACAACGGCGACGAAGCCAGGGCGGCGTCGAGCACCCGGCGGCGGTAGAACGTCAGGAGCGCCTCCCCCAGGGTGGGGTAGCGCGCCACCAGCTCCTCGGTATCCTCCCGGCGGAGTTCCAGCAGCTCGGCGTCGGCCGCGGCCACCACCCGGGCGCTGCGGGGCTGTCGGCTGAAGAAGGCGCCCTCGCCGAAGAACTCGCCCTCCCCCAAGGTGGCGAGCACCACCCGGTCCTGCTCCACCCGCACTGACCCGGCCGCGATGACGAAGATCGAGTCCCCCGGCGCGCCCGCCTCGAACAAGGGAGCGCCCGCCGCGAGGCTTCGGGGGACGAGGCGCTGGAGCACCTGCCGAAACGACTCCGCGTCGAGATCCGAAAACAGGGGGATCCGGGGCAGCGTCGGCGCCTGCTCCCGGGGCCGTACGTGGATGCCCCGCTGCGCGTAGAGCCCCGCGAGCTTTTCGGCCACGTCCTGGGCCGAGGCGTCGAGCTTCTGCAACACCTTGTAGACGGCGATCGCCTGGACCAGAAAACCACCCACCGAGTACAACTCGGCCAACCGTCGATACGCCTCTGCCGCGCCGGCCTTCTTACCGGCCTTGGCGCGGAGGTCGGCGATCCGGCGGACGATCCACAGGCTGTCGGGCGCCTTCGCCCAAGCCGCCTCGTAAGCCGCCAGCGCCTTTGTATGCTGCCCCTTGGTGTAGTACTCGTCCGCCAGGGCCTTGCCGTCCTTGATGGGCTTGCGAGCGAAGAGCGCCATGTCACCTCCTGCGGAGTCGTGCGCAAGGTCCGGGGCCGCGGGCGGTTTGGACCGATTGCCGCCGTGGATCGGCCGAACGGGGCCAGCCCTTGAGCCGGGCGCCCGGCGAGCCGCGGAAAATTTTCTTGGGTTGACTGCCTAAAGTTTTCTCGGCCCCGGTCCGATCCATGGCCTGCGGCCGCCGGGACACCTCGGCAGCCGCTGAACGCCAGGACCCAGCCGCAAGGAGAGCGAGCCCCATGGAGCCTTCGAAGACTCGTTCGACCGTGCTGTGCTCCTCCACCCTCGGCCTGCTGGCGGTGGCCGGGTCGGCGCTGGGGGTGGGGATGGACTGGTTGCCCGCGGCCCTCGCCGCGGTCGCCGCGGTCCTCGTGCTCGCCTTCTGGCGCGGAAGCCGCCGATGTGACCCGGCAGAGCCGACGGGAGCGGCCGCCCCCCCCGCAGCTCCGGAGCTACCGACCGTAGCCGAGCACGCCGCCCCCCCCGACAACTTCGTGGCGCGGATCGGGGCCGGGGTCGAGGCCGCCGTCGCCGACCTGTGGCGCCGCACCGGCCAGTCGCCCCCGGACCAGGACACCATCGCGCGGGAGCTCGATCGGCACCTGGGGTGGCTCCTCCGCCATCGAAAGCTCTTCTCGCAAGAACACGAATCGCGAGAAATCACGGTGGTCATCTCGGACCTGCGGGGATTCGCCTCGATCAGCGAATACTACACCGCTAACGAAGTCGTCGACCTCCTCAATCGCTACTTCCATCACATGGGGCAAGCGATCTCGAAGTACCACGGCGTCGTCGACAAGTACATGGGGGACTCGATCATCATTTTGTTTGGCGTCCCGGAAAAGAGGAATGACGACGTTCACAACGCGGTCTGTTGCGCCGTCGAGATGCAGATCGCCATGGCCCTCTTCAACAAAGAAAACGAGCTCCGGGGGCTACCCCATCTGCACATGGGCATCGGGATCAACACCGGGGAGGTCATCGCCGGCCGCCTGGGCTCGGACCTCCACAGCGAGTACACGGTGATCGGCGACCAGGTGAACCTCGCGTCGCGCATCGAGTCGGCTTCCCTGCGAGGGCAGGTGCTGATGAGCGAGCACACCTACTCCCAGGTGAAGGACCTGGTCACCGTCCGGGGCCCGATCCAGGTGTCGGTCAAGGGCAAGCGCACCGAGGTCCAGTTGTACGACCTCCAGGCCGTCCTCGCCCCGTGCCACCTGGCGGTCCCGGAGCGAGAGGTTCGCCGGAGCCTGCGCGCCGACGTCAACATCCCGTTCCGGTTCCAGCTGTGCGAAGGCAAGATCGTGCTGCGGGACGGACACGAGGGGCGCATCCTCAACATCAGCGCCGGGGGGATGTTCTTCTGCACCCTCGCCCCCGTCGAGCCGCAGCAGGTGGTGCGGTTCCAGCTCAGCCGGCGGTTCCTGGGCCAGGACACCACCGACATCTACGGCAAGGTCCTCCGGGTGCGGCCCAACGGCAGCGTTTACGACGCCAACGTGGAGTTCACCTTCATCGACCCGAAGGACGTGGCCACCATCAGCGCCTTGGTGGAAGCCACGGCGAAACCGGAACAACCGGACTGAGCGGCCCGCCGCGAGACGGCCGAGGCCAGGGGGATTGACGATGAGCGACGCAACTGCCCGGGCGGGAGAGGCCGACGGGAGAGAACTGGTTTTCGTGGTCGAGGAAGTGCCTGACGGCAAGTACACGGCCCGAGCTCTGGGGGTACCGATCTCCACCGCGGCCGAGAGCCTCGATGGCCTGCCCGCCCGGGTCCGCCAGGCGGTCCGCTGGCACTTCGACCCGGACCAGCTCCCCCAGACCGTGCGCCTGCACTTCGTCCACGAAGAGGTGATTCCGGTCTGAGACCGGCCGAGCCACCAGCCCACCCTCGGCGCTCCCGTCCACGCCCGCGCTGGTTTGTTGCTCAGCATCGCGAGAGAGCGCCAGAAACAAAGCTGGTCCACGCAGCCCGACTCCTCCTGCCTGCGCTCCTGGTCTTCTCGTGCCACCACTTCTGGACC
>JBBIIA010000104.1:0-10991 GCA_037446775.1 Deltaproteobacteria bacterium
CTTTTTGCGGGACACCCGGCTCGGCGCCGCCCCGGAGCTCGGCCAGCGGGTGATCGTGGTGGGGGCCGGCAACGTGGCCATGGACTGCGCCCGCACCGCGGTGCGCCTCGGCAAGTCGGTGGCGGTCCACTACCGCCGCTCCCAGGCCGACGCCTCCGCCGATCCCCTGGAGATCGAACACGCCGAAGAGGAGGGCATCCACTTCGAGTACTTCTCGAACCCGGTGGAGATCCTGGCGGGCCCCGACGGCCGGGTCCGGGGGGTGCGGTTCCAGCGGATGCGGGCCGGCGAGCCCGACGAGCGAGGCCGGCGCCGGCCGGTGGCGGTCCCGGGCTCGGAGCACGAGGTACCGTGCGAGAGCGTGATCTTCTCGGTGGGGCAGCGGGCCGGCCTCGCCTTCCTACCCGAGGGGGCCGGGGTCCGGCTGACCCGGGAGGACACCGTGGCCATCGACTCGGCGAGCTGTATGACCAGCCGGCCGGGCCTCTTTGCCGCCGGGGACAGCACCACCGGCACCGCCTACCTGATCGACGCGGTGGCCTCGGGCCACCACGCCGCCCGGGGCATCCACGGGTTCCTCCGGGGCGAGCCGGTTCACGCCGCGCCCAAGGAGAAGCTGCCCCTGGCCGAGCTTTCGGCCGAGGACCTGGCCCACCGGGCGGACCTCGGTGAGCTGACCCGCTCGCCCCGCCTCGGGGTGCGCACCCTGGCCCCGGGGGACCGCCGGCAGTCCTTCGAGGAGGTGAGCCTCGGCTACACCGAAGCCGAGGCCCGCCTCGAAGCGGCCCGGTGCCTGGCGTGCGGGGTCTGCTCCGAGTGCTTCGCCTGCGCCGAGGCGTGCAAGGCCGGGGCGGTCCACCACGACGAGACCGGCCGGGAGGAGCGCCTGGCGGTGGGGGCGGTGGTGCTCGCCCCGGGGTACGAGTTGTACGACGCGGCCCTAAGCCAGGAGTTCGGCTTCGGCCGGTACCCCAACGTGGTCACCGCCATGCAGTTCGAGCGGATGCTCTCGGCCTCGGGGCCCACCCACGGCCACGTAGAGCGCCCCGGGGACGGCCGCACCCCAAAAAAGATCGCCTTCCTCCAGTGCGTGGGGAGCCGCGACCAGAGCCACGACTACTGCTCCAGCGTCTGCTGCATGTACGCCGCCAAGGAAGCCATCATGGCGGTGGAGCACGAACCGGGCACCGAGGTCGCGGTGTTCTTCATGGACACCCGCTCCTTCTCCAAGGGCTACGACGAGTACTACCGGCGGGCCCAGGAGAAGTACGGCGTCCGCTACGAACGGTGCCGGGTGTCCCGGCTCCTGGAAGACCCGACCACCGGGGACCTGACCGTGCGCTACGTCCAGGGTGGCAAGCTCCGGGAGGAGGCCTTCGACCTGGTGGTGCTGTCGGTGGGCATGGTGGTCTCCCCGGCCGTCCGGGACCTGGGGCGCCGCCTCGGGATCGCGCTCGATGACTACGGCTTCTGCCACACCGCCCTCTTCACCCCCCTGGAGGCGAGCCGGCCCGGGGTGTTTGTGGCCGGCCCCTTCCGGGAGCCCAAGGACATCCCCGAGACCGTGGTGGAGGCGTCCGGCGCGGCGGCCCGGGCCGGGACGCTCCTCACCGCGGCCCGGGGGACCCTCACCCGGGAGCCCGCCTATCCCCCGGAGCGTCAGGTCGCCGCCGAAGAGCCCCGGGTGGGCGTGTTCGTCTGCCACTGCGGCTCCAACATCGGGGGCTTTCTGGACGTGCCGGCGGTGGCCGAGTACGCGAGGTCCCTCCCCGGGGTCGCCCACGCCGAGGCCAACCTGTACACGTGCAGCCAGGACACCGTGGCCCACATCACCGCCACCGCGGTGGAGCTCGGCCTCAACCGGGTGGTGGTCGCCTCGTGCAGCCCCCGCACCCACGAGCCCCTGTTCCAGGACGCCGTCCGGGCGGCGGGCCTCAACCCGGCGCTCTTCGAGATGGCCAACATCCGCAACCAGTGCTCCTGGGTCCACTCCCAGGCGTGGCACGGCTCCACGGAAAAGGCCATGGACCTGGTGCGCGCCGCGGTGGCCCGGGCCCGGCGCCTGGCGCCGATCCAGAGCCTCGAGTTCCCGGTGCGAAAGGCCGCCCTGGTGGTGGGAGGGGGCGCCGCCGGCATGACCGCGGCCCTGGAGCTGGCGGACCAGGGCTTCCCGGTGCACCTGGTGGAGCAGACCGGCCAGCTCGGCGGCAACTTGAGCCGGGTGCGGTTTCTGGAGGACGGCAGCAGCCCGGCGGAGTTCCTCCGGGCCCTGGTGCGCCGCACCGTGGCCCACCCCGGCATCACCGTGTACCTGGGGGCCGAGCTCGCCGAGACCGGCGGGTTCCAGGGGAACTTCGAGAGCACCGTGCGGTGGGAAGACGGCCAGACCGCCCGGGTGGAGCACGGGACGACCATCGTGGCCACGGGGGCCCGGGAGTACCGGGGCCCGGAGTACGGCCTCGGCACCACCTCCGACGTGGTGACCGCGCTCGACTTCGAGGAGTTCCTGTACCACAAGGCTGGCGGCAACGGCCACGCCGCCGCCCGGCACCTCACCGCCCGGCCCCTGCCGGCCAAGGTGGCCATGATCCTGTGCGTGGGACCAGCCGAACGCTTCTGCGCCCGCACCTGCTGCACCACCGCGATCAAAGACGCGCTCCTGCTCAAGGAGCTCAACCCGGCGGCGGAGATCACGGTGCTGTACAAGGACGTACGCACCTACGGCTTCAAGGAGCGCCTGTACACCGAAGCCCGCCGCCGGGGCGTGGTCTTTCGCCGCTACGCCGACGGCACCCGGCCGAAGGTGACCACCGAGTGGAACAGCCTGCGGCTCGACTACCAGGACGGCGCCACGGGCCAGGAGACGACCCTGCGGCCCGACCTCCTGGTGCTGGCCGAGCCCCTGGTGCCCCGGCCCGACACCAAGGCCCTGGCCACCCGGCTCAAGGTGCCCCTGGACGCCGACGGCTTCTTCCTGGAGGCCCACGTCAAGCTGCGGCCGGTGGACTTCCAGAGCAACGGGCTCTTCCTGGCGGGGCTGTGCCACTACCCGAAGCTCCTTTCCGAGTCGGTGGCCCAGGCCCAGGCCGCGTCGGCCCGGGCGGCGACGCTTCTGGCCAAGGACACCCTGCGGTCCGAGGGGGTGGTGGCGGCGGTCAACCCGGAGCTCTGCGCCGGCTGCCTCACCTGCGTGCGGGTGTGCCCCTACGAGGTGCCCGCCATGCGGGCCGACCTGACCGGCTCCGGGGCCATCGCCGGGGCGGCGTACATCGAGCCCGCCACCTGCCACGGGTGCGGCGTCTGCGCCGGCGAGTGCCCGGCCAAGGCGATCCAGCTCGCCCACTACACCGACCCCCAGGTCGAAGCCGTGGTGGAGGGGCTCCTGGCCGGCCGAGTCCCCTACCGGGGGAAGGAACGGCATGAGGTGGCGGCGGGGAGCTGTTGAATCGGGAATCGGGAATCGGGAATCGGGGTGGAGCGGCGGGCGGCCGCGAACCGGAGGGAAGAGGCAATACAAGAAACGACAGGAGGGCTGAGATGAGTGGATTCACTCCCGGGATCGTCGCCTTCTGCTGCATCCACTGCGCCTATGGGGCCGCCGATTTGGCGGGGGCCATGCGGCTCGGGTACCCGGAGGGCATCCGGGTGGTGCGGCTGCCGTGCACCGGCAAGCTGGACGTGGCCCACGTACTCGCGGCCTTCGAGCACGGTGCGGACGGAGTGATGGTCGCGGGGTGACTGCAGGGCGACTGCCATTACCTGGAAGGTAATACGAACGCCCTCAGACGAGTCGAGTACACGGCCAGGCTCCTGGAAGAGATCGGCCTCGGGGGCCAGCGGCTGCGGATGGTCAACCTCTCCTCGGCCCAGGGGGCCCGGTTCGCTGAAGTGTGTCAGGAGATGACCGAAGCCATCGGGGCCCTGGGGCCGAGCCCTTTGGGAGCCAGGACTCCGGGCTCATCGGCCACGCCTCACGAGTCACGAAGCACGAGTCACGCCCCCCCGGAGGTGCCTTCATGATCGTCGCGGAACAAAAACCCCTGGGCGAGGTCCTCGACATGGTGGGCGAGGCCGAGAAGGTCCTGGTGCTCGGGTGCGGCACCTGCGTCACGGTGTGCTTCGCGGGCGGGGACAAGGAGGCCGAGATCCTCGCCTCGTCCCTGCGCCTGCGCTCCCGGCTGGACGGTCGGGCCCGGGAAGTGACCCACGCCACGGTCCAGCGCCAGTGCGAGTGGGAGTACCTGGACGCGGCGGCCGGCTCCATCGGGGCCCACGACGCGGTGGTGTCGCTCGCCTGCGGGATCGGCGCCCAGGCCCTGGTGGAGCGCTTCCCCGGGGCGCGCATGGTGCCGGGCCTCAACACCCGATTCTACGGCCTGCCCACCCGCCACGGCGTCTGGGAGGAGCGGTGCGCCGGCTGCGGCGACTGCGTGCTCGACGAGACCGGGGGCATCTGCCCGGTGGCCCGCTGCTCCAAGAGCCTCCTCAATGGCCCGTGCGGCGGCACCCAGGACGGCAAGTGCGAGGTGAGCCAGGAGACCGACTGCGCCTGGTACCTGATCGTGGAGCGCCTAAGAAAGCTCGGCAGCCTGGAGCGCCTGGCGGAGCCCCACCCCCCCAAGAACTGGCGAGCCGCCCGAGACGGCGGCCCCGGCCGGATCGTGCGGGAAGACCTTTTGCGGGACAAGAAACCCCAAGACAGCGCGGCGGCGCACTAACCGGGGGTTTTTTTGACCGGATAACGGGATGGATGTTTTTTTGGCGGCGACGCTTGCAGCGGTGATGTTGGGCATGGATCGCATCGGTTCGATCGAAGGGCGACGGGGTTCTTGACAGGATAACAGGATGGACAGGATGTTTGGGGTGGCAGCTCTTGTCGAAGTATCGCCAAACCAAGACATCAGATCTTATCCTGTTATCCTGTCAAGAAACCCCACCCTGGACGAAGCCGGAGATCAATGGGCACGTGGCGGGGCGGATAAGATGCTTGGCATGGCAGATCTCCACGAAATAGCGCCCCAACAAACATCAGATTTTATCCTGTTATCCTGTCAAAAAACCCCAACCCCAAACGAAGCAGCAAAGCAACGGACTTGGCGACACCATTGACGTAGGCAAGAGGGTTTCCCATGAGCGAGCAGAGCTCTTTCACCGAGACGAACCTGAGCCGGGTCTTCGCTTCCGGGGCCTTTGCGGTGACCGGGGAGTTGGGCCCTCCCAAGGGGGCCGACCCCGAGGTCATCCGCCACAAGGCGAAGCTCCTCAAGGGGGTGGTGGACGCGGTGAACATCACCGACAACCAGACCGCGGTGGTGCGGATGTCCTCCATCGCCGCGGCGCTTTTGGCCCGGGAGGCGGGCCTGGAGCCGGTGGTGCAGATGACCTGCCGGGACCGCAACCGCCTGGCCATCCAGGCCGACCTCCTCGGGGCCTGGGCCCTGGGGCTTAGAAACCTCCTGTGCCTCACCGGGGACCACCAGACCTTCGGCAACCACAAGGACGCCAAGAACGTCTGGGACATCGACTCGATCCAGCTCCTCAAGCTCCTGCGCGACATGGGGGAGAAGGGGGTGTTCGCCAACGGCGAGCACGTGGAGGACGCACCGCCCCGGTTCTTCCTCGGGGCCGCCGAGAACCCCTTCGCCGAACCCCTGGATTACCGCCCCTTCCGCGTCGCCAAGAAGGTCCGGGCGGGGGCCCGCTTCCTCCAGACCCAGTGCATCTACAACCTGCCCCGGTTCCGCGAGTTCATGGCCCAACTCGGCGACCTGGGGCTCTTGGACAAGGTGCACGTGATGGCGGGCCTGTCGCCCCTCAAGGGCCCGGGCATGGCCAAGTACATGCGGGACAACGTGCCGGGCATGGACGTGCCCGACGAGATCGTCACCCGGATGGAGCAGGCGGGCAAGGGCATCGATGACAAGGCGGCCCGGGCCAAGGCGTGGAAGGAGGCGGGGATCCGCCTGTGCATCGAGCAGATCCAGGAGGTCCGGGAGATCCCGGGGGTGGCCGGGGTCCACGTGATGGCCATCGAGTGGGAAGAGGCGGCCCGCCCCATCGTCGAGGGAGCAGGTCTCCTCCCCCGCCCCGAACCCTTACGGGCGGCGGCGACCGGATGACCGGGGAGGACACGACGGGGATCTTTGACAGGATAACAGGATGGACAGGATTTTGTTGGAGTGGCGATAGATCCATGGGCCAACAGCCGATCCGAGTCCAAAAAGCATGCCGAAAGAGAAAAACTCAAAATAAATAAGAGCAGCCTCCTCGACAGGGAACAGCAAAATACCGAGCACCACCAGAAAACAAACATCAGATTTTATCCTGTTATCCTGTCCAAAAACCCCCGTCCCATCAGGCAAAGCGAGACACCGAGCACCAGCAACACACAAACATCAGATCTTATCCTGTTATCCTGTCAAAAAACCCCCGTCTACCCAAGAAGAACAAAGGGACAGACGATGACCAACCGCAGCAGCCTAGCCGAGAACGTGGAGAACGCGACCCACGAGAACGCCTACCTGTGCTACCAGTGCCAGCGGTGTTCGGCGGGGTGCCCGCTGGCGGAGCACTTCGACCTGTTGCCGAGCGAGGTGATGCGGGCGATCCAGGACGGGGACGAGGCGGTGGCGGCGAGCCGCACCGTGTGGCTGTGCGCCCAGTGCCAGACCTGCAACACCCGGTGCCCCCAGGGGCTCGACCTCCCGGGGATCCTCGACCACTTCCGCCAGGAGACCCTGGACCGGGCCTCGGTGCCGGAGACCGCCCGGTTCTTCAAGGCCTTCCTGCGCAACACCAAGGTCTTCGGCCGGGTGTACGAGGCCGGGCTCATGGGGGAGCTGAACCTGCGGGACGGCAAGCCCTTCCGGGACCTGGGCATGGGGCTGCGGATGATCCGCAAGGGCAAGATCCGACTGCTGCCGTCCGTGGCCCGGGGCAAGAAGCGGGTCGCTGCGGTGAAACGCGAGGCCAACCGGCTGGCCTACTACCCCGGGTGCTCCCTCCACTCCACCGGGGCGGCCTTCGACCGGTCTTTTCGCGCCGTGGCCGAGGCCGTGGGCCTGGACCTCGTGGAGGTGCCGGGCTGGACCTGCTGCGGCACCACCCCCGCCCACGGCGCCGACCCGGTTACCGCGGTGACCATGCCGGTGGAGAACCTGGGTCGGGTGGAGCAGCTGGGCCTCGACCGGCTGGTGGCGCCGTGCGCCGCCTGCTACGGCCGGTTCCAGTCGGCGCTGCGCCACTACCGGGAGAGCCCCGACCTGGCCGACCGGGTGGACGATGGCGTGGGCCGGGCCTACCAGGATCGGGTGAAGGTCTTAAACGCCGTGGAGGGGCTCGCGGTCGTGGACACCCGGGCCCTGGCGGCCCGGGTCACCCGGCCCCTGACCGGCCTCAAGGTCGCTTGCTACTACGGCTGCCTCTTGACGCGCCCCCCCCGGGACACCGGCACGGCGGAGGCGGAAAACCCCCAGGGCATGGAGCGGATCGTCCGGGCCCTGGGCGCCGAGCCCGTGGACTGGGGCCGCAAGACCGACTGCTGCGGCGGCAGCCTGGCGATCTCCCAGACCGCCCTGGCGAAGGAACTCACCGCCCTCGTGCTGCGGGAAGCCCAGGCCCGGGGCGCCGACGTGATCGCCGCCGCCTGCCCCCTGTGCCAGGTGAACCTCGACGAGCGGCAGCCGGAGATGGCGGCCGACCTCGGCTTCTCGATCCCGGTGGTGTACCTGACCCAGCTCGCCGCCGTGGCGATGGACCTGCCGGCCGAGGCCCAGGCCCTGGACCAGTCGGAGGTCGTGCCGGAGGTGTTGATGTCGCTGTAGGAGCGGCTTCTGGCCGCGAAGTAGTCCTACCTGGGAGGACCCCGTGGTGAACGGCGCGAAGAACGGCAACGGTAGAAAGACCGGTTCGGTCCTGGTGGTGGGGGGGGGCGTGGCCGGGATGCGGGCGGCGGCCGACCTGGCCGAGACCGGGCTGCGAGTCTACCTGGTGGAGTCCTCCCCGGGCCTCGGCGGCCGGGTCGCCCAGCTCGGCTTCATGTTCCCCACCCACGACTGCGTGCTCTGCCGGGGCTCTTCCGACCACGGGTACGGGTGCACCCGGCCGTCGATCTCCCCGGCGTTTCAAGACCACAACCTCCACCCCAACATCGAGGTGCTGACCCAGACCGAGGTGGTGGGGTTCGAGGGGCAACTCGGCGACTTCGCGGTGACCCTGCTTTGCCACCCCCGGCACGTGGACCCGGCGCGGTGCATCAACTGCCGGCTCTGCTCGGTGGTGTGCCCGGCGAGCCTCCCGAGCGAGTTCCAGATGGGGATGAGCAACCGGAAGGCGGCGTACAAGCTGGCGCCCCGGGCCATGCCCGACGCCTACGTGGTGGAGAAGGGGCCGTGGTGCGAGGGGTGCGGCAAGTGCGCGGCGATCTGCCCCACCCGCGCCATCGATCTCGACGAGGAGCCGCGCACCGAGACCATCCGGGTGGGGGCGGCGATCCTGGCGCTGGGCTATCGGCTCTTCGATCCCACCGGCTTGGAGGAGTTCGGGTACGGTCGGTACCCCAACGTGGTGACCTCGATGCAGCTCGAGCGCATGGCCAGCCGCTCCGGGCCCACCGAGGGGATCGTCGCCCGGCTCTCGGACGGCCGGCGACCCAAGCGCATCGCCTGGCTCCAGTGCATCGGCTCCCGGGACCAGGCCCACCCCTACTGCTCGTCGATCTGTTGCATGATCGCCACCAAGCAGGCGATGCTCGCCAAGCAGCGCCTCCCGGGGGTGGACTGCCAGGTGTTCGTCATGGACGAACGCGCCTTCAACAAGGAGTACACCAAGTACTACCACCGGGCCGTGGAGACCCACGGGGTGCGCTACACCCGGTGCCGGGTGAGCGCGGTGCGCGAAGACCCCCGAACCCACGACCTCTTCCTGCGCTTCCCCGACGCCTCGGGCAAACCCGCGGAGGAGCGCTACGACCTCGTGGTGCTGGCGGTGGGGCTGGAGCCCCCGGGGCGGTCCGCGGAGCTCGCCCGGATGATGCGCATCGAGCTCAACGAGCACGGCTTCTGCGAGACCGACAAGTTCCACCCCCTCCAGACCAGCCAGCCCGGGGTCTACGTGGCCGGCGCCTTCCAGTCCCCCAAGGAGATCGCCGAGACCGTCTTCGACGCCGCCGGGGCCGCCGGCGAGGTGATGCGGGTCTTCCACGACGCCCTGGGGGGCCGCCCGGCTCCCCGGGAGTACCCCTTCCTCGGCACCCCCGAGCCGGCGGTACCCGAGCGGGAGGTGGACGGCGAAGCCCCCCGCACCGGGGTGTTTCTGTGCGGCTGCGGGCCGGTGGTGAGCCAGTCCCTGGACCTCAACGCCGTCGAGCGCTTCGCCGCGCGCCTGCCGGGGGTGGTCCACGTGGCCCAGGTGGCCCTGGGGTGCCTCCCCGAGGGCATCGCCCAGCTCCAGGCCGAGATCGCGGCCCACCGCCTCAACCGCGCGGTGGTCGCCGCGTGCAGCCCCCGGACCCACGAGGCCCTCTTCCAGCGGGCGGTGCGCGGCGCCGGGCTCAACCCCTACCTCCTGGAGATGGCCAACCTGCGGGAGTACTGCGCCTGGGTCCACGACCGGCAGCCCGAGGCGGCGACCCGCAAGGCCAAGGAACTGGTGCGCCTCGCCGTGTTGCGGGCGGCCCGGCTGGCCCCCATCCGGCGCACCCCGCTCCAGCCCCACCGCCGGGCCCTGGTCCTGGGGGGCGGCGTCGCCGGCATGACCGCGGCGCTCACGATCGCGGACAGCGGCTTTGACGTCACCCTGGTGGAGCGCGATCCGGCCCTGGGGGGCAACCTCCGCCACATCTACTACCTGGCCGAGGGCCTCAACCCCCAGCGGCTCCTGCGGGACCTGGTGAACCGGGTCCGAGGGCACCACCGGATCGACGTCCTCACCCAGAGCGAAGTGGTCGGCACCGACGGGTCCATCGGCCAGTTCCAGAGCCGGGTCTCCACCCGAGACGGGGGCGTCGAAGAGGTCGCCCACGGGGTCACGGTGGTGGCCACCGGGGGGCGGGAAGGGACGCCCCAGGCCTATCTCCACGGAGAGGACGAGCGGGTGGTGACCCAACTGGAGCTGGAGGACTGGATCGCCCACCAACCCGAGCGGATCGCTGGCCTGCGGAGCCTGGCGGTGATCCAGTGCGTGCAGCCGGTCGAAGCCGCCGAGTTCTACTGCTCGCGCACCTGCTGCACCAACACCATGAAGAACGCCATCCGGGTAAAGATGCTCAACCCCGCGTGCCAGGTGACGGTCCTGTACAAGGACATCATCACCTACGGCTTTCGCGAGCAGTTTTACACCGAGGCCCGCCGCCGGGGCGTGGTGTTCGTCCGCTACACCGACGAGGAGCCGCCCGTGGTGACGCCCCACGCGGGGCGGCTCAAGCTGTCGGTGAACGACCCGACCCTCCAGCGACGCTACGACCTGACGCCGGATCTCCTAGCCCTGAGCATGTCCATCGTGCCCCCGGAGGGGACGAGGGACCTCGGGCGGACGCTCCGCCTGCCCTTGTCGGAGGAGGGCTTTTTTTTGGAGGCCGACCTGAAGATGCGGCCCATGGACTTCATTAGCGAGGGGGTGTTCCTGTGCGGCATGGCCCACTATCCGCGGTTCCTGGACGAGGCCATCGCCAGCGCCCAGGCCGCCGCCGGCCGGGCCCTGACCGTCTTGAGCATGGATCCCTTTTACGTGGGCGGGGTGGTGGCCGACGTGGAGGCCGACCAGTGCGTGGGGTGCTTGACCTGCGTGCGCACCTGCCCGTTCCAGATCCCCCGGCTGCTCTACGACCGGCCCGGGGTGGGAGCCCTCGGGGGGCACGCCTGGATCGACCCCGCCCTGTGCCAGGGCTGCGGCACCTGCACCGGCGAGTGCCCGGCGGCGGCGATCCAGCTCGCCCACTACCGGGACGACCAGGTGGTGACCGAGGCCCTGGGCCAGTGGGCGACGGAAGGAGT
>JBBIIA010000104.1:11091-15258 GCA_037446775.1 Deltaproteobacteria bacterium
GGGTGCGGCACCTGCGTCACCGTCTGCCTGGCGGGGGGGGAGAAGGAGGCCCAGCTCCTGGCCTCGGCCCTGCGCATGGCCACTGCCCTCGCCGGGGCCCCGGTGGCGGTCAGCGACGTCACCGTGCAACGCCAGTGCGAGTGGGAGTACCTGGACGCCATCCGCGACCCGGTGAAGGCCGCCGACGCCGTGGTGTCGCTCGCCTGCGGCATCGGCGTCCAGGCCATGTCCCGCCACTTCGCCGACACCTGGGTTGTCCCGGGTCTCAACACCACCTTCCTGGGGCTCCCGGAGCAGCAGGGGATCTGGACCGAGCAGTGCCAGTGCTGCGGCAACTGCATGCTCGCCCAGACCGGGGGGATCTGCCCCATCGCCCGGTGCTCCAAGCAGGTGCAAAACGGGCCTTGCGGTGGCTCCGAAAACGGCTTGTGCGAGATCAAGCGGGTCGTCCGGGATCACGGGGTGCCGGTGACCCGCACCGACGCCCGGGGCAAGCGGGTGCCGGTGACGGAAGACGTGGAGTGCGCCTGGCACTTGATCCACGAGCGGCTCAAGGCGAAGGGGCGCCTGGATTTAATCACGGGCCTGATGCCGGCCAAGGACTGGTCCACCTCCCGGGATGGCGGGCCCCGCCGCATCGTCCGCGAAGACCTACTGCTCCTGGACGAAGAGTGACGGGGGCTTTCGACGGAATGCTTGGGTTGGTGGGCCGACGAAGTAGTTTTTTTGACAGGATAACAGGATGGACAGGATGTTTGGCTTGGACGCCGCTGATTTGAGGACGCCGCGACCCCAACACATCAGATTTTATCCCGTTATCCTGTCAAGAAACCCCCGTCTTTCTCGGGCATGAACACAAGAACAACTAAGACTCCAGCTTTCGTCTTGTTGTCCTGTCAAAGGGAATCCTCTTTCCGGTAGGTGCTGAGATGTCGACGTCCAATGGACTGAAGTCGGGGAGCACGCTGGAGCGGATGCTCCGGGCTGGGCACTTTGCGGTTACCGGGGAGTTGGGGCCTCCCCAAAGCTGCGACGCCCACCCCATCCGGGAGAAGTGCGCCCACCTCAAGGGGGTGGTGGACGGGGTGAACGTCACCGACAACCAGACCGCGGTGGTGCGGATGTCGAGCCTCGGGGCGTCGGTGATCGCGGTCCAGGAAGGGCTGGAGCCGGTGATGCAGATGACCTGCCGCGACCGCAACCGCCTCGCCATGCAGGCCGACTACCTGGCCGCCTACGCCCTGGGGGTCCGCAACATGCTGGCCCTGACCGGCGACCACCAGTCCTTCGGCAACCACCCGACGGCAAAGAACGTCCACGACCTGGACTCCCTCCAGCAGCTCCGCATGCTCAAGGAGCTCCGGGACGAGAAGCGGTTCCAGTGCGGGGACCCGGTCAAGGGCCAGGAGCCGCGGTTTTTCGTGGGCGCGGCGGCGGCGCCCGAGGCCCACCCGGTGGAGTGGCGGCCCCAGCGCCTGGCCAAGAAGGCCGCCGCCGGGGCCGACTTCGTCCAGACCCAGCTCGTGTACAACGTGCCGGCCTTCAAGCGATACATGGAGGAAGTGCGAAAGCTCGGCGTCCACGAGGAGCTTTCGGTGCTGGTGGGGGTGGGTCCCCTCAAGGGCCCGGCCATGGCCCGGTACATGCGGGACTACGTGCCGGGCATCACCGTGCCCGACCACGTCATCGAGCGCATCGAGGGAGCCGCCGCGGGCATCCCCCCCGAGGAGAAGGCGGCGCGCCAGAAGGCGTGGAAAGCCGAAGGGATCCGCATGTGCGTCGAGTTGATCCAGGAGCTTCGGGAGATCGAAGGGGTGGCCGGCGTCCACGTGATGGCCATCGAGTGGGAAGAGGCGGTGGAGCCCATCGTCCGGGGTGCGGGCCTCTTGCCTCGGCCGGGGGTTTGACGGGGTTCTTGGACAGGATGACAGGATGGACAGGATGCTCATGGAGCAGGCAGCGTGCACTACGGCCCTGAAGCCCGACCTGGCCCGGGAGATTGCGGACCGGTCCGGGCAGAACGCCTTCCTGTGCTACCAGTGCATCCGCTGCACCAGCGGCTGCCCGGTCACCGACTACTACGACTACACCCCCAACCAGGTGATGCGCCTGGTCCAGATTGGGGACGAGGAGTCGGCCCTCGGGTCCCGCACCCCCTGGCTGTGCGCCTCGTGCCTCACCTGCACCACCCGGTGCCCCCAGGGTCTGGACATCGCGCGGATCATGGAGACCCTGGCCCAAATCGCCCAGGAGCGGGGGGTCCAGCCGGCGGTGCCCGAGGTGGCCCTGTTCCACAAGGTGTTTCTCAAGGACGCCCAGCTCTTCGGCCGGGTCTACGAGCTCGGGCTGATGGGGGCGATGAACGTCTTGACCGGGAAGTTCTTCCAGGACCTGGACCTCGGGGTCGAGATGCTCAAGCGAGCCAAGATCTCCTTTCTGCCGTCCCTGGCGCGCTCCCGGCCCGACCGGGTCAAGCGGGTCGAGCGGGCCGCCAACGCCGTGGGCTACTACCCCGGGTGCTCGCTCCACTCGCTCGCCAAGGAGTTCGACACCTCCTTCAAGGCGGTGGCCAGGGCCCTTGAGTACGAGCTCGTAGAGCCCCCGGGGTGGACCTGCTGCGGCGCCAGCCCGGCCCACCACGTGGACCACTACCTGGGGGTGAAGGGGCCGATCGTCAACTTGAGCCTGGTGGAGGCGAGCGGCCTTTCCGAGGTGGTGGCCCCCTGCGCCGCCTGCTTCAACCGGTTCAAGTCCGCCGCCCACGACGCGGCCGCGGACCCCGAGCTCAAGGCCCGCCTCGACGAGGACGTGGGCTACGCGTACCGGGGCACCGTAGCCGTGCGGTCGATCTCGGAGTGGTTGGCGGACCGGGTGGGGATCCCGGCGGTCCGGGAGAAGGTGGTCAAGCCCCTCAAGGGCCTCAAGATCGTCAGCTACTACGGCTGCCTATTGACGCGCCCCCCGGCGATCACCGGCCACCCCCACCCCGAGTACCCCCTGGAGCTCGACGACCTGGTGAACGCCCTGGGGGCCGAGGCCCTCCCCTGGGACGACAAGACCCGGTGCTGCGGCGGTAGCCTCGCGGTGCCCGCCAAGGAGGTCATGCTCCGGCTCAGCCGAGACATCGTCGAGCACGCCCAGGCGGCAGGGGCCGACGTCATCGCCGTCGCGTGCCCCCTGTGCGACTCCAACCTGGACAACCGCCAGGGCCAGATGGCGGGGCTGGCCCGGCACACCCCGGTCTTGTACATCACCCAGCTCATGGCCCTGGCCTTCGGCCTCGGAGAAAAGGCCGCCGGCCTCGAGCGTAAGCTCGTCGACCCGAGGCCGCTGCTGCGGGAGCGGGGGCTGCTATGAAGCCCCCTCCCCCAACGGACAACGAACAACGGACAACGGACAACTGACCGGAGACCTTCCATGCTCGTCCGACACCTCATGTCCCCCGACCCCATCCCCGTCGCCCCGCAGCAGTCCGTTGCCGAGGCGGCCCAGCTCATGACCGAGAAGGGGATTCGGCACCTACCGGTCATGGACGGGGACCGCCTGGTGGGCCTGGTGACCCGCTCGTCCCTGGCCAAGGCCCTGCCGGGGCTCGGCACCGGGCTCACCCGCTTCGAGTACAGCTACCTCACCGCCAACACCAAGGTCCGGGAGGTGATGATCCAGGACCCGGCCCTGGGCACCGAGGAGATGGCCGCCGAGGAGGCGGCGCGGATCATGAACGCCCGGCGCATCTCGAGCCTGATCGTGGTGCGCGGCGGCACCCCCGTGGGCATCATCACCGACACCGACATCTTCGAGGCCATGCTCGAGCTCTTGGGCGCCCGGCGGCCGGGCATCCGGGTCACCGTCCACCTCCCCGACCGCCCGGGGGAGCTCGCCAAGGTCACCGGGGCGGTGGGGGCCCGGGGGGGCAACCTGGCTGCGGTCGGCAGCTGGCCCGTGGAAGCAGACACCTGGGGGGCCGTGCTCAAGATCCAGAACCTCACCCCCGACCAGATCCGCGCAGCCCTGGGTGCCCTCCCCGAGGTGACGATCATCGACGTCAGCCCCTAGCCAGGCCAGCCCCAGACCGTCGAGATACGAGAAGAAGGGCTTTTTGACAGGATGAACAGGATGGACAGGATTCTCCGGGGCTGCCTGCATCCGGCATCCTGAACATCCTGT
>JBBIIA010000105.1:0-14861 GCA_037446775.1 Deltaproteobacteria bacterium
TCCCGGTCACCGACGAACATCCCCCCTCCATACTGCCCCGGGACCCCCTGTCAAACGGACCGGCGAAGGGGGCGGACGACGCCGGGTCACAGCACGATCTGGCGGACGCTCAGGACGTGGGGCAGGTGCTGGAGGTCGTCGAGGATCGCCTTCGAGGCGACCCCGTCGAGATTCACGAGACAGATCGCCTTCCCGCCGGGGGCGACCCGGCCGTTGTACATCCCCGCGATGTTCACGCCGTGGCTCCCCAGGCAGGTCCCCAGGGCCCCGATGACCCCCGGGCGATCCTCGTTGTACACCAGCACCAGGCTGCCCCGGGGCAGGGCGTCCAGGCGGTAGTCGTCCAGGCGTACCAGGCGGGGCTCTCGTCGGCCGAAGAGCGTCCCGTCGAGGCGATGGGAACCCCAGGAACCCGCCACCTCCACCGACACCAGATCGGCGAAGTCCTCGGCGGCCCCGGTAACGCTGGTGACGACCCGGAGGCCCCGCTCCCGGGCCAGGGCCGGGGCGTTGACGGCGTTGACCCGGCCGGCCAGGGCGGGGGCGAGGAGGCCCTTGAGCACCGCCGCGGTCACCAGGGGGGAGCCCTCCTCGGCGGGGTGGCCCTGGCACAGGACCTGCACCGCCTGCACCGGGCCGTCGGCGAGCTGGGCCGCGAAGAGCCCGAGGCTCTCGGCCAGGGCGAGGTACGGTCCGAGCCGGCGCAGGGTATCGGCGGGCAGGGCCGGGGCGTTGAGGGCGTCCGGCGCGGTCCCGGTGGTGAGGTAGGCGATGATGTTGTCGGCCACCTCCACCGCCACGTGGGCCTGGGCCTCCACCGTGGACGCCCCCAGGTGGGGGGTGAGGACCACCTCGTCCCGATGGTACAGGGGGTGGGGCGGCGGGGGCTCCACTTCGAACACGTCCAGGGCGGCCCCGGCCACTCGCCCCTCCTGGATGGCCGCCAGCAAAGCGTCCTCGTCCACGATGCCGCCCCGGGCGCAGTTGACCACCAGGGCGCCTGGTTTGATCCTCGCCAGGGCGTCGGCCCCCAAGAGGCCTCGGGTTTCGGGCGTCAAGGGGGTGTGGACGGTGACGAAGTCCGCCTGGGCCAAGAGAGCATCCAGGGGGACGACCTCGACCCCTAGGGTGGCCGCGCGCTCCGCGGTGAGGTAGGGGTCGTACGCCAGGACCCGCATCTTGAGGCCCAGGGCCCGCTCCGCCACGATGGATCCGACCCGGCCCACGCCCAGGACCCCGAGGGTGGCGCCGCGCAGCTCTCGCCCCAGGAAGCGGCTCTTCTCCCAGCCGCCGGCCTTGGTGGATACGGAAGCCTGGGGGATCTTCCGGGCCAGGGAGAAGAGCAGGGCGAGGGCGTGCTCGGCGGTGGTCACCACGTTGCCGCCGGGGGCGTTCACCACCGCCACCCCGAACCGGGTGGCGGCGTCGACGTCGATGTTATCCACGCCGATCCCCGCCCGGCCGATGACCAGGAGCTCGGGCCCCGCCGCGAGGACCGCCTCGGTGACCCGAACGTTGGAGCGGACGATGACCGCGTGAAACCCGGGCACCGCGGCCACTAGGGCGGCCTCGTCCTTGATGGCCGTCACCTGCACCGCGAAGCCGGGGTGGGCGGCAAAGCGAGCGAGGGCGTCCTTCCCGAGGTCGCAGGTGATCAGGATCCGGTAGCTCGCGGTCATGGGTGCGCTCCTTGGGCGGGGGACGGGGCCCCGGAGAGAGCCCCGGGCTCCCGAACGACCCGGGAGCCGAGGGCAGCGAGGCAAGCGAGAAGGTCTCCGGGCAGGGGGGCCTCCAGGGTCAAGCGGGCTCCGCCACCGGGGTGCTCCAAGGTTGCCCGGTGGGCGTGCAGGAAGATCCGGTGGAGCCCCCCGAGGGCGGCCAGGTCGGCGTTGAGGGCCGGGGCGCCGTAGCGCTCGTCCCCCGCCAGGGGATGCCCGGCGGCGGTGAAGTGCCGCCGGATCTGGTGGGTACGCCCGGTGACCAGCTCCACCTCCAAGAGGGTGGTGCGCAAGACCCCCTGGAGGCGTTCGATCACCCGGTACCGGGTGAGAGCCCCCTGGAGCCGCCCGTGGAAGCGGGGGTCTTCCGGGGCGAAGCGGCCGCGGTCCCGGGAGTCGGCGCGTTTGAGCAGCGGATCGCCGAGCTCGCCCCCGTCCTCCCCCGGCCACCCCCCTACCAGGGCCAAGTACCGCTTGTCCACCAGGCCGCGCTGGAGGTGGCGGCCGAGGCGGCGCTGGGCTCCCCGGGTCTTGCCGATCAGCACCACCCCCGTGGTGTCGATGTCGAGGCGGTTGGCCAGGGCGGGCTGAAACGGGTCCGCGGGGGTGACCCCGAGGTAGGCGCGAACCCGGTCGAGCAAGGTATCGCCCGCGTGCTTGAGGGCCGGGTGGCTCGCGCACCGCGGCGGCTTGGAGACCGCCAGCAGGTCCCCGTCCTCCCAGACCAGCCAGAAGGGGCCGGCCGGGGTCTCCACCGGCACCTGGGCCCGCTGCGGGTGGCGATCCCGGGGCGCCGGCGGGCGGTACAGGGTCACCGTCAACCGGTCGCCGACGGCGACCCGGGCGAGGGGCTGGCACGGCGCGTCGCCGACCCGGAGGTCCCCCGCCCGCGCCTTGCGGAAGACCTCCCGAGCGGTCACTTCGGGGAAGGCGCGGCGCACCACCTCCAGGACGGTGAGGCCGGACCAGGGGTCCTCGATCTTCAGGTGCCGGGGGCTGGGGACGAGGTCGGCCGCCGGCTCGACGCCCCGGGCCGCCGCCCTGGGCCTACGACGTTCCATCGCGACGCAGGGGGCCGTACAGGTCCTCCGGGGTGAGTGCGCCGCGGCCGAGGAGGAGATCGAGGACCACGAGCCCGCCACACGGCACGGCGTGGCTGGGCCCCGCGGCGCTCCGGTGGTGGCACGCGTCGGGATAGTGATCGCACCGGGTGCAGATGCTCCGCTCCAGGGCCGCATCGAACTGGAGGGGAAGGACCGGCTTCACGCTCCGGAGGCGTTCCAGCAGTTCCAGGGACGGTGGGTTGGCGACGACCCACCCCAGGAGCCACTCCCGGGCGCCGCAGGGGGCCCGGTCTTCGGTCCACGGTTTGTAGAACCGGCAGTGCTCGGCGCACACGACCCGGTCGATCTTCTCGGCAGTCGAGAGCTTCGTCTTCATGGTGCCCCACGGGAGGTCAATGGCGGCTCGAGGTGCCCCGCCCGGCCGGTGCCCCCACCGTACCAATCGGTCCAACGGTGTCAATCGGGGCCCCGTAGCCCCGGCGTCGGCGCCTGCTAGGATACCCGATTTCTTGCCCGCCGGGGGAAGGGGAGTTCGGCCCGGTTTCGGCCCCGGTTTCGGCCCCGGTTCCGGGTTGACCCCGAGCCCGGGCTGGGCTATTCTGTGAAAGTAGATTGTTTCACGATGTCTCATTTGGTCCGACCACAGGGAGAGCCATGACCCAGGAGTACACCATCTATCTCGCGGAGCGGTTCCTGCGGGACTACCGGAGCCTGCCGGTGGACAAACGCTTGGCGTTTGACGCCTGGGCCGATCGCCAGGGGTTTGCCGCCGAAACCAAGCGCCGGCTGTGGCGCGAGGTGAAGAACCTGTCCCGCCTCCACGCCTCCTGACGGCGGTCAGGCCGGGAACCCCATCTCTCGGCGCAGGTCCCGGTACTCCCGCGACCAGGAGCCGTCATCGAGCCGGACGACCAGGGCGGGGTTCCTGCGCTGCCGATACGGGCCCCTACGGGCCCGAAACACGGTGATCACGCTCTCCCGTCCCTCCCGGAAGACCACCTCCCGCCACTCCAGGTCCCCGAGCCCGGCCGCCGCCGCGGCGGCGAGGTTCGCCTCCCGGTGCCGGGAGGCGTGCACCCAAGCCACCAGACCTCCCTCGGCCAGGTGGGTGGCGGCGGTAGCCAGGTAGGCCGCCGCCCCGCCCCGATCCTCGAAGCGGCACGGGCCCCGCTGGGGGCGGTCGCTGCGGCGGGCCTCGCCGGAAACCAGGTAGGGGGGGCTCCCGGTGATGAGGTCAAACCGCTCCTCCGGGGCGAGTACCCCGGGCGCCCGGAAGTCGCCGAGGCGCACCGCGGCCCGGTCCGACACCCCGTTGTACCGGAAGCTGCGGGCCGCGAGGGCCGCGCTCACCTCCTGGGCCTCGACCCCGAGGAGGTGCAGGGACGGGAAGCGCCACAGGACCAGGAGCCCGACCGAGCCGATCCCGCACCCGAGGTCTAGGTGGTGACCCGGGGACTGCCCCGCCTCCCCCAGGGCCGAGACGGCGAACCAGGCGGTGAGGAGGTCGTCGGTGGAGTACCGGTGGCCCGACCGGAGCTGGAAGAGCTTCCAGTGGCCCCCGAGGCAGTCCAGGGTCTCCCCGGGGCCCGGGGCGAGGGCCGGGTCTCCCCGGTCCCCCGGGGGCACGGGCCCCGGGGGCGCCCACCCGGGGGGCCTCCTACGCACCGACCCCCCCGGCTTCGGGAAACCCCAACGCCCGGAGAGCGGCCGCCAGGTTGCCGGCGTCGAAGAAGGGGATGCCGACCATCCCCACCGCCTCGGCGCCCCGGGCGTAGGCCTCGATGTCGTCGACGTAGGCGAGCTCCCGGGGGGCCAGGCGGAGGCGGCAGGCGATCTCCCGGTAGGTGCGGGGGTCGGGCTTCATGCACCCCACCTCGAAGCTGTAGGCGCGAGCCGCGAAGTGGCGAAACTCCGGCACGGCCTCGATGAAGAGGCGAGCGTGCTCGGGGCTGGTGTTGGAGAGCAGCCCCAGGGGACGGGTCGCGGCGAGGGCGGCGAGGAGGGCCGCCATCCCCGGCACCGGGGTGAAGATGGCGAGGTACGCCTCGAGAAACCGCGCCCGGGTGACCGGGAAGCCGACCCGGGCCAGGGCCCCCAACACGTCGGCCAGGTCCGCCGCCCCGGTCTCGTAGGCGAGCTGGACCGGGCTCCCGACGAAAGCCCGCGTGAGGTCCGGGGCCCGCTCCCCCCCGAGCGCCCGGGCCATGGCCCCGTAGTCGACCCGGTACAAGACGTTGCCGAAGTCGAAGACGACCCCGGTCACCCCTGGCTCCGGATCGGGAGACTTGGCGCCACCATGCCCCCAAGGTACCGGGGGCGGGCCGGGGGGCGCAAGGGGCCCGGGCCTCGGTCAAGCGCCTCGTTCTGGGGCGATCCGTTGTGGTAGAGGGGGAGCCGAGGTCAGCGCCGCGCCCGGCGGTGCCCCTGCGGAAGGACGCGAGGGACCCCATGAAGTACCTCACCAGCCAGCTCCTCTCGATCCTCGCCCCGGGCCAGGCCCGGCGCAACGCCAAGGCCCTGGCCCGCTACCTGGTCCTGCTCCTGACCACCATCGCGGTCTTCGCCACCGCCTTTCGGCTCATCATGCGCCACGTGGAGGGACAGGAGCACTCCTGGGTCACGGGGATCTACTGGGCCCTTACGGTGATGACCACCCTCGGCTTCGGCGACATCACCTTCCACAGCGACGTGGGGCGACTGTTTAGCATCGTCGTCCTCCTGACCGGGGTGCTCCTCTTCCTGATCGTCTTCCCCTTCGTCTTCATCCGGTTCTTCTACGCCCCGTGGCTCGAGGCCCGGATGCGGCTCCAGGCCCCCCGGGAGGTGCCCCCGACCACCCGGGGGCACGTGATCCTGTGCCGCCACGACAGCATGGCCGTGGCCCTGATCGCTCGGTTTCGCCTCCAGGGCATCCCCCACTACCTGATCGAGCCCGACCCGGCCCGAGCCGCCCACTTCCTCCAGGACGGCGTGCCGACGGTCACCGGCGGCGTGGAGAACCGGGCGACCTATGAAGCCCTGCGCGCCGGCGAGGCCCGGCTCATCGTCGTCAACTGCGAAGACACGGTAAACACCAACGTGACCCTCACGGTGCGGGACCTCGCACCCGAGGTGCCCATCGCGTCGGTGGCCGAGCACGGGCGCTCCGTGGACCTCCTGGAGCTCGCCGGGAGCACCCACGTCCTGCCGGTGAAACAGCGGCTCGGCGAGCACCTGGCCAACCGGATCAACGCCGGGCACCTTCACGGCCACGTGGTCGGCCGGCTCGACGAGCTGCTGATCGCCGAGTTCCCGGCCCACAACACCCCCCTGGTGGGGCGCACCCTGCGCGAAGCCCGGCTGCGGGAGGCCTTTGGGCTCAACCGTGGTGGCGGTGTGGGAGCGCGGGCGCCTGGTCCCGGCCACCCCCGACACCCGCCTGGCGGACGGCAGCGTGCCGGTGGTGGGCACCTCGGAGCAGATGGACGGACTCGACGCCTACCTGGTGATCTACAACACCAACTACAACCCGGTGCTGGTGATCGGGGGGGGGAAGGTCGGCTGCGCCACCGCTCGCGCCCTGCGGTCCCGGGGGGTCGCCGTGCACCTGATCGAGCGGGACGAGACCCTGCGGCCCCGCCTGGAGGGGGAAGCGGACCGGCTCTTCATCGGCGACGCCGCCGATCGGGAGCTGCTGATGGGGGCGGGCCTCGCCGAGGCGCCGAGCGTGCTCCTCACCACCAACGACGACGCCATGAACATCTACCTCGCGGTGTACTGCCGCCGGCTCAATCCGGGGCTGCGCATCGTCAGCCGCATCACCCACGAGCGCAACATCGAAGCCATCCATCGGGCCGGGGCGGACTTCGTTCTGAGTTACGCGTCCCTTGGCGCCGAGGCGATCCTCTCCATCCTCCAGGGCCGGGAGTCGGTGATCCTCGGCGAGGGCTTCGACCTCTTTCACGTAGCCGTGCCCGCGAGCCTGACGGGCCGGACCTTGGCCGAGAGCGCGATCCGGGCCCGCACCGGCTTAAACGTGCTCGCGGTACGCGAGCCGGGCGGCCTCGCCCTTGCGGCGGCGGCCAGCACCGAGCTGGTGGCGGGGGGAGAGCTGGTGATGCTCGGCAGCGAGACCCAGCGCCGCGCCTTTGGCAACGCCTTCCCGTGACCCGGGAGGCCAAACGCCTCGTTGGTGTTCGGCGGCGAAGCGACTGCTAAAACGCGGCGCGGACCCCGAGGCTGGGGAGGAGCGGGAGCTGGTAGATCGGGCCCCGGTCGGTGTAGCGTAGGTGTAGCCCGACACGTTCCGGCGGTGGTAGGCGTTGATCAGCTCGGCGTAGAGGGCGAGCTTCCAGGTGGTGAAGGTGAAGTGGCGGTCCACCCGCAGGTCGAGGCGGTGATAGGGCGGGACCCGTCGGGAGTTGAGGTCGCCGTAGAGGGGGCGGGTCCGGCCGTCGGGGTAGGTGCCGGTGCCCACCACCGGGGTGTAGGGCGTGCCCGAGTGGTACTGCCACCGCGCACCGAAGGACCAGCGGGGGGAGAGCCGGTAGTCGGCGACCAGGGAGGCGGCCACGGGCTGGTCGTAGTCGAAGGGGAAGGTCTCCCCGGTCTCGTCGTTCTGGCGCTCGGAGCGGGCGAGCGTCAGGGCGAGCCAGCCCGAGAGGCGGCCCACCGGGTTTCGCTTCACCAGGAGCTCGAGGCCGTAAGCCTCGCCGCTGGCCCCGTTGACGTAGTTCTCCGCGGGGTCGGCGATCACGAAGTCGCGGAAGGTCTTGTAGTACACCTGGGCGTCCACCCGCCACTGCCGGCCGAAGTCGTGGGCGACCCCGAGGGTGGTGTGTTCCGCGCGCAGGTGCCGGAGCCGCGGGTTGCCGAACTTCTCGAGCACCTGGCCGCCCTCCGGGAACTGGTGGTGGCGTCCCCAGCCCGCCGAGACCACGGTCTGGTCGGTGGCCTCCCACTCCAGGCCGAGGCGGGGCTCCGTAAAGGCGCCGCCCAGGTAGTCCTCGCGGCTGTAGCGGAGCCCGCCGATCCCCCACAGCCCCCGCCCCAGGTGGACCCGATCCTTGAGGTAGAGGCTCCACAGGTTGATCCGCAGGGATTCCTCCACGCTCTCCCGGCCGGCGCCGGTGAGGTCGCACTCCGGGTCGAACTCGGTGCACCGGGGATTCACGGCGTCGAGGTCCAGGGCGGCCCGCAGGTGTTCGAAGTCGGCCCCGAGGAGCAGGGTGTGGCGCTCGCCCGCTTGGAGCCGGAGCTGCTCCCGCACGGTCACCGAGGTGAGGGTTACCTCCTGGTCGAGGGCGGTGCCGATCCGGGTGCGGTCGGTGTGGCGCCCGTGGCCGAGGGCGAGCTTGTTCGAGGCCCGGGCGCCGAACCGGTGGTCCCACACCGCCGCCTGGCTGTGGTAGGCCTGGGCGCTGGTGGAGCGCCCGGCGAGCACCGGCTCCTGGCGGCCGAGCTCCGAGTCCCCGGCGATCGCAAACTGCACGTCGTCCCCCGCCCCCCCGAGCGACAGCCGCAGGCGGTCGCGCCCGCCCGGGTCCCAGACGTACTTCCCCTGGTAGTCCCAGAACTCCGGCACCTCGAAGGTGATCCCTTCGTCTTCGTCCTCGACCCGGCCGACCACCAGGTCCAGGTAGCTGCGGCGGCCGGCGAGGTAGAAGGACTGGGTGTCGGTGATCGGGCCCTCCACCAGGGCCTCGCTCCACAGGGCGCTGACGCTCAGCTCGGCCCCCAGCCGGTGGGTGCGGGGCGACCGGAGGGCGACGTCAATGACCGCGCCGATCCCGTCGCCGTACTCGGGCCCGAAGGCGGCGGCGAAGAGGTTGAAGTCATCCACCAAGTCGCCGGGGATGACGCTCACCACCCCGCCGAGGTGGTAGAGGTAGCCCACCGGCAGGAAGTCGAGGTAATACCGATTGTCCCCGGGTCGGGAGCCCCGAACCGCCGGCGCGCTGCTCACGTCGTTGCCCGCCGCGACCCCGGGCAGGGCGTGCAGGGCGCGGACCGGGTCGCCGCCGCTCCCCGGCACCCGTGCGAGCTCCTCCCCCCGCAGGGAGGTCTTGGCCACCCGGTCGGGGTGGCGCGCCGCCCGCACCTCCACCTCGGGCAGCTCTTCCCCCAGAGTCAGGACCAGGGTCACCTCGGCCTCGGGCGCCTGGGCCGCCACGGTGACGACGACCGGCGCCGAGGCCGCGAAGCCCAGGGCCGCCGCCGCCACCCGGAACCGCCCGGGACCGGGGAGCGCGAGCCGAAACTCCCCCCGGTCGTCGGTGAAGGCGGTCCGCTCCTCGTCCTCGGCGGCGTACACCTCCGCCGCTGCCACGGGCCGACGGGTGCCCTTCTCCAGCACCCGCCCCGACACCGCCCACTCCGGGTCCGCCCCGGGGGCCGCCCCCGCCCACGCCGTCAGGAGCACCGCGAGGGCCATCGCCGGGAAAGGGGTGCTGCGTCGCTCGATCACGATCGTTCCTTTCCTAGTCCAAGCGGCAGGGCGCCCGAGCCGGACTAGCGGCCTCCCTCGCCGCAGCACAGCGAGATGCTACCGGCTCCCGGCGCTTTGCCACAACCCGCGTGTCTGCCCTGGGGCCTACCCCAAGTACTCCGACGAACCAGGGGCCTTGACGGTGGCCTCGGGGCGCCTACGCTGCGCTCGCCTTGCCGAAAACGTGCTCATATAGCTATGCCAGTTAGCTTTGCGGCCGTGTTGTGATGGGCAAAGGGTGTCGCCGTTCACCGTCGGGGGGAGGCCGGCCCGGCCGGCCGAGGGAGGAAGGACCATGAGGAGTATCGCCGTCCTCCACGTCCTCGCTGCCATCTGGCTCGTCTGGGGGCCCCGGTCCGCCCTGGCGTACGACCCTCGCCAGGGTAACCTGGCCTGCGCCGACTGCCACGAAGAGGGTGCCGTGGAAGAGATCGAGAGCCCCGACGAGTTCACCCCGGCGCCCCCGGCCCAGCGGGCCGCCCCGCTGGCGGCGGCCGAGGGGTCGGGCTGGTCTTCGGCGGAGGACGTCTCGAACACTCCCACCGGGTCGGAGCTCTGCAGCAACCAAGGCAAGGCCCTGGCGGTGGATCGCGCGGGCCGGGTGCACGCGGTCTGGCACGACCGCGCCAGCGGGAGCTGGGAGGTGCACCACGCCGTCCGCTCCCCCGGGGGCGGATGGACCGCAACCCAGGTCTCCCCCACCGACGGCCGGACCTCGGTTTACCCCGCGGTCGCCGCCGATGCCCAGGGGCGGGTCTTCGCCGTCTGGGAAGACTACCAGTACAGTCCCGGCGGCTTCGTGGCCCGGCCCGAGGTCTTTCTGAGCGTCTGGGAGGGCGCCACCTGGAGCCCTCCCAGGCTGATCTCCGCCACGGCGCCGGGGCTCGCGTCCTCCTGGTACGCCTCCGTCGCCGTGGGCACCGACGACCGGGTGACCGTCCTTTGGCAGGACCGTCGGCTGGGAACCGACCACGCGGTGTTCCGGGGGGATGATCAGGGCGAGGTGGGCCTGGTGGCCGCCGACGGGACCAACCCCTCCGTGGGGGCCGGAGGAGGCCGGGTCCTAGCGGCCTGGCAGACCAAGGCCGGGGCCGTGGTGGGCCAGGAACTCGGCACGGGCGCCCCCCAGACCCTGGCCGCCGCCGGCCGCCACGCCAGCGTGCACGTCAACGCCACCGGCACCGGGGCCGCGGTGTGGAACACCCCGGCGTGGGACGTGGGGGTTGCGGGCTACGAGCACGGGGCTTGGGGCACCTCTGGCCAGGCCGGCTTCAGCAACGCCTACTACCCCTCCGTGGCGGTCGACGCCCAGGGCACGACCCATGTGGCCTTCGGCTACGGCTCGGTGGCCTACGCCACCTGCAGCGGCGCCACCTGGACCGGTCCCGAACCCATCCAGCCCGCTGCCGCCTACCTCCCCATCCTCACGGCAGGCGCCAACGCTCTGCACCTCGCCTACATCGACACCTCGGCGGGGAACAGCGAGATCTACTACCGGAAGAGGCCGCTCGCGACGAGAAACCCCGTCCTCTACATCCCCGGCATCATGGTCAGCAAGCTCTACGACGGACCGACCCGAGGTGACCTCGTGTGGGCGAGCCTCTGGGACTTCATCGTCGGCATCGGCGACGACTTCCTCGACCCGCTGGAGCTAGACCCTTTGGCCAGTGAAAGACCGGTACCGGATGGGATCAAGGCCTGGGGGGGCGACCCAGGGTCTTCCCTCAAGGTCACCGACTGGGTAGGCCATCTCATGATGCCGAAGGAGTATCTGATCTTCGGCCAGCGCTTCCAGGAGAACTTCTACGACACCATGCGGGCTGCCGGGTATCCGCCCCACAAGGGCAGCGACTTCGGGGATCTTTCCTTCTTCGCCTACGACTGGCGGCTGGCACCCGACCATGCCTTGGTGCAAACCGCAGAACACGGGCTTGCTGCCCGCATCCAAACACTGCGGGACGCCACCGGGGGCGGCCCGGTGGACGTGGTGGCCCACAGCTTGGGCGGGCTCGTGCTCAAACAGTATCTTTCAAAGGTCGAAAACCGGGGCAAGATCGACAAGGCCGTCATCATCGGCACACCCCACCTGGGCGCGGCCAAGGCCTTTGGCGCCTTGCAGTTCGGCGACCTGGAGCTTGGGGTACTCAGCTCCCTCGTGACCAGCCAGAACCAGTTCATGAAGATCTCCCAGAACTGGCCCGTGTCCTACGCCCTGAGTCCGAGCCCGGCGCTTCACACCCTGGCCGGCTACGGGCCGAGCTTCGAGGAGCTCGGTGTCGACCTAAACCAAGACGGCCAGATGACCGCCTGGGACTGGGACGAGATCCAGAGCTACTACAACGGCGGCCAATACTACCGGAACTGGTGGACGGTGCCGGTACCGGATCCGGATCGCCGCCACAACGGCCGCCTGGCAGTCAAGAGCAAGGACCTGCACGCGGCTCTGGACCCCTTGAACCAGTGGGCCGGCAACGCGGGCCAAGTGGTGCTGATCGCCGGACAACAGAAGTTCACCACCGAGACCCTGCTCCTCACCCGGAATGACCCCGAAGACGAGCGCTGGCCCAACGCGTGGTATCTGGATGCTCGCGGGGTGAGCGGCGACGGTACGGTTCCCACCCGGAGCGCCAGCCTCGAGTTCGACCCCGGGCCAGGCAACATCCAACGCTACTACGTCCGCGGCGTGGAGCACGATGAGCTCCTCGACGAGCCAGGGGTGGCAGCGCTGATTACCTGGCTCCTGCGCGGCGAGGTCGCCCAGCGCACGCTGCCCCCGCACATCCAGGACCGCCCCTTCCCCGACACCCTGAGCCTCTGGGAGATCAACTTCCGCTCGCCGGTGGAGCCACACGTTTACGACGCCGCCGGCAACCACCTGGGGCCGCTGCCCAACCGCGCCGTCGAGCGGGGCATCCCCGGGGCGAGCTACCGGCGGCAAAAGGCCCCCGACGGTCACGTGACCACGATTCACCTGCCCCTGGGTGGCCCGTACCGGATCGAGATCCTCTCGCAGGGCTCGGGCAGCTTTCGGATGACCGTGCGGACGATCCAAGGCGATGTCATTACCCGGAGTGCCATCTACGATCGGGTCCCCCTGCGACCCGAGACCCGGGGCTCGGTGGAGCTCGGCGAGCTCACGGCAATCCCCACCCTCTCCCTCGACCTCGACGGCGACGGAGCAGAAGACCACCGGGTTGCCCCGAGCACCGTGCTGGCCGCAGACGAGCGCGACGATCGCACGCCGCCAACGACCGCGATCGGGCTCACGGGCGACCAGGGCCAGAAGGCCTACTACCTCTCCCCCGTGACCGTCATCCTCACGGCCCAGGACGACCCCGGGGGCTCCGGCGTGCGCGCAACGAAGTACACGCTCGACGGCGGCACCACCTGGACCCCCTACGAAGCCCCCTTCGTCCTGGCCGAAGGCTGCCTTCGTGACCTCGGCTACCGCTCCCAGGACTACAACTCCCAGGTCGAGCCCGCCAAGACTGCCAGCGTGCGGATCGACCGGCAGCCCCCGGTCATCGCCTCGTTTGCCGTGACCCCAAACCTCCTCTGGCCGCCCAATCACCGGCTGGTGGAGGTGGTGCCCACCGTAAGCGTCACCGACAACTGCACGGCAAGTGTTCCGTGGATCATCGAATCGATCCGGATGAACGAAGGCGACCGCGAGAACACCTATGACCCGGCGCACGACCAGTGGCTCGAGCAGGGCTTCGCGAGCGACGACATCCAGGTGCAAGAGGGCCGGATCTACCTGCGGGCCGAGCGGACCGGGCGCGCGGCGGGGCGCATCTACACCTTGATCCTCAAGGCCACCGACGAGGCGGGCCACGTCACCCGGGCCGAAGCTCAGGTGGTCGTGCCCCACGATCAGAGGTAACCGGTGGGTTCCCGGCTCACGGGGGGGGCGGCGCACGGTGCCGCCTCCCGGTGCTTCTTGCTTTTCGGGCGCCTCGGGCGCCTCGGGCTCCTCGGGCTCCTGGCCTCCGGGTGTTGTTGCGTTAGCGGCGGCCCGCTGGGGTTTTGGGGGATTCAGGACGACGTGGTCGAGAAGGTCCAAGACATCTCGCTCCGGGCCGAGATCCGGGACCTGGAGCGCACCAAGGGGCCCGAAGCCTCGCAGCGGCTCCTGGCCATCTACGGCGGCACGAAGGGGTCTCTGAAGGTGCAGGGCGAGGCTCTTCGGGCTTTGGGCCGGCTGGGGCGGAGAGAAGACGTGCCGGCGCTGCTCGAAATGTCCCGCTGGAACGACCTTGGCCCGAGGGGCACCAGGGTGCCGTCCGAGTTTCCTTGGATCATGCCCGTCCTTGCCGACATTGGCGGCCCCGAGGCCTGCGCTGCGCTCGCGGGCTTTCTGCAAGACCGGCTGGTGAGGCTCGCCTACGATGGAGTAGGGCACTCTGTGGATGTGCAAGACCTGGCCGCCGCCGTCGAGAAAGCCCAATGCCTGCCCCAGGAGGAAGTTCGGGCCGTGGTAAGGCGGTACGCGGAAGACCTCTGGGTCGCCGGGAGCGTGCAGCTACCGGCCCTGCGCTTCCTGGCCGAGCGCGGCGACCCGTGGGCCGCGGCCCGCCTCACGGAGTACGAGGAACTGAAACAGATCGTTGACCCAGCGGAGATCGAACGGCTCCTCTTGCGCACCGACGTCCCTTGGTGGCTCCGCTGGCGCAAGATGGACTACTTGAGTTTGTACTCGCCTCGCTGGATGCTCCCCGCGGGCCAGGTGCACGTCGGCGGTGGGACTGCGCCGCTGTCCCGAGAGAACCTCTTGGACACGTACTTCGCCCTCCTCGGGAGCGTGTACCAGGCCGCCCCCCCGAGGCCGGATGATTTCCGATATAAGTTCCAGAATTGGGTGGACCGAATCTGCAGGAACGAGCAGGCCGCTTGGGTCCGCGGGGATCCGGCGGAGTACTTCAGAGCGAAGCGGGCCCAGTTCCGGGAGGCTCTGCCCCCGGAAGAATTCGAGAGAATGGACCGTTGGCTGCGGTACGCAGAGGACTCGAACGTGTATTGGGAACAGGAGCGAGCATGGGCTGCGGCCGGGGGGTACCCGGCACCGCGTCCCACTGGGCCGGAATCCCCCGACTGGTGACCCGTTGAGGCAGCAGGGCCCCCGGGACTTCGGGGCGGTGATCGAGGCCGGCCAAGAGCGCCTGCTGGTCTTGCGGGCCGCGGGGGCGGCCCGGGTGGGGATCAACGTCCGCGGCCCAGGCAACGGCGACGCGGCCTATCGGCTGGCGCCGCTGCCGGTGCCCGAGGGTACCTGGATCGCGGTCGCCGTCGGCACCGCAGCTCAGCCCCCCCTGGTCTTGATTCCCCGAACCGGCGAGCGCCTCGACCAAGTCCACCGGCTCCTGCCGGACCGGACCTCCCGCTCGGAAGACCCCGGGGGAGCCGCGGCGGCGGCAGCCTGGCGCTGGTTCGCCGACGCCAAGGGGCAGATCGAGGCGTGGGAAAGCGCGGTCCTGGTCAAGGCCCGCGGGCCGGAAGCCGTCCGGGTGTTTCGGAAGGAACTGGTGGTCCCAGAGGTCTCAGAGGACTCACGTGGCCCGTAGGGGCGAGGCATGCCTCGCCAGGAGCACGGGCACCCGGCGCTTGGTGGCGTTC
>JBBIIA010000106.1:0-9099 GCA_037446775.1 Deltaproteobacteria bacterium
CCCGACCCGGCCCTGGCGCCCCTGGGCCCCGGAGCCGATCCCGGGGCCCTCCGCCGCGCCCTCGCCGAGGGTCCCCCGGCGGCGCGGCTGTACGCCGCGGCCGCCGGGGCCCGCCTCGGCCCCGACGCCGAAGCCGTGCTCCTGGAAGCCCTGGGGGATCCGGTGGTGAACGTGCGCTACGCCGCCGCGGCGAGCCTCGGCCAGGTGGCCGGACCCCGCGGGCGGGAGGCCCTGGAGCGCCTGCTGGCGAGCGGGGAGGAGTGGTACGTCAAGGAGCGGGCGTACGGCGCCCTGTGGCGGCTCGGGTGGCGGCCCCGGTAGGGCGTCTCGGCCGGGGGCCGGGCCCGGGGGAGGCGGTGGGCGCCCTCGGCGCCCTGCTCCTCGCCGAGGCCGGGCTCGCCGCGACCCTCTCCCCGGGCCCCGGGGACGGCCTCGCTTGGACCGGGGCCGTGCGCCTGGGGCAGATTGCCCTCCTCCTCGCCTACTGGCGGGCCCGGGGGTGGGGGTGGGAAGACCTGGGGTTGCGGGGGCCCCGGGCG
The DNA here is from genome assembly GCA_037446775.1 of Deltaproteobacteria bacterium. Lineage (GTDB taxonomy): Bacteria > Desulfobacterota > Deferrisomatia > Deferrisomatales > JACRMM01 > JBBIIA01. Next base: position 540 of record JBBIIA010000106.1, read on the forward strand.
GGCCGCGGCCTAGCCCTCGGGGCCGGGGTGGCCGCCGCCTTCGGGGCGGCGGCGGGGATCGCCGAGGCCGGGGGACGCCTCCTGGGTTTCGGGAGCTTCCTCGGGGCGGTCGCCGGCGCCGCACCCTCCCCGGCGCCCCTGGCGCTGCTCCTGGCGGTGGGGGCGGTGGTCGGCCCGGCGGCGGAGGAGCTCGCCTTCCGGGGCCTCCTGTACGGGGGCCTGCGGCGCCGGCTCTCCCCCCTCCCGGCCACCCTCGCCGCCACCGCGCTCTTTGCCGCCGCCCACGGGGCCGCGGCCCCCATCCCCTGGGTCCAGGCCGTGGGCGGCCTCGCCTTTTGCGCCGCCTACGAGCGCTCCGGGAGCCTCTGGGCCCCCCTGGTGGTCCACGGGGCCGGCAACCTCGCCCTCTTCCTCATCCCCTACGCCCTGGGGGGCGGCTAGCGCCCTACAGGATCTCCACCCGCACCTCCCCGGGGCCCAGTACCTCGGCGAAGACCTTGAACGGCAGCCCCTCCAGGGCCCGGAGCTCGACCACCAGCCGGTCCGGGTCCCCGTGGTACAGGAGGTACTCGTCCTGGACCGCGGCGAGGCGATAAGAGCCCTGCCGGAGCCGCTGCAAGAGCGCCCGGGGCTTGTAGTCGAAGTCGCTCACCGCCTCCAGGAGGATGCGCCGGGGCTCCTTGGGGAGGCCGAGGCTCTCCAGGCGGGTCCGCAGCTTCCCGAGGTCCACGTCCCCCACGAGCCCCGCCCAGTAGTCGTCCCCCACCCAGGCGGCGGAGGTCTCCCCCACCCGGATCAGCTCGTCGAAGCGCAGGGCCTCGTACAGGGCCCGCCACGGCCCCTGGCCCTGGAAGGGGCCCTCCAGGACCTCGAGCCCGCCGGGACGGAAGGGCTGCCGGCCCGGCGGGGGGAGCCGAATCCCCACGCTCGCCAGGGCCTCCCCCAGGAGGGCGACCTTGAGGCGCTCGGCCACCGCTGCTTCCACCCGCTGGGCCTCCCGGGCCCGGTCCCGCCGGCCGGCCGCGTCGGCGATCCAGCCCCGGCCGTCGTACAGGCCAAAGAGGGGCAGGCCCTCCTCCACCCGGAAGGTCCCCCACTCCACCTCGCTTCCCCCCGGGCCGACGCTGCGCAGCACCGTACGCAGCCGCCCCCGCAGCCCCTCGCCCCAAGCCCCCAGGGCCACCCGGCCCTGGTCCAGGGCCTGGGCCACCCGGGCCCGGTCTTCGGGGGCGTAGCCGGTCAAGACGCTCGTCACCCGACCGGTGCGGTCGGCCACCACCAGGAGCGGGATGAAGCGGACCCCCAGGGCGTTCAGGATCGCCGCGTCCCGGTCCACCAGGTGGACCACCCCCAGGTCCCCCCGGGCGGCTTCGTAGCGCCGAATGAAGCCCTCGATGCGGCTGACCGGGAGGCCGGAGTCGGTATTGACGGCCACCACGACGATCTGGTCGGCGGGGAACTCCCGGCGGATGCTCTTGAGGTCGTCGAGCTCCCGGATGCAGTCGCGACAGTGGATGGACCAGAAGGAGAGCACCACGGTGGAGCGCCCGAGGACACCCCGCAGGTCGGCAGGACGCCCCTCGAGGTCGACGCCGGCCAGGGGCGGGAGCTGGGTCCCGACCCGGGCCCCGGGGGGCAGGTCGTCCTGGGCCGGGCTCCCGCCGGCCAGGGCCAGGGTCAGGAGCACGGCCACGGCGGCGCCGAGGGCCCTCACTTGAGCTCCTCGTCGTCGATGACGGTGATGGTCCGGTTGGTGATCTCGCCCCGGGTCTTGAGGGTGACGTAGTACACCTTGGTGCCGACCACCACCCACGCCGAGTCCCCCGCCGCCGAAACCGCCACGGCCGGCCCCCCGGCTTCGGGGAGGCCAAAGGCGTGGGGCCGGCTCGGGCTCAGAAGGTTGGCGAGGAGCAGCGCGGCGAGGGTGACGAAACCGGCGAAGGTGAGGGACTGTCCGCGGGTCATGGGAGCCTCCTGAAAAGGGGTTGCCGAACCCCGCCCAGTCTAGCAGCCGGCACGGGAGCGTCCAGGGGAGGCTCTCGGGGGTCCTATCGGTCCTATGGGTCCTATTCATAGGACCTATGGGACTCATAGGACCTATGCCCTTTGTTCCCTACGCCGCCAGCTCCATGTGCCGGCAGATGGCGTCCCCGAAGGCCGAGCAGGTGAGGAGCTTCGCCCCCTCCATCTGGCGCTCCAGGTCGTAGGTCACCTCCTTGTGCAGCACCGCCTGCTCGAGCCCGGTGCGGATCAGCTGGCTCACCCGGTGCCAGCCGAGGTGGTCGAACATCATCACCCCCGACAGGATCACCGACCCGGGGTTCACCTTGTCCTGGCCCGCGTACTTGGGGGCGGTGCCGTGGGTCGCCTCGAACACCGCGTACTGGTCCCCGATGTTGGCGCCCGGCGCCATGCCGAGCCCCCCCACCTGGGCGGCGGCCGCGTCGGACATGTAGTCGCCGTTCAGGTTGGGCATGGCGAGCACCCCGTACTCGGCGGGGCGCAGGAGGAGCTGCTGGAACATGGCGTCGGCGATGCGATCCTTGATCACCACCTTGCCCGCGGGCGCCACCCCTTCGTAGGTGTCCCACAGCTCCGCCTCGGAGATGGTCACCTCGCCGAACTCCTCCCGGGCCAGCTCGTACCCCCACTCCTTGAAGGCCCCCTCGGTGAACTTCATGATGTTGCCCTTGTGCACCAAAGTCACCGAGTCCCGGTGGTTGGCCAGGGCGTAGCGGATGGCCATGCGCACCAGCCGGCGGGTGCCGGTGCGGCTGATCGGCTTGATCCCGAGGCCGCTGTCCGCCCGCACCTCCTTGCCCCAGTGGGCGCGGAGGAACTCGATGAGGGCCTGGGCCTGGGGGCTGCCGGCCGCCGCCTCGACCCCGGCGTACACGTCCTCGGTGTTCTCCCGAAAGATCACCACGTCCACCTTCTCGGGCTCCCGCACCGGGGACGGCACCCCGTGGACGTACTGCACCGGCCGCACGCAGGCGTACAGGTCGAGCACCTGGCGCAGGGTGACGTTGAGGCTGCGGATGCCGCCCCCCACCGGGGTGGTGAGGGGGCCCTTGATGGCCACCCGGTAGGCGCGGATGGCCTCCAGGGTGGCCTCGGGGAGCCACTCGCCGGTGGCCCCGAAGGCCTTCTCCCCGGCCAGCACCTCGAGCCAGTGCACCCGCCGCTCCCCGCCGTAGGCGAGCTCCACCGCCCGGTCGAAGACCCGCTGGGAGGCGCGCCAGATGTCGGGGCCGGTGCCGTCGCCTTCGATGAAGGGGAGGATCGGGTCGTGGGGCACCTCCAGGGTGCCGTCGTCGTTGCGTCGGATCGGGCTCCCCGCGGCCGGGGCGTTGTGGGTCGTCACGGTTTCTCCTCCTTACGCAGAGCCGCCCGGGGTCCTGGTCGGACGCCCCGGGCGGCAAGGGGGCGGTTTCGGGTCGGGGCTCAGTACCGGTAGTGCTCGCTCTTGTAGGGGCCGTCCACCGGCACCTCCAGGTAGGCGGCCTGCTCCGGGGTGAGGCGGGTCAACACGCCCCCCAGGGCCTCCACGTGGATGCGGGCCACCCGCTCGTCCAGGTGCTTGGGCAGCACGTACACCTGGGCCTGGTAGGCGTCGCCCCGGGTGAAGAGCTCCACCTGGGCGAGCACCTGGTTGGTGAACGAGGTGGACATCACGAAGCTCGGGTGCCCGGTGGCGTTGCCGAGATTGAGTAACCGCCCCTTGGACAGGAGGATGATGCGCTTGCCGTCGGGCCAGATCACGTGGTCCACCTGGGGCTTGATCTCCTCCCAGGCGAGGTCCCCAAGGCCCGCCACGTCGATCTCCACGTCGAAGTGGCCGATGTTGCCGACGATGGCGTTGTGCTTCATCCGGTCCATGTGGGCCCGGGTGATGACGTGGCGGTTGCCGGTGGTGGTGACGAAGATGTCCCCGAAGCCGCAGGCTGCGTCCATGGTGGTCACCTGGTGACCCGCCATCAGCGCCTGCAGGGCGCAGATCGGGTCGATCTCGGTGACCAGCACCCGGGCACCCATGTTCTTCAGGGACTGGGCCGAGCCCTTCCCCACGTCCCCGTAGCCGCACACCACCGCCACCTTGCCGGCGATCATCGTGTCGGTGGCGCGCTTGATGCCGTCCAGCAAGGACTCGCGGCAACCGTACAGGTTGTCGAACTTGGACTTGGTCACCGAGTCGTTGACGTTAATGGCGGGGCAGCGGAGCTTGCCCGCCTTGGCCATCTGGTACAGCCGGTGCACCCCGGTGGTGGTCTCCTCGGTGATGCCCTTGATCGCGGCGATCAGCTCCGGGTAGCGCTCGTGGAGGACGACGGTGAGGTCCCCGCCGTCGTCCAGCACCATGTTGGGGGTCCAGCCCCCGGGGCCCCGGATGGTCTGCTCGATGCACCAGTCGTACTCCGCCTCGGTCTCCCCCTTCCAGGCGAAGACCGGGGTGCCGGCGGCCGCGATGGCGGCCGCCGCGTGGTCCTGGGTGGAGAAGATGTTGCAGGAGCTCCACCGCACCGAGGCCCCCAGGTGTTGGAGGGTCTCGATCAAGACGGCGGTCTGGATGGTCATGTGGATGCAGCCGGCGATCCGGGCGCCGGCCAGGGGCTGGGTCGGCCCCAGCTCCTCGCGGAGCTTCATCAGGCCGGGCATCTCGGTCTCGGCGATCTGGATCTCCCGCCGGCCCCAGGCGGCGAGGCCCAGGTCGGCGACCCGGTAGTCGGGGTTGACTTGCGGTTGGGCACCCATGGTCGCGTCGCTCCTCACAGCCCGGCCGCGCGGCGCAGCTCGTCGGCCTTGTCGGTCTTCTCCCAGGTGAACTCCGGCTCGCTGCGGCCGAAGTGGCCGTACGCCGCCGTCTGCCGATAGATGGGCCGCAAGAGGTCGAGGTGGCGGATGATCTCCCGGGGCTTCAAGGGGAACACCTCCCGCACCAGCCGGGCGATCTGGTCGGGCTCGATCTTCCAGGTCCCGGAGGTGTCGATCATCACCGACACCGGCTCGGCCACCCCGATGGCGTAGGCGAGCTGCACCTCGCACTTGTCGGCGAGGCCCCCGGCCACCACGTTCTTGGCGATGTAGCGGCCCATGTAGGACGCCGACCGGTCCACCTTGGAGGGGTCCTTGCCCGAAAACGCCCCGCCCCCGTGGCTCCCCTGGCCGCCGTAGGTGTCGACGATGATTTTACGGCCGGTGAGGCCGCAGTCCCCCATGGGGCCGCCGACGACGAAGCGGCCGGTGGGGTTGATGAAGTACCGGGTGGCCGCGGTGAGGAGCTCCGCCGGGATCACCGGCTTGACCACCAGCTCCAGCATCGCCTCCCGGATCTGGGCCTGGGTCGCCTCGGCCTTGTGCTGGGTGCTGATCACCACCGCGTCGACGCACAGGGGCTTGCCGTCCACGTAGCGGATGGTGACCTGGCTCTTGCCGTCCGGGCGCAGAAAGTCCACCAGGCCGAGCTTGCGCACCTCGGCGAGGCGCCGGGTGAGCTTGTGGGCGTACACGATGGGCATGGGCATCAGTTCGGCGGTCTCGTTGGAGGCAAAGCCGAACATCAAGCCCTGGTCCCCCGCCCCCTGCTCGTGGCCCTCCCCCTCGTCCACCCCCAGGGCGATGTCGGGGCTCTGGCGGTCGATGGAGGTGAGCACCGCGCACGTCTCCCAATCGAACCCCATGGCCGGGTCGGTGTAGCCGATCTCCCGGATCGTCTGGCGGACGATGTCCGGCATGTGGGCGTAGCCCTGGGTGGTGATCTCGCCGGCGATCATGGCGAGCCCGGTGGTCACCAGGGTCTCGCAGGCGACCCGGCTCTTCGGGTCCTGGGCGAGCAGCGCGTCGAGCACCGCGTCGGAGATCTGGTCCGCCACCTTGTCCGGGTGGCCCTCGGTGACGCTCTCGGAGGTGAACAGGAAGTCGGTCATGCCCATGGTCGGTCCTTTCCGCAAGGGGTTCGTCTGCCGTCGTCGTCCAATTTGGGCCTCAGGAGGCGTCCAGGCCCAGGGGGTCGAGGACCCCAGGGTAGCGTCTGCGCATGAAATCGTCCACCGCCCGGTTGACCTCCTCGGCGGTGCCAAACCCCAGGGCGTCGGCCAGGAGGGACTGGGCCTCGGCGAGGCTCGCGTGGTTCAAGATCCGCTTGATCCGCGGCACCGACTGGGCGTGCATGGAGAGCTCATCGACCCCGAGACCCAAGAGCACCAGGGTGTACAGCTCGTCCCCGGCCATCTCGCCGCACACCGCCACCCGGATGCCGTGGCGGTGGCCGGCTTCCACCGTCATGCGGATCAAACGCAGCACCGCCGGGTGCAGGGGCTCGTACAGGTACGCCACGTGCTCGTTGCCCCGGTCGATGGCCAGGGAGTACTGGATCAAGTCGTTGGTGCCCACCGAGAAGAAGTCCACGTGGGGCGCTAGGGCGTCCGCCGTGAGCGCCGCCGAGGGGACCTCGATCATCACCCCCACGGGGAGGTGGGGGTCGAAGGCGCTCCCCTCCCGGCGCAGCTCCTCCCGGGCCTCCTCCAGGGCCGCCTTGGCCTGGAGAAGCTCCCCGAGCCCCGAAACCATGGGGAACATCACCCGGACGTTCCCCACCGCGCTCGCCCTCAGGATCCCCCGGAGCTGGGCCTTGAAGATCCCCCGCTCCTTGAGGCACAGGCGGATCGACCGCAAGCCGAGGCTCGGGTTCATCTCTCCTTGCTGGGACAGGGCGTGGACGAACTTGTCGCCCCCCACGTCCAGGGTGCGGATGGTGACCGGAAAGGGGTGCACGGCCTCGGCCACCGAGCGGCACGCCGCCTCGTGCTCCGCCTCGGTGGGCGGCCGATCCCGGTTGAGGAACAAAAACTCGGTGCGGTACAAGCCGATGCCCTCGGCCCCGAAGCGCCGGAGGTTTCGCACCTCCTCCAGGAGCTCGATGTTGGCCGCCACCCGCACCTTGTGCCCGTCCCGGGTCACCGCCGGCAAGGCGGAGAAGCTCTCCAGCTCCCGGCGGTAGGCGGCATAGCGCTCCCGGCGGTCGCGGTACACCGCGAGCTCGGCCTCGCTCGGGTTGAGGATCACCGCCCCGGTGAGGCCGTCCACCACGATGGCGTCCCCGCCGTACGCCACGTCGGAGATCGTCTCCAGCCCCACCACCGCGGGGATGTTCAAGCTGCGGGCGAGGATGGCCGTGTGGGCGGTGCGCCCCCCGAGGTCGGTGACGAACGCCCGCACCCGCTCCACGTCCATTTGGGCCGTGTCCATGGGGGAGAGGTCGTGGGCCACCACCACCACGTCGGCCCGGATGTCCGCCATCTGCTCGTGGCGCCGTCCGCTGAGGTTCCGGAGGATCCGGTCGCCCAGGTGCTCCACGTCGGTCTTGCGGTCGCGGAAGTACTCGTCGTCCATGGCGTCAAAGGACGCCTTGAGGCGCTCCAGCACCTGCCACAGGGCCCAGTCGGCGCTGTGCAGCTGGGCCCGGACCAGTTTCTCGGTCTCGTGGACGATCATCCGGTCGCTGGTCATCAGCAGGTGCACGTCGACGATGGAGCCGTACTCCCCCAGGTGTTGCCGGTGGTAGTGGACCTTGAGCTCCTCGAGTTGCCGCCGGGTCTCCTCCAGGGCCGCGTGAAACCGGGCCACCTCGCCTTCCACGGCGTCGGCATCGATGATCTGCTCCGGGGGGCGAACCTTGCGGCGGTCGACGAGGTACGCCTTGCCGATGACGACACCGGGGCTCACCGGGATGCCCCGGAGCTCCTTGCGCTCCCGAACGGTCTTCACCGCTTCACTCCTTTTCCCAGAACCCGTGGCGAATCAGCTCCCCGATCCCCTCCACGGCCTGGATGGCATCGCCGCCCACGGCGGTCACCGTGATGCGGCTTCCCTTGGCGGCCGCCAGCATCAGAAGCCCCATGATGCTCTTGCCGTTGACCACCACGTCATCCTTGGCGACCTCGATGTGCGCCGCGTACTTCTGGGCCGTCTGGACCAGGGATGCCGCCGCCCGGGCGTGGAGGCCCAGGTTGTTGACGATCTCGAAGACGCGCTCCACCGAAGAGCTACTCATGTCACCGCCACCAGGAGAGAGGACACCGCCACCGCCACCCCGACCAGCCACGCGGGCCGGATGCCCCGGCCCAGGATCCAGGCGGCCAGGAGCACCCAGGCCCCCGCCGCCGGCACCCACAGGACCAGGGGCACCTGCCACCGGTCCAGCGCCGTCGGCCCCGCCGCCAGGGCCAAGAGGCTGCCGACGAGCAGCGCACACGCCCCCTTGAGCCGCTGGGCCCAGGCGAGCAGGCGGAGCCCCCCCACCCACTCCACCACCCCCGCGCCCCGCCGATACCCTTGCCAAAAGCCCACCGCCCGCCCCCCGAGGTTGGCCACCCCGTACCCCCCCACCAGGACCCAGGGGGCCCACAGGTTGCCCTGGTACGCCCCGTGGAGGGCCAGGAGCACCAGCACGGGCTTGAGCGCGCCCCAGTAGAAGGCGTCCCCCAGGGCACCAAAGGGCCCCATCAGGGCGGCCTTGAGCCGACGCACCGACTCCCCCCCCTCCCCGCCGCCCTCCGCCTCG
>JBBIIA010000106.1:9125-14838 GCA_037446775.1 Deltaproteobacteria bacterium
GCCCAACAGCACCGCCGCCAGGTACGGGTGGGTGTTGAAGAACTCCAGGTGGCGCCCGAGGGCGGCCCGGTACGCCTCCCCCCGACCGTACAGCCGCTCCAGGGCCGGCGCCAGGGCGTAAGCGAAGCCCACGCACTGCATCCCCTGAAAGCTCCAGGCGCCCTGCACCGAGAGGCCCCGGACGAACACCCGGGCCAGGTCCCGCCGCCTCAGCGCCGCCACCACAGCCCCTCCGCGCCGACCCCGAGCCCGGTGCCCTTCCCTAGGAGGGCGCCTCCCAAGAGCCCCGCCCCGAAGAGGGCTCGGTTGGCCGGCCCCCGTAGGGCGGCGACCACCGCCGCCGCTCCCAGGGCCACCAGGGCGACCTGGGAGAGCTCCAGGGCGGCCTCCGCCCCCGCCGGCAGGCGCGGCGCCAGGAACCCCACGAGCCAACTCCCGAGCCCGGTGCCGAGCCCCGCCACCGCGAACCCGCCCCCGAAGAAGCGGCCGATGCCGATCCATTGCGCCCGCCCCAGGGCCGGGTCTTCTCCCCGGGAGAGTGCCTCCCGAGCGGCTAACACCAGCCCATCGTTGGTGCGGCGCACCGCGAGGTCCACGGCGCGGCCCAGAAACCCGAAGGGCAGGGCCAGGAGGGCGCCCAGGGTGCTGCGCGCCTCCGGGCTCCAGGTTTCGGGCGCCGCCACCGCCAGGGCCCCGGCCACCACCCCGGCGGTCGCCTCGTCCGGGGGGACCGAGCCCCCCACCGGCAGCTCCATCAGCCACAGGAGCTCCAGCAGGAGGCCGACCAGGAGCCCCAGGGCGGGATCCCCGAGCACGGCCCCCGCCGCCGCCGCCCCAACCACGGGCCGGGACGCCATCACCTGGACCAGGGCGGTCCGGTCGAGGCTCAAGGCCCCGCCGAGCAGCCCGATCGCGGTCAGCTCTCCGACGCCAAACACTCAGTCCTCCTCCCCGTGGGGGGCCACCAGGGGAGGGCTCCGGTCTCCGGGCACGGCCCGGGCCTCCACCTCCACCCCCTCGGCGCGCAAGCGCGCCAGGTCGCGCCAGTCCTCGGGAGTGAGATGCACGCTCGCCGTCACCGGCCGGCTGCCGGGCCGCGGGTGCAGGTTGCCGAGGTTCAAGTGGCGGAAGGGGACCCCGGCGGCCCGGCCCGCCAGGGCCTGGGGGAGCCCCTCGAAGAGCACCAGGACCCGCCGGGTCTGCCACGCCCCACCGAGCAGGGCCGCGGCGTCCTGGGGGGTCTCCACCCGCACCTCGAGGCCCGGGCGCGACAGGGCGCCAAAGATCGCCCGGTGAAAGGCGTCCCCGGCCCGGGGGCCGTCGACCACCAGGATCGCGTCCACCTCCAGCTGGGGAGCCCACGCCTCCAGGACCTGCCCGTGGACCAGGCGGCTGTCGATGCGAACCAGGTGAACCGACACGGGCTCACCCGCCCCCCGGGGGCTTCCCCCGCAAGAGCTCGCTCGCGAGCACGATGTTTTTGCCCCCGTACTCCCGAAGGAGCGTCGCCAGGGCGGGCAGGGCCAACTCCCGCCGGGCGGTGGCCGCCTTGAGCACCATGGGCAGGTTCACGCCGGTCAGCACCTCCACCCGTCCGGGCTCCAAGAGCGCCAGGCACAGGTTCGCCGGGGTACCCCCAAACATGTCGGTGAGGATCAGCACCTCCCCGTCCGCAGCCAGGCGCCCCACCGCGGCGGCGACCCGCCCCTGGGCTTCCGTCGGTGCCTCCTCGTAACTCAAGGTGATGGCTTCCGCCGCCTCCAGGGGGCCGAGGATGCCCGCCGCGGCCCGCAGGAGGGCTTGCCCCAGATCCTGGTGGGCGGCGACCAGAATCCCGATCACGAAGCCACCGACCTCACTTCCCGACGTCCCGGTGGTGGATCTGGGCCGGACGCCCCAGGGCGTCGAGGCGGCGCGCGAGTTCCTCCACCATGGTCACCGAGCGGTGGCGGCCGCCGGTGCACCCGATGGCCACGGTCACGCTCACCTTCCCCTCCTTCTCGTACAGCGGGATCAACTGGGCCACCAGCTCGGTGAAGCGCGCCAGGAACTCCTGGGCCTCCCGGGCCCGCAGCACGTAGTCCTGGACGGCCTTCTCGGTCCCGACCTGGGCCTTGAGCTCGGGCACGAAGTAGGGGTTGGGCAGGAAGCGGACGTCCAGGAGGAGGTCCGCCTCATGGGGAATGCCGTACCGGTACCCGAAGCTCACCAGGTTCACCTGCAAGCCGTGATCGTCGGCGCCCTGGCGAAAGTACTGCCACACGGCCTTCTTCAGGTCGTGGACGGTCATCTCCGAGGTGTCGAGCACCCGATCCGCCGAGCCCTTGAGCTCCTCGAAGAGGCGGCGCTCCTCTTCGATGCCCTGGCTGATCGAGCGGTCCTCCCCCAGGGGGTGGCGTCGCCGGGTCTCGCTGAACCGGCGCACCAACACGTCGTCGGAGGCCTCGAGGAAGAGCACCTCGGGCCGCAGCCCCTGGCTCGCGGCCTTGGCGAAGGCTTCCCGCTGGTGCGCCAGGAAGTGGCGTTCCCGCAAGTCCATCCCCAGGGCCACCCGCTGGATCTCGCCCCCCGCCAGCACGCTCAGCTCGAGAAACTTCGGCAGGAGCACCACCGGGAGGTTGTCCACGCAAAAGAAGCCCAGGTCCTCCAGGGCCTTGAGGGCGGCGGTCTTCCCCGAGCCCGACAGCCCGGTCACCACCACCAGGCGTACCCGCTTCACGGCTCCCCTCCCTCCAGCGCGGCGTTGAGTCGATCCCGGAGTCGGATCCCCGAGTGGTGCCCCATCCGCTTGAGCAGCTGGTTGCGGGCTGCCACCTCCACCACCGACGCGATGTTGCGCCCCGGCGCCACCGGTACCCGCAGGTGGGGCACCTCGCGCCCCAGGATCGGGTAGGTCTTCTCGTCGAACCCCAGGCGCTCGTACAACTCCCCGTGGCGCCACGGGACGAGCTCGATCACCAGCTCGACCTCCTTCTCGTCTCGGATCGCGCTGACCCCAAAGAGATCCTGGATGTTCAAGATGCCGATGCCGCGGATCTCCATGTGGTAGCGGATCAAGCCCTCGCCGCGGCCGATCAGCCGGAAGGGCGGGATCAGCCGGATCTGGACCACGTCGTCGGCGACCAGCCGATGGCCCCGAAGCACCAGGTCCATGGCGCACTCGCTCTTGCCGATGCCGCTCTCCCCGAGGAGCAAAATGCCCATCTCCAACACGTCCACCAGGACCCCGTGCAGGCGCACGGTGGCCGCCAGCCGCTCCTCCAGGAACTCCTCCACCCGGACGATGAAGTCCGAGCTCCGCAGGGAGGTGCCGAGCAGGGGGGTCCCGGTGGCGTCCGCCTTCTCCCGGAGCACCGCCCCCGCCTCGAGGCCCTTGGTGATGACGAAGCACGACACCCCCAGGCCGAAGACCCGACCGATGGCGACCGCCCGTTGGGCCTCCGGCAGCTCGCCCAGGTACTCCATCTCGGTGGCGCCCAGCACCTGGACCCGGTGGGGGCGAATCTGGGAGGTGTGCCCCGCCAGGGCGAGGCCCGGCTTCTGGATGCGGGGAACCCGCACCGGGTTGCCGAGGCCGCCGGCCCCCCCCAGGAGCTCCAGGTGGAGCTCGTGGCCCCGATCGCCGAGGAGGTCGGCCACGGTGAGCTCGGGCATCCCGCGGGCCACTGGCTAGTACTTCTGGTCTTCCCGGGAGATGATCCCGAACAGGGCCTCCGGGGAGTCGGCCTGCAAGAGCTCTTCCCGGAACGCCCGGTCCTTGAGAAGGCGCGAGATCCGGGCCAGGGCCTTGAGGTGGGTGCTCGCGGAGTTCTCGGGGGCCATCAAGAGGAAGAAGAGGTGCACCGGGGCGCCGTCCATGCTGTCGAAGTCGACGCCGTCGCGGCTGCGACCGAAGACCGCCACCACCTCGGTGAGCTCCTTGAGCTTGCCGTGGGGAATCGCAATCCCCTCCCCGATCCCGGTGCTGCCGAGCTTCTCGCGCTCTTGCAAGACCTCGACCGCCTCCCGGACGCTGCGGATGCGCCCGGTCGCGGCCAGGACTTCCGCGAGTTCTGCCAACACCCCGGCCTTGTCCCGCCCCCCAAGGTTGGCGACGATGCGGTCCGGGTGGAGAAAATCGAGGAGCTTCATGACGACCGCCTCTCGCTTGGGGCCCAGGGCCGCCTACTCGGGCTCGATCAGCCCGTAGTGGCCATCCTCGCGCCGGTAGACCACCTTGACCCGCCCGTCCTCCCCGGTGAAGACGCCAAAGGAGCGCTCCGCCAGGTCCATCTCCATGACCGCTTCCTCCACGGTGCGCGGATCGGCGCCGTAGTGGTCGGTCTGGATGATCCGGGGCAGCTCCTCCTCGAAGCTCTCGTAGGCGTACACCCGCTCCCGCAGGGTCCGGCGCTCGCGATTGGAGAGGGGCTTGTGGCGCTTGAGCTTCTCCTTGTAGCGCTTGAGCTGACGCTCGAGCTTGTCCACCACCCCGTCGATGGCGGTCGGGAAGTCCACGTTTTCGTCCTTGGCGTTAATCCGCACGCCGTTGGCTTGGATCGTCACCTCCGCCGTGTGGCGGATCTTCTCCTGGCCGAGGATCACGTGCCCCTCCACCAGGCCGTCGAAGTACCTCCGGAGCCGCTCGACCTTCTCCACGGCGTACGCCTTGAGGGCGTCGCTGGGTTCGGCGTGGCGAAAGGTGATGTTCAAGTTCATCGATGTCTCCTGATGGCAGCTGTGTCCGAGCCGAGCTGTCGATACTAGCAACCCCTCCCCCGAAGTGTCAATTTCCCGCCGCCGATCGCAGGGCTGACGCACGAGGGCAGCGACCCCGACGCGGGGCGGAGGTTGGTCGGCGGAGAGGCCCAAGCCGAGGCCCCGCCGAGGGGCACCGCCGTCGGCTCCGCCCCTGCCACCAGCAGGATCTGCACATCCATCACGTTGGTGCGGGTAGGGCCGGTACGGATCAAGTCCCCCAAAGCATCGAAGAAGGGGTAGCTGTCGTTGGCCGCCAGCGAGCGCTCCACGGACAGCCCGAGCGCCCGCGCCCTTTCGACCGTCGCGCCGTCCACCACCGCGCCGGCCGCGTCGGTCGGGCCGTCGGTACCGTCGGTCCCCCCCGAGAGGGCCACCACCCCCGGCCAGCCGTCGAGGGCCCGGGCCAGGGCCAGGGCGAGTTCCTGGTTGCGCCCCCCCTTCCCCGTGCCCCCCAGGGTGACGGTGGTCTCGCCCCCCGCCAACAGGCACGCCGGCGGGGCGAGGGGCGCCCCGCTCAACCGGCACTCCTTGGCGACGGCAGCCAGCACCTTGGCCACTTCCCGGGCCTCGCCCTCGACCTGGGAGCCGAGGATCAAGGGGGAGTAGCCGAGGGCCCGGGCGCGCTCCGCCGCGGCCTCGAGGCTCAAGCGGTTCGACCCCACCACCGCCTGGGTCACCCGAGCCAGGGCGGGGTCCCCGGGCTTGGGGGTCTCCGCGCCGCGCCCCGCGGCGCCCTCGGCCACGAGCCGGCGCACCGCCGGGGGGACGCGCTCGGTCAGCCCGTAGCGCCGCAGGATCTCCGCCGCCTCGGCCCAGGTGCTCGGATCCGCCGAAAAGGGCCCGGAAGCGATCACCTCGAGGCGATCGCCCACCACGTCGGACAGCACCAAATTGACCACCCGCGCCGGGGCCGCCGCGGCGGCCAGCCGCCCGCCCGCCACCCGGGAGAGGTGCTTGCGCAGGGTGTTGATCT
>JBBIIA010000107.1:0-14780 GCA_037446775.1 Deltaproteobacteria bacterium
GGACGAGGTTGAGCACCTGGCGGGCGTCGAGGGTGGGCGCCGCGGGGGCGAGGGCCTCGCGGCGCTCCGCGCGCTGCCCGGGGGGGGCGTCGAGGGCGAGGCCGAGCTCCAGGGCGGCCAGGGCCTCGCGCCGGGCGGCGAGGCGCCCGAGCAGGGGGTCCAGGAGGAGCTTGACGGCGAAGAGCAGGCGTTCGGCGTTGGCCTCGGGCTCTTCCAGGTCGAGGCGGTCCGCCAGGGGTTCGGGGGGTGCCTCGGGGGCCAGGGGGGCGTCGGCGTGGCCCGAGGCCCGGCGGTGCAGGGCGAGGGCCTCGGCGCCGAAGCGCTCCCGCAGCCCCCCGGCCGGGAGCGCCAAGAGCTCCCCCGCGGTGCGCACCCCCAGCCGCCCCAGGGCCGCCTGGAGCTTGGGGCTCGCCCCCCAGTGCTCCAGGCTCACCCCCCGGGCGGCCCGGGCCTCCTCCGCCGGGGTGCGAAAGAGGGCGAGGCCGTCCCCCAGGCCGGACCGGGCGGCGGCTTCGCTGCCGAACCGGGTGAACCCCACGGCGATCCGGCACGCAAAGCCCTCGGCCGCCAGGTCGGCGCGCACGGCCTCGGCCCAGGGCCGGGCCGAGCCGAAGAGCCGCCCGAGGCCCGCGGCGTCGAGCCAGAACACCCCGGGCACCTCGCGGCACGGCTCGACCCCGGGGGAGAAGCGCCCGAGGCGCGCTGCCACCCGGGCCACCCCGGCGCGGATCTCCTCGGCGGATACCTCGGCCGCCCGGAGCTCCCGGGCCATGGACACCCCGGCGGCAAAGCGCAAGCCGGGGCGCACCCCCGCGGCCCGGGCCGCCTCGTTGACCCACAAGAGCACCCCCTGGGGCCGGTCCCGGTCCACCACCGCCGCCGGCCCCGCGGCCCACTCGGGCCGCTGGTTCAACAGGAGCTGGAGGGGGAACGCCGGGGCGTCAACGCAAGCCGTCCGGCCCACGGCACGGCTCCTCGTGGCCCCACCCGGGGCCCCGGCGCTTGTCTTTGAGCACCCGCAGCCGGCAGGCGACCCGGGGGGTGAGGGCCCGGGTCGCCTCGGCCCGCACCGTCACCAGGGAGCCGAGGGAGGGGCGGGGCTCCTTCTTGCGGGTGAGGAAGAGCAGCAAGACGTCGTAGCGGGCCGCGAGGCCCCCGAGCCGGGTCTGGGCGGCCAGGGGGAGGTCGACCGGGTCGCCCAGATCGAGCACCACCAGGCCAAAGGCGCCGGAGCGGGCGAGGTGGTCGGCGGCCCGCAGGGCCTCGGGGAGCCCGGGGGCCCGCACCACCGCCAGGGCGCCCAGGTCCACCCCGCCCTCGGCGACGTCCGGGGGATAGAAAGAACTCCCGACCCGGGCGATCCACGCGACGGGCTCGCCCCGCTGCTGCGCGTCGAGCACCAGGGCGAAGGCGAGGGTAAGGGCGGCGGGGTGGTCGTGGGCCGAGAGTTCTACCAGCCCCCCGGCCAGGGCGGGCAGCTCCCAGCGGGGCGCCGGCGCCGGCGCAGCGCTGGCGAGGCGGTGGGCGGTGGTGAGGTCGGAGCGGTGGAGGGGCAGGGCGGCCATGGTTACAGCTTGCGCCGGAGCTCTACCACCACCCCGAGGAGCTCCACCTCCCCGGGCCCGGGCACCAGGGGGGCGAAGGCGGGGTTCTCGGGGTGAAGCTCCACCCGGCCGTGGCGTAGGCGCAGGCGCTTGACGGTGGCCTCGTCGCCGACCCGGGCGACCACGATGGCCCCGGAGCGGGCGGTGGCCTGGCGCCGGACCACCACCACGTCCCCCGGCAGGATGCCGACCCCCGCCATGCTCTCCCCGGTCACCCGCAGGGCGAAGAGCTCTCCCGGCTCCCCCTCCACCGCCAGGTACCCCTCCAGGTCCTCCACGGCGGCGTCCAGGGGGCCGGCGGGCACCCGGCCCAGGAGGGGCACCCGAGCCACCGGCCGCTCCCCCCCGGGGAGCCGGTAGCCCCGGGCCACCCCCCGGTCGGCGGCGAGGCGCCCCTCGGCCACCAGGGCCTCCAGGTGCTGGCGGGCGGTCTGGACCGCCCGAAACCCCAGGGCCTCCTGGACCTCCCGCACCGTGGGGGGGCGGCCCGCCCGGAGCCGCTCCCGGACGAAGGCAAACACCTTCTGGCGGGTCTGTCCCGGCGGCGTCTTGCCCATGGCGCGGGCCTCCTCGTGGTTGGTGCGACCGACGAGGAAAGTTTAGATACATTTGTCTGGCATGGCAAGGGCGGCCCGGTTGACAGCCTGGGGGGCCGGGCCGAAGATGCCGGGCGTACGTTGCGACACGAGGTCGCATAACAGGATGGGGTGCTCGAACGTCACCCCGCGCACGCTTACAAAATTACAGCGACAAAAGCAAACCTCATGCAGTCCCTTATTTCATGCCACCCTGTCCAATAAGACTTCTGATCAACTTTGTTAAATAGTCCAGCATGTGTTTGTACCAGACCGCCACCTTGTTTTTTATTGTGTTCAGCAGGTGTTCTTGGGTGTCCTCAATCGAAAGAGCCTTGCCTTGAATCTGCAGGCTGATCCTTTCCGCCCGGAGCGCCGGATCGGGATGAGTGGAAAGAAAGGAATGTCCGCTGCCCAATGTGGCGAGTTTTTTTAGGGCCGAAACCGCTTTCTCCGGCGGATGACCCTGTGCCTTGAGGAAGGACAGGCCGTAGTCATCCGCCACCTTCTCCTCAAGCTGCGAGAATTGAGCGGTCATCAACTGTTGAACCAACCCTCCCAGTTGTGAGCGGGCCAGATCCGCCGCTGCGCCTTCCTGCGCAGCCAGCCCCTTACGCACGGCGCTGGCTGCATAGGCCAGACGCAGCTGCTTCCGGGTATGCTGTTTCACAACATGGCCCATTTCATGGCCGATCACGAAATGGAGCTCGCCATCATCGAACATATCCATCAAGCCGCTGAAAATCCGGATCGTCCCGTCCGCCATGGCAAAGGCGTTCACCTCGTCACGCAAATACACCTTGTAGTTGAAGGTGTAGCCATCCTGCTCACGCAGGTCGCCCACCAAGGACCGCAACCGTTTGGCATAATGATTTTCCGCCGGAGCCACTGAATGCTCGCTATCCATGAACGCCGATGACTTTCCGGCCAGTTCGGCAACGGCCTGATCGGAAAGGGTGATGGCCTTATAAGCATCAATCCCGGCGTCGGTGGCCATCTGCATATCCGTGTTGTCGCATCCGGTCAGGGCGGCGGATGACAACCCGAGTATAGATAGAATGAAGGGGAATCTCTTTCGCCAGATCCTCAGGACAAGGCCGGGCGCGGCAAAAGCCGGTGTCATGAGCCGACCTCCTCGATATCGATAGCATCGATGGTGCGGAGAGGTGCTTTGGAAAGATGTGAAACGGGCGCAACCCCTTTAAAAACAAGAAAAACCCGTCACCCCGGAGAAGGGCTCCAGAGCGACGGGTTTGTCTTTTCGAAATGGTGGAGGCGGGGGGAATCGAACCCCCGTCCGAAGACCGTCTACCGTAGCCTCTACGTGCGTAGTCCGTGTTTTGGTTTTAGCAGTTGGGGCTCCCAAGGACAGGATCCCGGTTCCGCGATCTCCCCTTGATTTCGCCCCGCCGCCGGGGAGCGCCTCGGCGGGGCTATCCTGCTAGATTTGGCGTCCGATTCCACCCCGCAGGCTAAATGGGTCGGACGTCACCGCCCTTAGGCGGCGAGGGCGTAGCTGTAGTTGTCGGCAGCTATCGTTTTGCCCGCTTTTTACGAGGCCAGCGGGCGCCTCGGCACGCGACTTCCAGTTTCAGCATCCCCGTCGAAACCAGGTCGCCCCCATCGTGGGGTAGTGTGGAGTCGGCGCGCCCGACGCGCGCGCCGACTCCACGCGGGACAGTATCGGCCCTTGGGCGCCCGGGGTCAAGCCCGGCGCCGGGGCTACATCCGCTTCTTGACGTCGGCCAGGGCCAGGAGTTTGAGCTCCTCGGCTTCGGCGAAGAGCCGGGCGCGCTCGGCCACCAGCATCTCCTTGAAGGACGCGGTCTGGATGCTCGGCAGGTTGATGTCGACGCTGAGCATGCACGCCTTGAGGGCCGCCTCGGCGACGTAGGCGCCGACGCCGACGTCGGAGATCGCCCCCTTGTTGCCCACCGGGGCGAGCTTGGCGGCGAGCTTGAGGATCTCCAGGCACACCTTGCAGATATCTAGCGGCACCTGGGAGGCGTTCTGGGCGGCCTTCTCCATCGCCTCGTCCTTGGCGAGCTTCTCGGCGTCGGTGGTAGTGGGGAGCTTCCACGCCACCATGAAGAGATCGAACGCCTGCATATCCTTGGCGGTGAGGGCCTTGAGGTCTTCGATGAGCCGGGCGCTGGCGTCGGCCACCTCCTGGGCGAGGCCCTGGACGGCGTCGTAGCCCTTCTTGCCGAGGGTGAGGTTGGCCACCATGCTCACCATGGCGGCGGCGTTGGTGGCGACGACGGCGCTGACGCTCCCGCCGCCCGGGGTGGGGCTCTTGGAGGCGGCGACGGCGAGGTAGTCGTTGACGCTCTTTTCGTAGATGGACATGGGTTCCTCCTGTTGGCTGTCAGCTATCCGCTACCCCAGCTTGTTTTGCAGCTTCATCGCCTTGACCGTGTTACCGATGATGATCGCCGTGGTGAGGCTCCCGACGCCGCCGGGCACCGGGGTGATCACCGCGGCCACCTCGGCGGCCTCGGGCTCCACGTCGCCGGTGATCGAGCCGTCGGCCTTCTCGTTGATGGCGGCGTCGATGACCGTGGCGCCGGGCTTCACCATGCCCTTTTTGATCAGGTGGTTGGCCCCCGCCCCAGCGGCGGCGAAGAGGATGTCGGCCTCGCGGCAGGCGGCCCCGAGGTCAGTGGTGCGGCTGTGGCAGACGGTGACGGTGGCGTCACGCCCTTTGGACAGGAGCAGCATGGCCAGGGGGCGGCCGACGGTGTCGCCGCGGCCCACCACGGTGACCCGCTTGCCTTTGATGTCGACCCCGGCGCGCTTGACGAGCTCGATGCAAGCGAGCGGCGTGGCGGGCACCAGGGCCAGGCTCTCCATGTCCCCGAGCACGTAGCCGCGCTGCTCGGCGGTGACGCCGTCCACGTCCTTGGCCGGGCGGATGGCGTTCATCACGTTGGCCTTGTTGATCTGCTTGGGCAGCGGCAGCTCCACCAGGATGCCGTGGACGGCCGGGTCGGCGTTGAGCTTTTCCACCAGGGCCACCACCTCGGCCTCGGGGGTCTCCTTGGCGAGCTCGTGGACCTCGACCACGGCGCCCATCTTCTCGCCGGTGGTCACCTTGTTGCGGGCGTACCAGACGCTGCCCGGGTCGTCCCCCACCAGCACCACCGAGAGCTTGGGGGTGAAGCCCTTGGCCTTGAGCTGCTCGATCTCCGCCTTCAGCTCGGCCCGGATCTCTTCCGCGATGGGGGCACCCTTGATGATCTGCGCTGCCATGCCGTCCTCCCTCTCTCACGTGAAAGGTTGCCCAAAATCCCCACTGGGGGCCTGAAAAACCCGCGTAGCAGACCACAGGGCCTTTGGGGCTGTCAACTCGAACGCCCAGAGCGACCAGAACGGCAAGATCGGCTGAACCGCCGTTTGGCGTCCCCCGTGGTCCCCGTCACCCCGCCTGGGCGAGGTCGAGCCGGCCGGACCAGCGGTCCTGTAGGGCCTCCCGGAGCGCCGGGTAGCGCCCCGAGGCGAGGCCCGGGTCCTCCCGGAGGATGGCGGCGGCGAGCTCCCGGGCGCGCTCCAGGAGGGCACCGTCCCGCAGGATGTTGCCGACCCGAAAGTCCGGCAGGCCGGACTGACGGGTCCCCAGGAAGTCGCCGGGGCCCCGCAGCCGCAGGTCCTCTTCCGCGATGCGAAAGCCGTCCTCGGTGCGCGCCATCACCCGCAGCCGCTCCCAGCCGTCCTTGGAGCCCCGGTCGCTCGCCACCAGGAGGCAGACCGAGCGGTGGGTTCCCCGCCCCACCCGCCCCCGGAGCTGGTGGAGCTGGGCGAGGCCGAAGCGTTCCGCGTGCTCGATCACCATCACCGTGGCGTTGGGCACGTCGATGCCCACCTCGATGACCGTGGTGGAGACCAGGACCTGGATCTCCCCCGCGGCGAAGGCCGCCATGACGGCCTCTTTCTCCTCAGCCGGCAGGCGGCCGTGCAGCAGCCCCACCCGGAGGTCGGGGAAGACCTCCCGGGTGAAGTGCTCGGCCATGGCGGTGGCCGAGCGGAGCTCCAGGGCCTCGCTCTCCTCCACCAGGGGGTAGACGACGTACGCCTGGCGCCCCTGAGCGACCTCGGTGCGGACGAAGTCGTGCACCCGGGGCAGGTCCCGCTCCTTGACGATGCGGGTGCCGATGGGCTGGCGGCCCGGGGGGAGCTCGTCGATCACCGACAGGTCCAGGTCGCCATACACGGTCATGGAGAGGCTGCGGGGGATGGGCGTCGCGGTCATCACCAGGAGGTCGGGGTTCTCCCCCTTGCGCACCAACCCCGCCCGCTGGACCACCCCGAAGCGGTGCTGCTCGTCCACCACCACGAGCCCGAGGCGGGAGAAGTCGACCCCCTCTTGGATCAAGGCGTGGGTCCCCACCGCCAGGTGGGCCTGGCCCGAGGCCAGGGCGGCCAGGGCCGCGTCCCGCTCCCCCCGGGGGGTGGAGCTGGTGAGCAGCGCCACCGCCACCGGCAGCCCCCGGCACAAGCGGGAGAGCACCAGGGCGTGCTGCTCGGCCAGGATCTCGGTGGGGGCCATCACCGCCGCCTGGTACCCCGCCTCCACCGCCATCAGGGCGCTAATCAGGGCCACCAGGGTCTTGCCGCTCCCCACGTCCCCCTGGAGGAGCCGGTGCATCGGCCGCGGCGACTCCATGTCCCGGCGGATCTCCCCAAGCACCCGGCGCTGGGCCGGGGTGAGCTGGTACGGAAGGGAGGCGAGGAGCGCCTTCACCAGGCGGAAGTCGGGGCGAAAGGCGATGCCCGGAGCCGGGCCCGCCCCCTCCTTCTTGAGGAGCAGCCCGAGCTGCAAGAAGGCGAACTCCTCCAGCACCAGGCCCCGGCGATACCCCTCGACGGAGCGCTCCAGGTCGGCGCCGCCGGCGGACGGCGCGTGGACCTCCCGGAAGCACTCGGCCAGCGGCGGCAGGCCCCACCCTGCGGCCAGGTGCCCCGGCACCAGGTCCACCACCGCGGGCAGGGCCGCCTCGACCGCCCGGCCCATGAGGGTGCGCAGGAGCCGGGGGTGGAGCCCGTCGACCTCGGAGTACACCGGCACCACCCGTTCGAACCCCCGGGCGTCGCTCTCGGCGTCGATCACCTCGAGCTCCGGGTGGTGCACCTCGTGGCGGCCGAGGAACGCCTTCACCGCCCCGGAGCCGATCACCTCGCTCCCCTGGGGCAGCCCCTTCTGGAGCCACGCGAAGTTGCCCCGAAACCACTTGAGGGTGAGGGCGCCGGTGCCGTCCCCCAGGGTCGCCTCCAATACCCGGCGCCGGGCGTACTCCACCACCCCGATCTTGAGGATGCGGCCCCGAAAGGTCGCCTGGGTCCCGGGCAGGAGGCGGGCCAGGGGCTCCAGCCGGGTGCGGTCTTCGTAGCGCAGGGGCAAGAAGAGGAGCGCGTCCTCCAGGGTGACCAGGCCCTTGCGGGCGAGGCGCTCGGACACCTTGGGGCCCACCCCCCGCACCTCGGCCAGGGGCGTCGCCAGGGCCTGCCGCATGGCGCGGTAGGCCGCGACGGGGAGGGCCTGGGCCAGGGCTCAGACCCTCCACCCCTCGAGGTCCCCGTCGGCCGCGGCGGAGGCCTCCACCTCCCGGGTCGGGGGCCCCTCGAAGTGGGGTCCGAAGCCCACCGGGCCCCGCCCCTTGGCCTTGGGGGTGTAGCGGATCAGCACCGAAGCCGCCGCCGCCCGGTCGTCCACCCCGGGGGGGGAGCGCAGGAGCCCCAGGGGCCCCGGGGCTCCCCGGGACCACGCCTGCTCGTCCCCGGGTTCGGCCAGGGCGGCGATGGCCCGGTTTTCGGGGTCGTCCCGGCCGACGGTGAACCAGCTCCCGCCGGGGAGCCGGAAGGGCCGCCCGACCAGCAAGAGCCCGACGTCGGCGGAGCGGCGCGCGGCCGCGGGGGTCATCTCGAAGTAACGGCGGATGCGGGCGGCGAGGATCGGGTCGGTGAGCCGGCACCCCCCGGCGGGGTTGGGGTAGTCCTCGACCCCCAGGCGGGCCGCCAGGGCGATCTGGCCCTTGCGCCCCCGCCCCGAGAGGCCGAGGAGCCGGGACCGGTCCACCCAGCCCCGCCGCTCCGGCGCCGTGGGCGGCAGGATGCGGGCCGACAGGGGGCGCAGGATCAGCTCCCGCACCCCGGAGGCGCGCGCCACCGCGTTCATGGCGTCCCGGCGCTGGCTCATGGGCCGCTGGCCCACCACCTCACCGGTGACCAGGAAGTGCGCCCCTTCCGCCGCCATCACGGCGGCCGCCTGGCGCAGGAAGAAGATCTTGCAGTCCACGCAGGGGTTGAAGTTCTTGCCGTAGCCGTAGTGGGGGTTGCCGAGCACCTCCAGGTACGCCTCCGACACGTCCACCACCCGCACCGTCAGGCCGTAGCGGTCGCGGTAGCGGGCCGCGACTTCGGCCTCCCGGCCCCGCTCGTGGGCGCCAAAGAAGGCCGACACGAAGTGGAGCGCCAGCACCTCGATCCCCTGGTCCTGGACGAGCCGGGTGGCGAGGATGGAGTCGAGCCCCCCGGAGAGGAGGCTGACCGCCTTGATCGGCCCCTGGACCTCGGGTTCTCCCCTCACCTCACCGTCCACCGCACCCTCCTCGCGCCCACGCGGCCACGCTCTCTTCCACCACCGCGGCGGCCTCCCCCCCGCCCCGGCGCGACTCCTCCACCACGTCCCCGTGGCACAGGGGCTCCCCGGTCACCCCCGCGGCGGGGTTCGCCACCCGGCCGTAGGCCAGGACCTCCAAGCCGAGAAACCGCCCCCACACCGCCTCGGGCACCGTGGACATCCCCACCACCGCCGCGCCCAAGAGGCGCGCCATGCGGACCTCGGCGGGGGTCTCGTAGGTCGGCCCGGCGAAGGCCCCAAGCACCCCCCGCTCGAGGAGGACCCCCCGGCGGGCCAGGCGGTCCCGCACCGACTCGAAGAGGTCGGTCCGGTAAGTCCGGGTCAAGTCCACGAAGGCGGGGCCCTCGGCGGTGACCACCCCCTCCAGGGGGTTGCGGCCCATCCAGTTGAGGTGATCCTCCACGAACACCCAGCTCCCGACCCCCAGTTGGGCGCTCACCCCCCCCACCGCCGAGAGGAGGACGAGACACCGCGCTCCGAGGGCCGCCGCGAGGCGGGCCGGCCACGCCGCCGCCGCCATCGACCCCGTCTCGTAGAAGTGCCGCCGGCCCCGAAACACCGCCACCCGGTGCCCGGCCACCCGGCACCGGGCGAGGCGCCCGTGGTGACCCGGCGCGGCGCAGCCCCCAAACCCCGGCAGCTCCCCGTACCCCACCTCGGCTTCGAGCGCCCACCCCCGGGCCGCCTCCCCCAGCCCCGAGCCGAGCACGGCGGCGGCCTCCACGCCCTGCCAGGCGGGGCCGAGGCACCGGGCCGCCTCGGCCGCCGCGGGGTCGGACCGGGCCGAGGTCACGGCCGCAGGGCCTCGGCGGCCTCGGGGAAGGAGAGGCTCACCACTTGCCCGTCCAGGCCCGGCACCCGCAGGGCCTGGCCGTTCCAGGTGAGGCGTACCCCGCCGGCGTTGCCGAGCTTCACCCCAAGCCCTTTCTCCCCGTCGAAGCGGAGCTGCTCGCCGGGCTTGAGCACCCGGTCCTCGGGCGCCCCCCCGTCGACGGTCACCCGCACCCACACCCGCTCCACCGCCTGGATCTCCAGGCGCACCCCCGGGGGCGGCTCGACGCCGGGCTCGGGGGCGGGCGCCGGCTCGGGAGCCGCCACGGGGGCCGCCACGGGGGCCGGCTCGGGAACCGGCGGCGCTGCAGGCTCCGGCGCCGGGGCCGGCGCGGGTGCTACCGAGGGCGGCGCCGGGGCCACGGAGACCAGGGAGTCCCACAGCCCCAGGCCCACCACCACCGCGGCCACCGCCCCGACCCCCAAGAGGACGGCCCGGCGGCCACCCCGCCGCCCACCGCGCAGGTCGACCCGCCAGTCCGCTTCCGGCAGGGCGTGGGACGGTTCGGCGTCCTCGCCCCCCCGGGCCGCCAGGTACCGGCGCAGGAGGTCTTCTGGGGGCACCCCGACCTCCCGGGCCACCACCCGGACGAACCCCCGCCCGATCACCCCCTCGGGCAGGGTGTCCCAGTCCTCCGCCTCCAGGGCGGCCAGGTACCGCAAGCGGATGCGGGTGATCTCGGCGAGGGCGTCCAGGGTGAGCCCCCGCGCCTCCCGGGCGTCCTTGAGGAGCCGTCCGAAGCCGGAGGGACGGCTCGGGCTCGCGGTGCGGGGTTCGTTCTCCAGGTCCGGTGACACGGGCCCTCCTACTCCATGA
Source organism: Deltaproteobacteria bacterium (assembly GCA_037446775.1). Classification (GTDB taxonomy): domain Bacteria; phylum Desulfobacterota; class Deferrisomatia; order Deferrisomatales; family JACRMM01; genus JBBIIA01. Next base: position 10,465 of record JBBIIA010000107.1, read on the forward strand.
AGTCCAGATAGTTCTTGGCCGAACGCCCGACGTCGGAGTCCGGCGCGAGGCGCCACGCCCGCTCCAGGGCCGCCCGCGCCCCCGGGCGGTCCCCGAGCCGCTGGAGGGTCAAGCCGCGCCGCAGGTGGGTGTCGGCGTCGTTGGGCAGGAAGCGCAGCGCTTCGTCGAACTCCCCGAGGGCGGCTCGGTGGTCGCCCCGGTCCTGGAGCACGGCCCCCAGGTTCTTGCGCGCCAGGGGGAAACCGGGGGCGATCTCCACCGCCTCCCGGAGCCGCCGCTCCCCTTCCGCCGACCGTCCGAGGCGGTGGAGCGCCCACCCCAGGTTCGCCAGGGCCCGCTCCCGGGTGCCGTAAAAGACGTTGCGCAGGGCCGCCTCCAGGGCGGGCACCGCCTCCCCGAAGCGCCCCTGGTCGAGGTACAGGGCGCCCAGGTTGTTCCACGCCTCCGAGTAGTCGGGCTTGAGCCGGGTCGCCGCCAGGAACTTCTCGGCCGCTTGCCCGTGCTCGCGCCCCGCCCAGTAGGCGAGGCCCAGGGCGTTTCTGATCTCCGGCTCCTCGGGGTTGAGCACCTCGGCCTTGGAGAGCTCTCGCAGGGCCGGGCCGGGCCTCCCCTCGGCCAAGAAGGCAACCCCGAGCTTGTAGGAGGTCTGGGCGTCCCGGCGCGCCTGCTCCCGCCCCCCCGCACAGGCGAAGAGGAGGAGCGCCGCGGTGACGGCCAGGAGTTGACGCCCGCGCCGACCCGGGTATCCTCCACGGACACCGGGGGCCCACCCGTAGGGGATTCCGACACCCATCATGGCTCGCATTCTCGTCATCGACGACGACGACGGCGTTCGTTCCCTCGTTTCGGAGGAGTTGTCCCACGAGGGGCACGCGGTGTCCGTGGCGGCCGACGGCTGGGCCGGGCTGCGGGCCGTCGCCGCCGCCCCTCCGGACCTCGTGCTCCTCGACCTGAAGATGCCGGGGCTCGGCGGCCTGGACGTCCTCCAGCGGCTCAAGGCCGCCCACCCCACCCTCCCCGTCCTCCTCTTTACCGCCTACAGCGACTTCACCCAGGAAGCCGCGAGCCGCGGGGCCGACGGCTACTTGGTCAAGTCGGCCGACTTCGGGGCGGTCAAGCGCGCGATCCGCGCCCTCACCCCCTGAGAGGCTGTGAAACAAACCCCTCCCGTCGCCGCGGCGTCCGATCTGCTTCGCGGGGCTTTGTCGGAATCCCTTGCCGTAGCGCAAAGCTATGGCTGCGGGCTTCCTCCGCGCCCCCCTCGCATCTCGGGCGCCTGGCTCGGTCCAGGGATTGATTCACAGCCTCTGACCCCTTCCTACCCGGCCAGGGGGACCTCCGCCTCGAAGTGGGTCAGGGCCCGGAACGCCCCGTACCGCCCCGCCACTTCCGGGTAGGTGAGGCGCTCCAGACGCCGGAAGCTGAACTCCTCGACGTTAAAGCTCGCCAGCGACGAGCCGAAGACGATGGCGCGCCGGATGTTGGTCGGCTCGAGGTTGCCGGTGCTCGCCAGGTAGCCCATCAGCCCTCCCGCGAAGGAGTCCCCCGCCCCGGTGGGGTCGAAGACCGCCTCCAGGGGGTAGGCGGGCACGGCAAAGGCGTGGCCGTCGGCGAAGTAAATGGCCCCGTACTCCCCGCGCTTGACCACCAGCCCCTTGGGCCCCCAGGTCCGGATCTTCTGCCACGCCCGCACCAGGTTCGCCTCCCCGGCGAGCATCCGCGCCTCGGCCTCGTTCAAGAGCAGTAGGTCCACCCGCTCCAGGGTCCTCAGGAGGCTCCGGCGTTTGCCCTCGATCCAGAAGTTCATGGTATCCAGGGCCACGAACTCCGGCCCCTCCATCTGGTCGAGCACCCGACCCTGGAGCTCCGGGTCGATGTTGGCCAAAAAGACGTAGGGGCAGCGCCGGTGGCCGGGGGCGAGGGTCGGTTGGAAGGACTCGAAGACGTTCAAGTGGGTCTCGAGGGTGTGGGCCTCGTTCAAGTCGAAGCCGTAGCGGCCCTTCCAGCGGAAGGTGCGGCCAGGCACCCGCGCCAGGCCCGACAGGTCCACTCCCCGCGCCGCCAAAAACCCCAGGCGGTCCAGGGGGAAGTCGTCCCCCACCACGGCCACCAGCCGCACCGGGGCAAAGAGGCTCGCCGCCGCGGTGAAGTGGAGCGCCGAGCCTCCCAGGGCCTCGTCCTCCCGGCCGAAGGGGGTCTCCACCGCGTCGATGGCCACCGAACCGACGACCACCAGGTCGCGGCTCACGGCTGGCCTCCCCCGAGGTACTTGCCGTACAAGAGGTCCACCGCCCGTCGGGTCTCCGGGGGGATCCGGTCGGCGGGGGTCAGCACCGCGTAGCGCGCCGCCTCGCCGCAGGCGCAGCCCCGGTCGGCCGGCATCGCCCGCACCGCCGCCTGGAGGATGCGGCGGGCGGTGCCCACGTTTTGGTGGAGCACCGCGAGGATCGCCTCGATGCTCACCCCCTCCTCGGTCTCGTGCCAGCAGTCGTAGTCGGTCACCAGGGCCACCGTGGCGTAGCACAGCTCGGCCTCCCGGGCGAGCTTGGCCTCGGTGGCGTTGGTCATGCCGATCACCCGGGCCCCCCAGCCCCGGTACAGGAAGGACTCGGCCCGGGTGGAGAACTGGGGCCCCTGGATGCAGACGTAGGAACCGCCCCGGTGAAAGGGCACCCCCGCGGCCCCCTGGGTCTCCCACAGGACGCGCTGGAGGTCGCCGCACACCGGGTCGGCGAGGCCGACGTGGCCGACGATCCCGTTGCCGAAAAAGGTGCTCGGCCGCCCCCAGGTGCGGTCGATGAACTGATCCGGCAGGCAGATCTCCCCGGGCTTCACGTCCTCGGCGAGGCTCCCCACCGCCGACACCGAGATCACCCACTCCACCCCCAGGGACTTGAGCGCCCACAGGTTCGCCCGGTAGGGCACCTCGGCGGGCAGGAAGCGGTGGCCCCGCCCGTGGCGGGGGACGAAGACCAGGCGGCGGCCCGCGTAGCGCCCCTCCACCAGGGCGTCGGAGGGCGCCCCAAAGGGGGTCGCCACCTCCACCTCCCGCACCGCTTCCAACCCCTCCATCTCATAGAGCCCGCTGCCGCCGATGATCCCAATGGCCTTGTCCATGGACCCCTCGCCTCCCGTTGTCGTCTCGCCTACGCCGGGGCTCCCGCCTCGGCCTTCAACTGGCCGCACGCCGCGGCGATGTCCTGGCCCCGGCTCCGGCGCACCACCGCCGTGAAGTTCCGGTCCAGGAGATAGCGCTGAAACGCCTCCACGGCCCCCGCCTCCGGCGCCCGAAAGGCGGCGTCGCCGTGGGGGTTGTAGGCGATCAAGTTCACCTTGCACCGCAAGTTCGACAGGAGCCGCACCAGGCGCCGGGCGTCCTCCTGGGTGTCGTTTACCCCGCCGAGGAGCACGTACTCGATGGTAAAGCGCGCCCGCGGCGGCAGGGGCAGAGCCCCCAGGGCGGCGAGGAGCGCCCGGATGGGCCAGCGCCGGTTCACCGGCATCAGCCGATCCCGCTGCGCGTCGGTGGTGGCGTTTAAGCTGATCGCCAGGCTCGGCAGCATCTCCGGCGGCACCCGCCCGAGGGCGTCCACCACGCCGCAGGTGGACACCGTGAGGCGTCGCGCCGAGATGGTGGGCCCGTGGTCGCTGGTGAGGACGCGAAAGGCCCGGGCCACGTTGTCGAGGTTGTGCAGGGGCTCTCCCATCCCCATGAAGACCACGTTGGTCACCCGGCCCCCGGGGCCGGCGAGCCCCTGGCCGAGGAGGACCTGCCCCAGGATCTCCCCCGCCGTCAGGTTGCGGGTGAAGCCGCCGGTGCCGGTCCGGCAGAAGGCGCACCCCATGGCGCAGCCGACCTGGCTCGACACGCACTGGGTGAGGCGCTCCTCGTCGGGGATCAGCACGGTCTCGACCCGTTCGCCGTCGGCGAGCTCCAAGAGGAGCTTGCGGGTGCCGTCGAGGCTCTCCTGCACCCCGACCACGGTGGGCACGCCCAGCCGCGCCACCCGGGGCAGCCGCTCCCGCAGGTCCCGGGAGAGGTCGGTCATCCCTTCAAAGGTGAGGGCGCCCCGCTTGTACAGCCAGTGCATCACCTGGCGGGCGCGGAAGGGCTTCTCCCCGATGCTCCCGAAAAACGCCTCGAGGCCCGACTCGTCGCAGTCCAGGAGATCAACGGGTGCAGCCATGGTCCTTCAGGCGTCAGGGGTCCGGCCAGGGGGACCTTATACGTCGGAAGTCCGCGGGGAGTCAACGCGTCGGCGGGCTCGCCCCCGGGGTCACCGCCGGTGGCACAGCCCGCACATCTCCCGGGTGGG
>JBBIIA010000108.1:0-4225 GCA_037446775.1 Deltaproteobacteria bacterium
TCCTGGCCGACAGCCGGGCCAACGAGACCCGGCTTAAGACGGCCACCGAGCTCGGGGCGCGCCTGCTGGGCGACGCAGGCTTCGGCGCCTCGCCCACGCGCCACGCGCTCTTTGCGGTTCGGGAGATCGCGAGGACCGAGGAAGTCGCCGACGGGCGGAATTGGTTCCACAACGAGCTCAAAGACACCTACTGGAGCCTTCGGAAGAGCCTCATCGAGGTGCTGCGTTACCTCGGCCGCATGGGGATCCGGATGCCGGCATGGAAGAAAGACGGCGCCGCGGCCCTGCTCTTGGCCGGGGCGCTGGAGAACGACCACCCGGGCGGAGGGTTCTTTGGCGAAGATCGATGATCCCGGGTAGTTTCTTCCGGGATCATCGCGCCGAGCTTTCTGGCGGCGAGCGGGAAAGGGGGAGTGGGATGGACGTCAACCGGCAGAAGGAGGAGTTCAGCCACGCCTACGTCCGTGCCGTCGCGTCGGCGGCCGGCTTTGCGGTTGCGCGGCCCGAGGTGGACGATGACAGCGTGGACCTGATCCTGGCCGCTGCGGGCGGCGGCGGCACGTTCCGGTCGCCGCGAATCGAGCTCCAGCTCAAGTGCACGGCGGGCGGGAACGGAAGCGCCGAGGACCTCTCCTTTCCGCTCAAGATCAAGAACTACGAGGACCTGCGGGCGCCCAACGTGCTCGTGCCGCGCCTCCTCGTGCTGGTGTGCGTCCCCGAGAAGCCGGAGGACTGGCTGTCCCAGACCCAAGAGCAGCTCGTGCTGCGCCGCTGCGGGTACTGGCTCTCCCTGCGGGGCGCGCCGGAAACCGACAACGTGGCGGCGGTCACGGTCAGGCTCCCGAGAGCTCAGGTCTTCTCGATCGACGCTCTTCGAGCGCTGATGGCGCGCGTGGCGGAAGGAGCAGCGCTATGAAGGCAGTGATTCGAGACCCGGCGATCCTGACCGCCGTCCGCCCCCTCGACCTGGCGTCCTACCTGCGCGCGAGCGGTTGGCGAGAGGTGAAACACGCCCCCGCTTGGGCCGAATGGACATACGCGGTCAACGGACAGGAGTACGAGGCTCTCCTGCCTCTGGACCCCGCCTTCCGCGACTACCCGGGGCGGATCGCTGAGGTCCTCCGGGCGCTCGAAGCCGTGGAAGGGCGCTCTCAGCTCGAGATTCTCCGGGACCTCTCCTGCACCGGATCCGACGTCATCCGCCTGCGGGTGGAGGGGAACGGCGCATCGGACGGGAGCATCCCCCTGGAACAGGGGGCCCGACTCGTCGAGAAGGCGAGGGACCTCCTGACCGCCGCGGCGTGTGCGGCGGTGGAGCCGAGAGCCGCCTTCGCCACTCGCAAGCCCGTGCAGGCCGTCGACTACGTTCGGAGGGTGCGCCTGGGGCAGACGGAGCAGGGAAGCTACGTCGTCACCCTCTTGTCCCGCGTGCCACCCACGCTGTTCCCGGACCTCACCGAGGACCCCTTCGAGCGCAAGGTCACGAGCACCTTGGCGCGCTCTCTCGCGGCCGCCCATGCCGCCGCGGAACGTACCGCCGCCGCCGGAGGATTCGACGCTTTCGGGGCCGCGGTGCCCGAGGGGGTGAGTGCCAACCTCTGCGAAGCGCTCGCGGGGATGGGGGCCGAGGAGGGAAATCGTGGGGTCGAGGTCGGCATCACCTGGTCTCCCACCCGCCCCGTCACGGGTGCGCCTGCGGTCCGCGTCAAGTTCTCGCCCGACGCGCTTCCCATCATCGCGGAGGCCGGCCGGGTCTTTCGCGCGACCCATCCGGTCGAGGAGTTCGAGGTCCGGGGGATCGTGTTTCGTCTCGAACGGCCCGAGGGCGCGCTTCTCGGGCGGGTCACGATCCTGGACGTGTCGGGCGACAAGTCCAGGAAGGTCAACGTGGACCTGATGGGCCAAGACTACGACTTGGCCATCAGGGCTCATCAGGAGCGCATTCCGGTTGGCTGTGTGGGCGAGCTTCAGAGGGAAGGGCCTCGGTTCACGCTGCGCAACCCGAGGGATTTTCGGGTGCTCGCCGAGGAATGATCACCCGCTTCTCCTCCCGCCGCCAGCGCCTCGACCGCTCCTTCCTGACCGAGCGGCTCGCCGGCGCTCAGGCCTATGACCGGATCGCCGGGTACTTCCGCTCTTCCATCCTCGAGGTCGCCGGGGAGGCCCTAGAGAGCGTCGCCGGCACGGTGCGCGTCGTGTGCAACTCGGACCTCGACGTGCGGGACGTGCAGACGGCGAAGGCGGCCAACTTCGCCCTGCGCCGCGAGTGGTGCGCCTCGGAGCCCGAGAGGTACGGACCCGAGGGCAGGCCGCGCTTCCAGCGGCTCTTCGAGCTCCTCCGGTCCGGCAAGCTCCAGGTGAAGGTTCTGCCCCGCGACAAGTTCGGCCTCGTCCACGGCAAGGCCGGCGTGGTGACGCTGGCCGACGGGCGGAAGACCGCCTTCATGGGGAGCGCCAACGAGACCTACGACGCCTGGAAGCTCCACTACGAGCTCGTGTGGGAGGACGACTCGCTCGAGGCCGTGGCCTGGGTGCAAGAGGAGTTCGACGCCCTGTGGGCGAGCCCTTTCGCCGTCTGGCTCGCGGACTTCGTGGTGGAGGACATCGGACGGCTCGCCCGCCGCGAGGTCGTCGGAAGCGTGGAGGCCTGGCGGCAGGACCCCGAGCCGGCCGCGCCCGTCATCGAGACGCCCGTCTACCGCCAGGAGTACGGGCTGTGGGCGCACCAGAAGTCCTTCGTGAAGCAGGCCTTCGACGCCCACCGTGGTCCCCACGGCGCCCGGTTGGTGCTGGCCGATCAGGTGGGGCTCGGGAAGACCCTCCAGCTGGCCCTCGCGGCGCAGCTCATGGCCCTCCATGGCGCGCGGCCGGTGCTCGTGCTCGCGCCGAAGACGCTGCTCTGGCAGTGGCAGGACGAACTGAAGAACCTTCTCGCCTTGCCCTCGGCGGTGTGGACTGGGCGCCAGTGGGTGGACGAGAACGCCATCGAACACCCCAGCGCGGGTCCCGAGGGCATCCGACGGTGCCCGAGGCGCATCGGCCTCGTGTCGCAAGGGCTCGTCACCAGCCGCTCGGAGGCAGCCGAGCTCCTGAAGGGCCTCCGCTACGAGTGCGTGATCGTGGACGAGGCCCACCGGGCGCGCCGGAAGAACCTGGGGGCTGGGCGGGAGAACGAGAAACCGGACCCGAACAACCTCCTCGCCTTCCTCTACGAGATCTCCCCGCGGACCAGGAGCCTGCTCCTGGCCACCGCCACGCCGGTGCAGCTCCACCCGATCGAAGCCTGGGACTTGCTGAACGTGCTCGCGGCGGACAACGAGGCGGTGCTGGGGAACACCTGGAGCCGGTGGCGCCGGCCAAGCGAGGCGCTGGACCTCGTCATGGGGCGCACGGGGCTGCCGGAGGACGACCTGGAGCGCTGGAGCTGGATCCGGAATCCCCTGCCGCCGTCCGGCGAGGGCGCGGACTTCCAGATCCTTCGCCGCGCGCTCCGGCTGCCGGACGAGGCAGTTGTGGCGCCCGGCGACTCGTGGGAGCGCCTGGGGGAGCCCGACCGGGCCCGCGTGCGGAGACTCGCCCGCGACTTCGGGGAGGAACACAACCCCTTCCTCCGCCACATCGTGCGCCGGACCCGCGACTATCTGGAGACGACGCTCGACCCCGAGACGAACGAGCCCTACCTGAAACCGGTGGCCGTGGAACTCCTGGGCGAGGGGGACGCGGACGCGATCCGCCTGCCGCCCTACCTGCAGGACGCCTATCGTTTCGCGGAGGAGTTCTGTCAGCTGATCGGCGGCCGCATCCAGGGGGCCGGCTTCCTCAAGACGCTCCTCCTGCGCCGCGTGGGCAGCACGATCCACGCGGGAGCCCTGACGGCGGAGAGCATGCTCGGGACGTGGCGGGACGTGCAGGCGGCCGACGAGGAGGAGGAAGAGGACGCGCCTTCTCCTGCGGGGGAGGAGGCGTTCCGGACGCTTACGCCCGCGGAGCGGCAGAAGCTCCAGGCCTTCGTGGATGCCTTGCGCGCGAATCGGGAGTGGGACCCGAAGGTCCAGGTGGTGGTGGAGTGCCTGCGGGACCGGGGATGGCTCGGGCAGGGATGCATCGTGTTCTCCCAGTACTACGACTCGATCTGGTGGCTCGCGGAGCAGCTCTCGAAGGAGTTCCCCGGGGAGCCCGTCGGCCTGTACGCGGGCGGGCAGCGTTCCGGCCTGATGACGGCCGG
>JBBIIA010000108.1:4325-10795 GCA_037446775.1 Deltaproteobacteria bacterium
CTCTCCGGCCGCCTGGAGAGCATCTACCGCCTCTTCGGCCAGGTGCCGGACGTGTTGGAGGACGTCTGGATCCAGGTCGCCCTCGGCGACGTTGCACGAGCTCGACAGACCATCGAGGCCGTGCCCAGGCAGCACCCCTTCGAGATCAAGTACAACAGGATCGAGCAGATGGACTGGGAGTCGTGCGCGAAGGTGCTGGATGCGGAGGAACGGCAGAGGTGTTTGCTGCGGGGATGGGGATGACCCCCGGCAGCGCTCGGTACCGGGGCCTCGACCGGTCCAAGCCGACGAGACGGCTTGGGGCCGTGGTGCCAACTGCCGCGGCCGGTCACCGAACTCGGGCCCGGAACGGCACCACCCGCTCGAACGCCCCCTCTGGGAAAGAGGAGTCCGAGGGGGCCGGCGCCACGGCGCTTCGGCCGAGGGCAGAGGGCGGGCAGCTACGGCTCTTCAGTTGACCGTTTCCCCTCTCCTTCCAGCGCCCGCACCACCTCCTCGATGGTCCAGGCAGGGGTCGAGGCCCCGGCCGTCACCCCCACCCGGGCGAGGGGCCGCAGCTCCTCCAGGGGCAGCTCGGCGGCGGTCTCCACGTGGTAAGCTCGGGCCCCGAGGCCCCGGGCAATCTCCGCCAGGCGCCGGGTGTTGGCCGAGTTCTTCCCCCCCACGACCACCAGGGCGTCCACCCCGGCGGCGAGCTCGCGCACCTCGGTCTGCCGCCGGTGGGTGGAGCTGCAGATGGTGTCGAGGCACTCGGCGTCGGGGTAGCGGGAGGTCACGGCGGCACGGACCGCCTCCCAGGTCTCCTGGTCCTGGGTGGTCTGGGCCACCAGGAGAACCCGACCGAGGGGGGGAAGGACGGCCACGTCCCCCGGGGCCGAGACCACGAAGGCCGGTCCCTCGGCGTACCCCAAAAGGCCGACCACCTCGGGGTGGTCCGCGTCCCCCGCGATGACCACGGCGTAGCCCCGGCGGCTGAACTCGGCGATCTTCTGCTGGATGGTGGCCACCTTGGGGCAAGTGGCGTCGACCACCCGCGCAGCTCCGGCCTGGAGGGCGGCGAGTTCTCCCGGCGGCACCCCGTGGGCCCGCACGATCACCGCCGCTCGGGGCACCGCGGCGCCCGGCGCCAGGGGCACGACCCCTTTTTGGCGCAGGTCCTCCAGGGCCTGGGGGTTGTGGATCAGGGGGCCGTGGGTGAAGACCGGCCCGGCCTCCTCCCCCGCCACCTCCAGGGCCATGCGCACGGCCCGCCGGACCCCCATGCAGTACCCCGCCGAGCGGGCGACCCGAACCTCCACGATCCCTCCTTGAAGAACCAGGGGCGCCGGCGGGCGCCAGCCTCGCAGTCTACTCGATCCGGGAAACCCTCGGCCAGTTTCGGTGCCGCGGCGCCCATGGGACTCACCCCCATCGTAGGGTGGTACGCAAGCCACCGCGAAACCTCGCCATGCCCCTCCGGGAGCCGGGGGCCCCGCCAGGGGTCACGGGCGGCCCCCCCGCACCGGTGCCCTGGGGGTGGTGCCCGCGAGGGTCGCCAGGTATACCCCCTTTCTCCACCGCCGGTTGTACCGGAAGATCGCCTCCACCAGGTCGTGGTTCAGGCGACCGTAGGTCTCGGCGTACCGGCGGCTGAGCCACCGGTAGTACTTCTCCATGCTCTTCATGTTCTGCCGAAAGCAGATCGACACGAGTTCGCGAAGGAGCGGGTCGGGATCGGCGCCAAAGAAGTCCGGAAGCTGCGGCGCGAGCTGGTCGGGAAGGGGCCGGTGCTCCTGCACGAACACGTAGGCGCCGGGCAGGGAGCGCAGGAACCGGAACCGCGCCACGTCCTCTTCGAGCGTCGTGTCGTACCCGTACATGCACACGAACTCCACGTTGTCGCGGGGCCGGAACCCAAAGAGCTCGTACCGCTCCCGCAGGTCCCCCAGGCCCCGTGCGTGGTTCAGGCTGAAGTGGACCACCGGCCGCGTGAAGCGCACGTTGCGGCACCTGAGCCGCCGCAGGAGCGCGGCCCGCTCCGGGGTCACCAGGCGCAGGTCGAGGGTCTGGTTGAAGTTGACCTCCAGGTCCCGCCGTACCATCTCCTCCAGGAGCTCGTCGGCCTGGGGGTGGGCGAGCAGGTTGTCGTCGAGGAGGATCAGCCGGGTGCGGCCCTGCAGGAGCCCATCGAAGTCGCTCACCCGCCGGGGGGGGCCCTCCTTCTCGGGGACGAGGCAGAAGGAGCAGCGGAAGGGGCAGCCCCGGGTCAGGAAGCCCAGGGCTCGATCCCCGAGCTCCGGGTACAGGTCGAGGTCGGCGGGAAGGGCCTCGACCTCGGTCGGCAGTCGGCCCGACACGCTGACACCGGAGCCCCCCGCCACCAGGGCCTCGCCGTAGCGGTCCCGCAGGGCGGCAAGGCGCCGTTGGGAGGTGGCGCCCGAGAACACGGCGCTGGCGAAGACGGCCTCGGTGCGACCGGGCGGGCCGTCCTTCCGGGCCAGGACCACCGGCCGGCCCTGCTGCTTGAAGTGGCGGCCGAGCTTCATCAGGGCCAGGTTGGGCAGGGTGCCGTCCACGTCGACGAGGAGCACGGCCCCGGGGGGGATCCGAGGCTGCCGGGGTCTCGGTGCGGGCTTCGCTTCTTCGGGGGGCAGGGGTAGCGTGCGCTCCCGGGCCTCGGCGGACACCCCGGCCCGGGCCCCGCCCCCCAGGGTCGCGACCACCTGGAGCCCGGGGAACAGGGCGTCGACCAAGGTGACCCAACGGTCCAGGGCCGCGGACGGCACGAAGCGGTCGGGCCGATCGAGGATCAAAAGGCCCGGGATGTCGAAGGGCTGGGGCAGAAAGGGCGAGGCGTCGAAGGCGTGCCGGGCCGCGTCGAGGACCGGGGCGAGGGCGCGCTGCTGCCAGGGAACGAGGGCCTCCCAGGCCCCGGCCGGATCGAAGCCACCCCGGGTCCACCCGACCGTGTCGGCGCCCAGGAACGCCCCCGCGCACCGGGCCAGGCGGTCGAGGGCCTGCTCGGCCGGGTGCCGGCCCAGGCCCCACGCCTTGTGGTGCAAGAACGAGAGGAACGCCACGGGGTCCGTGACCCGGGCGCCCCGGCAGAAGAGGCTGCGGAACCGGGACACGCGGAAGAAGGGGTCCGAGAAGTCGAACCGGTCCACGGCGTTGCGAAGGGCGAAGTGGGGCCCGTACCCGACGAAGAACCACGGTTTGTTGCCGGTGGACACGGCCACGGAGCGCCGGCGGACCCCCGGGGGGAGGCGGGAGGGGTCGCGGCGCCGGAGGCTGCGGGCCGCGCCCGACGGCCCCACCGCCACCCCCGCCCCCACCCGGGGGGGAAAGGGCGTCGCCCCGTCCCGGGGGTTGTGGAGCACGGCGAGCACCTCGAGGCGCAGCTCGCCGGCAGCGCCGCAGCACCTGGCCGCGGCCGGGCCCAGCCGGCCCACGAAGGCTCGGCCCGCACACGCCAGCGCCACCAGGCGCAGTTGCTCCCTCGCGTCCTGGTCGTCGGGAAGCACCGTCCACTTCCGGAGCGCCCCGCCGGGGTCCTGAAACGACAGGCGGCCCGAGTCGGTCCGGGCGGCGCCGTCGTAAAAGAGGTCCAAGAGGTACACGGTCGTCCTTTCCCGCCTACTACGGGCCGTGCTGGCGCCGTAGCCGTAGGGTGGGCACGGCCCACCAGCATTCGTGCCCCCGGGCCCGGCCTCGTGCGGGGGGCGGTACCCAGCCTCCCGAGCTCACGCCGGCACCTGAGCCGGGTAGAGGCCGGGGAACAAGACGCCTGCCACGGGGGTGGGGATGCCGAGACGCACCCGGCCCTTGGGCGAGTTCGACACCAGGAGCCCCTCCTGGAGGAGCTGCCCGAGCAGGTCGCGGCCGGTCCGCTCGGCCATGCCCGAGACGCGCAGCGCGTCGCCGCGGGCCATGTCGCCGCGGAGCAAGACCTCCTGGAGCATATAGGCGGCCTCGCGCTTTAGGGGCGGCGCGTCGGGCACGGGGCCGGGGAGTACCTTGAGGGCGCGGCCGTGCACGTAGCCCGTGATTCGGTCGAGCAGGCTGTCGAGGCGCAGCAGCTCATCCATGAAGGCGCACTGGTCGAGGCAAACCTCCAGGAAGAACCGGCAGAATTGGGCGAGCCCCTCGTCCGAGAGGTGGCCCCGCCCGTCGTAATCGCCCTGCCGGGGGGCGTCGGCCCCGGTGAGCGCGGCCATGTAGTCGCTGCGCCGCCGCGCGAGCCCCCGGCTCACGTTCCAGAGACCGTACCCGCGAAGGGGCAGCTGCCGGAAGCAGGCGTCCGTGTACAGGCGGGCCACCCGGCCGTTGCCGTCGAGGAAGGGGTGGATCCACATGAGCCGGTGGTGGGCCGCGGCGGCGGCGATGAGGGGTGTGACGCCGTGGAAGGGGCCGGTGCCGTAGAAGGACCCGAAGCGCACCAGGAACGCCCCCAAGGCTTCGGACCGAGGGCCCACGTGGCGGCCCACCCGTACCTCGCGGCGCCGCAGCTCGCCCGGCGCCACCGCGGCCACCGCCCCCGTGTCCTCGTCCCGCACCTCGCGCAGCCGCTCTGGCAGCCGCTCGTAGAAGGTCCGGTGCAGCCACTGGAGGAAGTCGGGGCCCGCCACGTTGAGCCCGGGCTCGGCGTCAAGACGGGCCTCCAGCCGGCGCTGGCAGTGGATGTGCGCGAGGCTTTCGAGTTGGAGGTCGCGCTTCGCCGGGTCGCGGGAGTAATCCTCGCGCATGGCCCGCTCGATGTCCACCGGATGGGTGCTGTGGCCCTCGATCAGGTTCGAGTAGTAGCTGTTCACGAGGCGCAAGAGCTCGGCCAGGGTGCCCTGGGTGACGGGGTGGAGCTGGCCCCCCAGGGCCGCCGAGCGGGCCACGACCTCGCGTGCCAGGTCCTCCAGCACGCGGGCGCCGGTAGGTAGCAGAGGTTCCATCTGGGAGGGTCGCTCAAACACGCCGCCGCCTCGACTTGCCGATCTCGTTGCCGATCCGAATCGAAGGCAATTATGGTCCTGTCGCGCCACAATCACAATGAGGGGCCCGGTTCCGGCCGCGTGTCTGCCGATCCTACTGCCGATCCCTCCGTCGATGCCAGTGGGGTCGGCATCGCCCACCCCGTGGGCACCCCCGCGGGAGCCGATGGCGGTGGGTGGTTCCCACCCGGCTCATCCCCCCGCTTCGGAGAGCAACACCTCGGTGGCGATCGACGGCTCGAACAGGGCGTCCATGGGGGCGCTTATCTCTCCTCCGTGGTCGGATCCACAGACACTCGTCTTCCGTCGGAAGACATATCGCCCCGGGGCCCCTGTCGCATGCCTCGCCGCCACCTGGCTCCCCCAGGCTTGGGCGGGCAAGCCAAAGGACGTCGCCAGGAGCCGGGTGGGCATCGCCACCAGTTCTTCGTGACCCTCGGGCCCGGTGTGACGGGCGGTGCCCAGCCTTGCTACGGGCTTACCCGCCGGAGAAAGAAGGAGTGGATCTCGACCCGGGGCCCGGGCGGGCCACGCCCCGGGGTCGGCCCCCCGGCAGTCCACCACCGCGAAGTCGTTGCCGAGGCCGTGCATCTTGGTGAAAAAGGATCCTACCCGCCGACCCCGTGTGGTGGGCGGGGCCCACCACACGGGGCTGGCGGCGGGGCTGGCGGCGGATTGAAGAGTCGCTTTCTACCTCATATCATATGCGATATGTCGGCCTTCCGCGTGGTCCTCGACACCAACATCCTCGTGGCCGCCTCGCGCAGCCGAAACGGCGCCTCGTTCGCCTTCCTCGAGGCGCTTCAGGCACGGCGTTTCGTGGCCCTGGTGTCGGTGCCGCTGATGCTCGAATACGAGGCGATCCTCAAGTCCCCAGGGCAACTCGGGGCGTCCCGGCGCACGCCGGAAGGCACCGACCGCTTTTTGGACGCGTTGGCTCTGCTGGCCGAACCGGTCGCCCTCTTCTACCTGTGGCGTCCCCAGACCCGCGACCCCAAGGACGAGATGGTGCTGGATACCGCGCTCAACGGCCGCGCCGACGTCCTGGTGACCCACAACGTCGCCGGCTTTGGGGCCGCGGCCGCCCGTTTCCGGCTCCCCACGTGGACCCCGGCGCAGTTTCTGACGCGCCTGGCAACGGAGGAATGACCATGGCCAACTACGCCCTGCGGCTGCCCGACTCCCTGATCGCCTACGCCCGGAAGGTGGCCGAGGAAGAGCAGGTCTCCATGAACCAGTTCTTCGTCACGGCCATCGCCGAGAAGGTCTCGGCCCTGAAGACCGCGGCCTACTTCCGCGAGCGGTGCGGGCGCGCAGACCTGGCGGGCTTCGACGCCTGGCTCGCGGCGTCCCCGGACGCGCCACCCGAAGAGGGCGACGAGCGCCCCGAGTAGCCGTAGAAGGGTGGGCACAGCCCACCGGCATTTTGCGCCCCCCGGGCCCTGCGGCGGTGCCCACCCTTGGAGCTACCCCTTGGAGCTACCCCTTGGAGCTACCCCTTGGAGCTAC
>JBBIIA010000108.1:10895-14767 GCA_037446775.1 Deltaproteobacteria bacterium
CCCTTGGAGCTACCCCTTGGAGCTACCCCTTGGAGCTACCCCTTGGAGCTACGGTTGACAGCAAGCGGAAAGCACCCGACACTCGTCCGTGCTCGACAAGGCCGTTCCCGAACCCAAACGCCTGGGGAGGACCGACGCGATGATCTTCCATGTCACCCTCGAGTCGGCCCAGGACGGTTGGATCGTCGCCGAGTGTCCGGCCCTTCCCGGCTGCATCTCCCAGGGCCGGGACGAGAAGGAAGCCATCGAGAACATCCGCGAGGCGATCCTGGCCTGGCTATGGGCGGAGGACCAGAAGGCCATGACCGCGCACCCACCCTCACCGGACCAAACGCCCATCGTCGTTTCGGTGTGACGTGAGCCGCCTCGGCAATGTCTCCGGCAAAGACGCGGTCCCCGGCGGGCTCCCGGGCGCCGCCAGCAGCCACTCGTAGGCCGGCTCGGCCACGACCCCCGGGGGGACCTCTGCCGGGAGCGCGTCGCGGGTCAGCGTCAGCAGCCGCCGGGTGGCCTCGGGGTAGAGGCTCCCGGCCTCGTCCAGGGCCCGGAGCTCTCTCTCGGCGGCGGCGCTGCCCGTGGCGTCGGCGCACACCTGGATCAGCTCGGCCTCCCCGGTCGGGTGACGGGCCAAGAAGTCGACCTCGTACCCCTTGGGCGTCCGCACGTAGGCGACGCTCGTCCCCCGGCGCTCGAGCTCCACGAGAACCGCCGTCTCCAGAGCGTGCCCCAGGTTGGCGCGCCCCGTGCGGTCGAACACCGAGATGAGCCCGGGGTCCACCGGGTACGCCTTGCGGGGGTTCACCAGCCGCCTGCGCTCCGAGGCCGCATCCATCCACACCGTGCGCACGAGGAAGCAGTCCTCCAGATGCCCCAGCAGCTGGTGGACCGTGTCCTTCGAGATGCTCAGCCCCTGCGACTTGAGGGCCGCGTAGAACTTCTCCACGCTGAACAGGCCTGCCGCGTTGCCCAGAAGGTGCCGCAACAGCCAACGCAAGCCGGCCACGTTGCTCACCCCGTGGCGCTCCACCACGTCCCGGAGCATGGCGACGTCCACGTAGTCCCGCAGCAGGCGGTGGCGGGTGGCCGCTTCCAGCCCTTGCACCTCGGGGAATCCCCCGCACGCCAGGTAGTCCAGAAAGGCCCGCTCCAGGAGGGAGCGATCGGCAGCCGCCAGGAAGCGGACGCTCTCGGGCGGGGCTTCGCCCCGGTGTCGCAGGGCCTCCTCGAAGCTGAAGGGGAAGAGCACCACCGCCCAGGCCCGCCCCCGCAGGGCCGTCGCCAGCTCGCGACTGAGCAGGGCCGCCGAGGAGCCGCTCAAGAACAGCTCCACCGTCTCCTCGTCGAGCACTCGCCGCACGAAGCGCTCCCACCCGGGGACGACCTGGATCTCGTCCAGGCACCAGGTGACGGTCTGCGCGCGGCGAAACGCCGGGAACCGCCGGTAGTACTCCTCGATCAGCACGTGCAGCTGGCCAGCCTCGAGGCCCGCGAGCCGTTCGTCCTCGAAGCTGACGTACGGCAGCCGTTCTCGGCCTACGCCGTGCGCCAGCCGCTCCCGGCGGATCTGGTGGAGAAAGGTCGTCTTTCCCGCCCGGCGCATGCCGATCACCGCCGTGGCCTTGCCCGGGACGGCGGCTGGTCCGTAGACGCGACGCGCCGTCGCCTCGGGCAAGGGCCCCGAGAGGGAGTCCGCGAGCTTCTCGACGAGCTCGGCGCGAAAGGGGTGGAAGGTGGGCTCGTTCACGGGAACGGGTCTCCTCTTCTTGCCTGAGGGACCATTTTACACCCATCTCTCCTTCAGAGAAGGAGAGATCTACAGCGCCCCCCTCGGCCCCAGGGCGAGCGGGGCGCGCCGTAGGGTGGGCGTGGCCCACCGGCATTTCGTGCCCCCCGGGCCCGGTTGGGTGGGCGGTGCCCACCCTTGCTACGGGGGCTCGGCAGCCCCTCCGGCGTCCGCCGGGAGGCCCCCCAGCCCCCGCGTCACGTCATCTCCCCCGTGATCCTCTCTATCGGCGCATAGAAACCGCTCTTCACCATCTTTCCCAGGAGCCGGTTCGCCTCCTTCAGGTCGAGGTCCCCCAGCCGCACGGCCTTGATCAGGACCCCGATCGTCCCCGTGAGGGGCACGCCGCAACGGGTGGCCTCCTTGCGGGCCGCTCGGTCATCGCAGGCGAAGACGTACCCGCGGGCCTTGGCGACGGCAATGCACGAGGCCTCGCCGGCGCCGAGGGACACGAGCAGCGTCTCGAAGAGCCGCCTCTCTTCGGGCCCCTCGCACGAGACCTCCCGAAGCCACCCCTCGGCCACCGCTTGGCGCACGCCAGCCAGGGCGGCATGCCCCCGCTGGATGCCCCGCAGGTTCTCCAGCGTCACCGCATCGGTCACGAGGGCGGCGCCCGGATACAGGGCGCGGATCAGGGGCAGGCTTCCCGACAGCGCGAAATTGCTGAGCACGCAGGTGTCGAAGACGACCTCAGGCATTGGCCGCGTCGGCCGTAAGCTCGGCGGCCTCCTGCACGGACAAGGAGATACTCTGCTCTATCAGGTACTGGCGGGCGCTCACCGGATCGAGCCCGAGGGTCTCGCCCAGCCTCCCGAGGCTGATCAACCCCTCCTCGTAGGCCCCCACGGCCACCTGCCGGCGCCGTTCGACGGGGTCTTCCAGGAACGCGTCGTCCACGGCGTCGCGGACCAGCTCCCCGATCGTCTTGCGGCGGAGTCGGGACTGGCTCTTCAGGAGGGCGTGCTGCCGTTCCGTCAGCATGATGTTCGTGCGGATCATGGCCGGCTCCAGGGCGACATGTGTAGGATGTTGTGTATATAAGCCGAGACCGGACGGGGCGCAAGCGGTCGCGACGGGCCAGTTCGTCTCGGGGCCGAGGGCCGCCCGGGACCGCCGGTAGTCCGGCATCCGTCCCGACATACAAGGGTGGGCACGGCCCACCATCACCCGTCGCGCCCGGTCGTTTCACCGGCGGACCGCGCCCAAGGCCCGTCGCGCCGGCCCGTGCCGCCCGTCGCCGTTGCCACTGCCAGCATCGAGCATCGGGCGGCAACGGCGCGTCAGCCCGGCCAGATCCCCTCGAAGGTCGTCACCGCCGGGCCGGTGATGGAAACCCGGTTGGTGGCTTCGTCCCAGGAGACCTCTAGGGGGCCGCCGTCCAGGACCACGGTCACTTCGCGGCGGGCGCGGCCGGTCCACGCCGCGGCCACCGCCGCGGCAGCGGCGCCGGTGCCGCACGCCGCGGTGAGGCCGGCGCCCCGCTCCCACACCCGCATGCGGAGGCGGTCGGGGGCGAGGACCTGGACGAACTCCACGTTGGTGCGCCGGGGGAAGAAGGGGTGGGTCTCCACCCGGGGCCCGACCTCGGCGACCGGGTAAGCCTCTACGTCGGCCACGAAGGTCACCGCGTGGGGGTTGCCCATGGAGACGCAGGTGACGGGGAGGTCGCCGCCAGGGAGGGCTAGGGGGAACTCGCGCACGGCGCCATCCCGGTCCACCGGCACCCGGCGGCCCTCGAGCTCGGGGGGCCCCAGGTCCACCTCGACCCGATCGCCCCGGTGGCGGGTGGTGACCAGCCCCGCCAGGGTCTCGAAGCGCAGGGCCTCGGCCCCCACCCCCCGGTCCCGCAGGAACCGCGCCACGCACCGCACCCCGTTGCCGCACATCTCGGCCCGGCTGCCGTCGGCGTTGTAGATGTCCATGCGGAAGTCGGCGACGTCGGAGGGGTACACCAGGAGCACCTGGTCGCACCCGACCCCCAGGCGGCGCTGGGCAAGCCTCGGCGCCCGGGCGGGCCACGCCCCGGGGTCACTCCCCCGGCAGTCCACCACCACGAAGTCGTTGCCGAGGCCGTGCATCTTGGTGAAGG
>JBBIIA010000109.1:0-14561 GCA_037446775.1 Deltaproteobacteria bacterium
GGGGCTGGCGCGGCGCCGCCGACCCGCGTACCATCGCCCCCCCCCGCCCCGTCGGCCCCGGAGACCCCACCGTGGAACTGAGCCTCGACCGCTTCTACGTGATCAACCGCCGTGTCTTGACGTGGCTGCTCCTCTTCGCCCTCATCTGGCTCTTGCGGGACTTCTTCGGCCTGGTCTTCCTGGTCTTCTTCTTCTCCTTCGTCTCCGCCGCCCTGGCCGGGGTGCTGCGCCGCTTCCTGCGCCTGCCCCACGCCGCCGCCATCGTCGCCGTCTACCTGTTGTTTCTCGCGGTGCTCGGGGGCTTCGTGCGCTACATCGTCCCCCAGGTGATCCGAGAGACCGAGCACGTGGTCGCCAACCTGGGGGAACTGGAGGCGACCCTCGCCGAGTACAAGGGCCAACTCGCCAAGCGCTACCCCGGCCTCGATGGCCTGATCACCGCCCACGCCAAGGACCACCTGGGAGAGGAGGACCGGGCGACCTTCGAGGTAGAGTTCGCCGGGCCCCTCCCCGGGGCGGCCGCCCCCCCCGACTGGGAGCGGCGCCGCGACCGGACCCTGCTCGAGCTGTACCTGCGGGCCGAGATGGGGCGCCTGCAGGCACGGTTGCCCGAGCTGGTCAAACTGCTGTGGCAGGCGTCGGGGACCACGGTCCTCGCCCTCTTCTTTAGCTTTTTGATCTCCCTGGACACGGTCCGGCTCAAGCGGGGGGTCGCCAGCTTGCGGCGCTCCCGGATGCGGGACTTCTACGAGCAGACCGGCCAGCCGGTGGTCCGCTTCGGCACCGTGGTCGGGCGCGCCGTCCAGGCCCAGGCGATGATCGCGTGCCTCAACACCCTGCTCACCACCGTGGGGTTTTGGCTGTTGGGGATCCCGTCCCTGGCGCCCCTGGCCCTCCTGGTGTTTTTGTGCAGCTTCATCCCGGTGCTCGGGGTGTTCCTCTCCACCGCCCCCGCCGTCCTTCTGGCCCTCAACGGCGGCGGCCTGCCGGCGGCCCTCGCCGTGGTGGCCATGGTGATCGGCGTCCACGCGGTGGAGGCGTACCTGCTCAACCCCTTGATTTACGGTCGGCACATGAAGCTCAACCCCGCCCTGGTCCTAATCATCCTGTACGTGGGCCACCACGCCTTTGGGGTATGGGGGCTCATCCTCGCGGTCCCAGTCGCCTACTACCTCCTCCACGACGTCCTGGGCCTGCCGATCCTCGGGAGCGAGCCCGAAGAGGAAGCCCCCGCCCCGGCCGGTCCCGCCCCCTGACCCCGGCCCCCGAAATCTACTTTGCGCCGTGGCGCCGTGGCGTGAAACCTAAGACGCCTCGCGAGACCCGGTCTACGCCCGAAGCAACCGTGGGCCGCCCTCGGCGCCCTCGGCGTTGCGCCGGTCGGGCGGCTCTGGGATACTAGGCGCCGAAGCGTCGCCGTCCCCCCCCGTTTCCCTCCGAGGGTCTCCCATGACCATCCCCACCCCCCGGCCCGGCGATGATCGCCTCGTCATCGCGGGGCGAACCTTCCGCTCGCGCCTGCTCCTGGGCACCGGCAAGTTCCCGAGCCCCCAG
The DNA here is from genome assembly GCA_037446775.1 of Deltaproteobacteria bacterium. Taxonomy (GTDB): domain Bacteria; phylum Desulfobacterota; class Deferrisomatia; order Deferrisomatales; family JACRMM01; genus JBBIIA01. The sequence continues at coordinate 1,555 of JBBIIA010000109.1, forward strand.
ACCATGGCGGCGGCGCTCGCTGCGTCGGGCGCCGAGATCGTCACCGTGGCCCTGCGCCGCGTCGACCTGACCCGGCCCGAGGAGGACGTGCTCGCCTTTATCGACGCCGCGCGCTACCTGCTCTTGCCCAACACCTCGGGGGCCCGGGACGCCGCCGAGGCCGTGCGCCTGGCCCGGCTCTCCCGGGGGGCGGGCCTGCCGCCCTGGGTAAAGCTCGAGGTCACTCCGGACCCGCGCACCCTCCTGCCCGACCCGGTAGAGACCCTCAAGGCCACCGAGCTTTTGGTGCGCGACGGGTTCACCGTGCTGCCCTACATGGGGGCCGACCCCGTCCTGGCCCGGCGCCTGGAGGACGCGGGGGCCGCGGCGGTGATGCCCTTGGGCTCCCCCATCGGCTCGAACCGCGGCCTCCTCACCCGGGACCTGGTGGCGATCATCGTCGAGCAGGCCCGGGTGCCGGTGGTGGTGGACGCGGGCCTCGGGGTGCCCTCCCACGCCGCCGAGGCCCTGGAGATGGGCGCCGACGCGGTGCTGGTGAACACCGCCATCGCCATCGCCCGGGACCCCGTCGCCATGGCCGCGGCCTTCGGCAAGGGGGTGGCGGCGGGCCGCGAGGCGTTTCTGGCCGGGCGGGCGGCCCCTTCCCTGGTGGCCCAGGCGTCGAGCCCCCTCACCGGCTTTCTGGAGGGCCCGGCGTGACCTTCGAGGCGTACCTCGCCGAGCAGCCCCTGGCCGCCTACCGGCAGCGCGCCCAGGAGGCCACGGCCACGGAGGTGGACCAAGCCCTGGGGGCCACCTCCCCGGGCTTCGAGGAGTTCCTCGCCCTCCTCTCCCCCGCCGCCCGACCCCGCCTGGAGCACCTCGCCCAGCGGGCCGCGGCGGTCACCCGGCAGCGCTTCGGCCGGGTGGTCCAGCTGTACGCCCCCCTATACGTCTCCAACCAGTGCACCAACTCCTGCGTGTACTGCGGCTTTCACCGCGGCAACCCGATCCGGCGCACCACCCTCACCCCGGACGAGCTGGACGCCGAGGCGGAGGCGCTGTGGCGCCAGGGGTTTCGAAGCATCCTCCTGGTCTCCGGGGAAGATCCCCGGGCGGTGCCCCTGGCCTACTTCGAGGAGGCGGCCCGGCGGCTGCGGCGGCGCTTCGCGAGCGTGTCGGTGGAGATCTACCCCCTCGACGTCGACGGCTATCGGCGGCTGACGGCGGCGGGGGTGGACGGGCTGACCCTGTACCAGGAGACCTACGACCGGGAGCTGTACGCCCGGGTCCACCCCGGGGGGCCCAAGGCCGACTGGAGCTGGCGCCTGGGGGCCCCGGGCCGGGGGGCGGCCGCCGGGATGCGCCGGGTCGGCATCGGGGCCCTTCTCGGGCTCGGGCCGTGGCGGCCGGAGGCGGTGGTCCTCGGCCTCCACGCCTTGTGGCTCCAGCGGGCCCACTGGCAGACCCAGGTGTGCGTCTCCTTTCCGCGCCTGCGCAGCGCGCCCGGCGGTTTTCGCCCCCCGGCGCCGGTGGCGGACGCAGAGCTCGTGCAGCTCGCTTGCGCCCTGCGGCTTCTGCTGCCGGACGGCGGGCTCTTCCTCTCCACCCGGGAGCCCCGCCGCCTACGGGACGGCTTGGGCGCCATCGCCATCACCTCGATGAGCGCCGGGTCCCGCACCGAGCCCGGGGGCTACACCCGGCCGGGCAGTGCCGGAGAGCAGTTTGTCGTGGACGACTCCCGCTCCCCCGCCGAGGTGGCCGACATGTTGTGGGCCGCGGGCCTCGAACCGGTGTGGAAGGACTGGGACGCGGCGTTCGTCGGAGAACCGGAGGGCCCATGCGCCTCGTGCTAAACGGCAGTGAACGGGAGGTCGGAGAGGCCACCACGGTGGCGGAGCTCCTAGACGCCCTGGGCATCCCCCGCGCCACCGTGGTGGTGGAGCGAAACGGCGAGGTGCTCTCCCGGGAGCGCTACCCAGAGGTGGCCCTGGGGAACGGCGACCGCCTGGAGGTGGTCCGGTTCGTGGGGGGGGGCTGATGGAGCCGGCACCGGAGAGCGGGGACGACGCGGCCCGGGCCCGGGCGATCCGGAGCATGTTCTCCGCCATCGCACCGCGCTACGACCTCCTCAACCGGATCTTGAGCTTCGGGGTCGACGCCTCCTGGCGGCGCGCCTTGGTGGCGGGGCTGCCCGACGGCGCCACCCGGGTGCTGGACCTCGCCTGCGGCACCGGCGACGTCACCCTGGCCGCCGGCCGCGCCCGGCCAAAGCTCTCGGTGCACGCGGCCGACTTCAGCCTGCCCATGCTCCGGGCCGCCCGGCCCAAGGTGCGCCGCGCCGGGCTCGCGGGCCGGGTGACTTTGGAGAACGCCTCCGCCGAGGACTTGCCCTACCGCTCCGGCTCCTTTGACGCCGTCACCATCGCCTTTGGCATCCGCAACGTGGTGCGCCGGTACCGGGCCCTGGGGGAGCTCCATCGGGTGCTCCGCCCCGGGGGCGTCGCCCTCCTCCTGGACTTCTCCCTGCCCCCCAACCCCCTGGCCCGGGCCGTGTACGGCTTCTACTTCCACCGGATCCTGCCCCTGGTTGGGGGGCTCCTGTCGGGGAACCTGGCCGCCTACCGCTACCTGCCCAAAAGCGTCGAAGGCTTCCCCTCCCGGGCGGAGTTCGCGGCGGAGCTCCGGGCCCAGGGCTTTGCCCGGGTCACCCACCGGGACTTCACCCTGGGGGTGGCGACCCTGTACCGGGCGGAGCGGGGCCCCTAGCAGCTGCCGCCGCCCGACCCTCCCCAGCCCCCGCTACTCCAAGCGGTAGTCGAACTGGGCCACCAGGTGGAGCCGCTCCAGGGTCCAGTGGGCCGGGAAGGGAGGCAGGGGGGAGCGCCGGACCGAGGCCACCGCCTCCTGGTCCAGGATGGGACTCCCCGAGCTCTCGATCACCTGGACCTCGTCCACTTGCCCCCCCGGTCTCAAGCTGACCCGGACGACCACCCGACCGCCCCGCCCCGCCGCCAGGAGCGCCTCGCGCCAGCCCCGCCAGGAGCCGTCCACGGCGCTGCGGACCCGGTCCAGGTAGCCCCGGTACCGCTCGTCGGTCGCCTCCAGCGCCAGGGTGGCCTCCCGGGCCCCCCGGTCCGGCGCCGCCAGGGCCTGGAGTTCGGCCGCCCGCGGCATCAGGTCGGCGAGGCTCGGAGGGGGCGGAGCCTGGGGTGAAGGGGGCGGCGACCGGGGCTCCACCGGTGGCGGCGACGCCGCCGCCACCGGTTCCGGTTCGGGCCTCGGAGTTGGAGGCTGGGGCTCCTCGGGGACGAAGGAGGCCCGGGGCGTAAGGGTTTTCCGGGGAGGCGCGGTCGGCGGCGAGGGTCGGGGGGCTGGCGGCGGCGGAGGCGCCGGCTCGGGGGGCCACAGCTCCACCGCGACCACCTCGAGGGGAGGGGCTTCGGAGAGGGGCCAGAGGTCCAGGCCGAGGAGCGCCCCGTGGAGCAGGGCCGAGAGGGCGAGGCCCAGGAGGGGGGGGGCCAGGTCGCGGCGGTAATCCATCCTCTCCAGGGTAGGCGAGTTGTCCGCGGGGGACAAGGGCTGCCCGCCGCCCCAGGCCCCGTCAGCTCTCGCAGTGGATGGCGGCCACGGGGCACGCCTCGGCGGCCTCCCGCAGCTCCTCGTCCCGGTTCAGCTCGGCCCCCGGCCGCACCGAGGCGAGATCCCCGATGATTTCGAACACCTCGGGGCACACATCGACGCAAGCCCCACAGGCAAAGCACTCGTCGTCCACCCACACCTTCTGCATGGTCGTCCTCCCGCGCTCGATGCGCGCCGTCATCCGCCCCGGGTGCTTGCCAGGGCGTCGCGAAACCCTTCCACCTCCCGCATCTGGGTTGCTTCGTCCCAGCCGAGCTCTTCGGCCATCAGCCGGGCCACCGCCGCCGCGGCCCCGAGCCCCCGATCCGGGGCGAGGCCGGCCCGCAGCCGACGCAGGAGGACGTCGTCGAGGCGGTGGGCGTCTTCCCGGCGGACGGCGTACACCACCTGGGCCTTCAGGTCCCGGTACCCGGGGGCCACGGGGACGCACCACTCGGGGCGCTCGGCGCCGAGTTCCACCACACCGCAGCACCGCCGGCCGTACAGCTCCACCAGGTGCTCCACCGTGGCCCGGGGCAGGCCGGGGATGCGGCGGGTGCACTCGCACATGTCCTCGCGAAAGACCACTGGGTCGCGCATGCCGCCCCCGACCAGGGGGAGCCGATCCGTAGAGCAGGGGGTGGGGTGGCCCAGGGCATGGCACGCGGCGTCCACCGCGTCCTCGGCCATCTTCCGAAAGGTGGTGTACTTGCCGCCTACGACGGTGAGAAACCGCCCCTCGGGGCCTTCCCGGAAGAGGGCGTGCCCCCGGGATCGCCGGGCGGGGGCGTCGCCCTGGCCCGCCCCCGCCACCAGGGGGCGCAGCCCGGCGTAGGACCACAAGACGTCCTCCCGCCCCGGCGGCGTCCTCGGGAAGAGCTGGGCCGCCGAAGCCAGCAGGTACTCCCGGTCGGCTTCGTCGGCCTCCACCCGGTCCGGATCGCCGGTCCACGGGGTGTCGGTGGTGCCCACCAGGGTGAGCCCAGCCAGAGGCGCGGCGAGGAACAGCCGGTGGTCCCGCAGGGAGGCGGCAAAGACGGCGTGGGGGATCGGGAGCCGTAGGGCGATGTGGACCCCCTTGGTGGGCCGAACCTTGGGGAGCAAACCGGGGCGGTAGCGCCGACTCACCTCGTCCGCCCAGGACCCCGCCGCGTTCACCACGGCCCGGGCCCGGTACCGGTGCTCGGACCGGTCGAGACGGTCGACCACCGTGAGGGCAAAGCCGCCCCCCTCCTCCTCGATGCGCAGGACCTCGTGGTAGTTGAGGCAGTAGGCCCCGTGCTCCTGGGCCGACAGCGCGTTCTCCAGGGCCAGGCGCTCGGCCAGGGGGACCTGGTAGTCCTGGTACAGCCCCGCTCCCCGCAGCCCTTCGGCGCCCAGGAACGGCGCGCGGCGGAGGGTCTCCTCGGGGCCGAGGATCCCGTAGGGGGCGGCCCCCTTGCCGAGCCCCAGGGCCTCGTACAGCAGCAAGCCGGCCCGGATCTTCCACAGGGGGCGGCGGTCGCCCCGGTAGGTCGGCAAGAGGATCGGCAGGGGGTGGAGCAGGTGGGGGGCCATCTCCGCCAGGGTGTCGCGCTCCCGCAAGGACTCGCTCACCAGGTGCAGCTCGCCGCGCTCCAGGTACCGCAAGCCGCCGTGGACGATACGGGTGGTCCGCCCGGTGGTGCCCGACGCGAAGTCCCCCTTCTCCAGGAGGAGGCAACTCAAACCCCGCAGCGCCGCGTCCCGGGCCACCCCGGCCCCGGTGATGCCGCCGCCGACCACCACCAGGTCGAAGGTGTGCTGGGTCGGTTCAGCGGACACCGCGGCACCGTGGATTCGGCACGGGTCACCCGTCCTCGCCGAGGACGAGCCTCAGCACCAGGTTGGCCTGGGCGTGGGCGGCGACGCCCACCCGGGGGGCCATCAACCCGGTTCCCGGGCCGGCGGCGGCCTCCAGGTCTCCCACGACGAAGAGGCGGGCGCCGAGCCGGTGGGTGCGCACGGTATCGGCAGGGCCGTGGCCGGCGAGGCCGGAGGCAGCGACCACCCAGGCGTCCGGCAGGGTCCGCAGCACGGTCTCCACCAGCATGGCCTTCTCCTCGGCCCGGTCAAAGGCTTCTACCACGACCTGGCAGCCGTGGAAGACCCGGGGCACCTCGGGGGGGGTGAGGCGCAGGCGGTGAGCCTCGACCGGGACGTAGGGGTTGATCCGCGCCAGGGTGGCCGCTAGGGCGTCGACCTTGGGGAGCCCGAGCTGGTCGATGAAGTACTGCTGGCGGTTCAAGTTGCTCGGCTCCACCACGTCGAAGTCGGCCAGCACCAGGGAGCCGATCCCGGTGCGGGCGAGGGCGATCGCCACCTGGCTGCCGAGTCCTCCCACCCCCGCGACCCCGACGCGGGCCGCCTTGACCCGCCGGTGGACGCCCGGGGTGTGCCGGGCCACCAGCAAGGCCTCCAGCTCCTCGGGCCGGGGGAGCTCTCCCCGCCGGATGAGCACGATCTGGTCGCCGGGGCCGACCAGAACCTCCGGCGACGAGGGGAAGCCGTTGCGGACGATCACGTCGGCGCCCGGCTTAAACTCCTGCGCCAGGGCTTCGACCCGCGTCCCGGCCGGGACCTCCCGTTCCACTTCGTTGACGCTCACCCGGATCATGCCGACCCTCCGCGGGGCCCATTCTCCCAGCGGTCCTCGACCGGCGCAAGGCGGCAGCGCCGTTTCCGGCGCCCCGAGGCCGCGTTGGGCGCTCGCCTCGCGACGCTCGGGGGCCGGTTCCGCTCTCCCCTGCCCGCTCCACCCCTCGACGGGTTGAGGCGGGAGCCCCCTCGATCTTGACACGCCGCGCCCGGGCACTACGCTCGGTGAGCCTCCCCTCCGACCACCCACCCCACCCAAGGAGGCGACGATGGCCCTGATCGACGACCTCAAACGGCTCGCCCGGCTTCCCAAGGCGCCGACCCCGTTTCTGTCCCTGTATCTCGACACCCGTTGGAAGAGCGAGAAGGAGCGGGAACGGGTCCGAATCTTCGTCAAGACCCGGCTCAAGGAGTGCCTGTCGCCCGGGACGGCGTGGAGCGAGGAGGCGACCCGCGGCCTGCAGGAGGACGCCGAACGGATTAACCACTACGTACGGGGCTTGGTCAACCGGGAGTGGGACGAGGTGTACGGCGGCATCGCGGTGTTCGCCTGCACCGGGGCCGGGGTGTACGAGGTGGTCCGCAGCCACCTCCCCTTCGAGGACGCCCTCGCCTGCGGTAGCCACCCCCTGCTGCGCCCCGCCGCGGCCAACGCCCAGGCGGGGGCGCCGGAGCTCCTGGCGATGGTCACCGGGGAGGGAGGGGGCCTGGTGGAGTTCGAGCTCGGGGGAGTGCGCCGGCAGGTCGAGTTTCGAGACCCGGAGCCTCCGGGCCACGACGACTTGGGGGCCGGAAGCCAGGATCGGTACCAGCGCTACCTCGAGGAGCACGTGCAGCGAAACCTGCGCAAGCTGTCGGCCCATCTCGTCAAGTGGGTCGACGAGCGGCGGGTGCGCCGGGTGGTCCTGGGCGGCAGCGAGCCGCTCCTCGCGGCGTTTGCCGAGCTGTTGCCGAAGCGAGTGGCCGCCGCCGTGTGCGGCCACCTACCCCTGACCCCCGGGGCCCACCCCGACGAGGTGCGGGCCGCCGCCCTGACGACCCTGCGGGACGGCCGGGAGCGAGACGAGGCGGCGGAGCTGGACGCCCTGCTGGAGGAGCGCCCCGGTACGGGCAGGGTCGTGGTGGGACCCGGGGCAGTCGCCGAGGCGGTCGCGGCGGGGCGGGTGCGGACGATCTACCTCGACCGGGACTTCCAGGAAACCGGCTGGGGGTGCTCGGCGTGCGGCGCCCTGGGCCTCAAGGTGCCCCTGGGGTGCCCGGGGTGCGACGCCGCCGTGGAGACGGTCGCCCTGGGCGAAGAGCTCCTGCGGGGCGTGCTCGCTCGGGACGGCGGGTTCGTCCTGTTGGGGGGCCACGCCGGCCTGGGGGAGGTGGGCGGCGTGGCGGCCCAGGTGCGCTACGCGTAAAGGACCTCGCCGCCAGGGCAGACGGGGCTCAGTTCCGGGCCAGGCGATCCCGGAGGGCTTCGAAGCACGCGAAGGGCACCCGGAGGTTGCCAAACCCCGAGCCGAGCTGCGGCCCCCCTTCCCCGGGGCGGTGGAAGTCGCTGCCGCCGGTGACCAGGAGTCCGTGGCGCCTAGCCAGCGCGCTGTAACGCTGGACCTGGTCGGGGGTGTGTCGGCTGTAATACACCTCCAGGCCCGCGAGGCCCAGGGGCACCAGGGCCTGGAGGAGCTCCTCCAGACCGCCGGGTCGGTCCTTTTCTACCAGGCCGGGGTGGGCGAGCACGGCGACCCCGTCGGCTTCCTGGATGACCTCGCACGCCTCGGCGGGGGAGAGGCGTGCCTTATCCACGTAACCCGGGGCGCCCCGAGCCAGGAGGCGGTCGAAGACCTCCTGGTGGGAGCCGGCGACGCCGCGTCGCAGCAACACCCGGGCGAAGTGGGGACGCCCCACCAAGCCACCGCCGGCTTCCCGGGCGACGTCTTCCAGGGTGATATCGATCCCGAGGCCCCGCAGCTTCTCGATCATGAGGGGGGCCCGCCGCCGTCGGCTCTCCCGGAGGAAGACGAAGCGCTCCTCCACCCGGGGCGTGCGCCGTCGCAGCCCGTAACCCAGCAGATGGAAGGTGAGGTCCCGCCAGCGGGTCGAGAGCTCCACCCCGGCCAGCACGGGGACGCCGAGGGCCCGACCGGCGGCCTCGGCTTCGGCGTTGCCGTCGATGGAGTCGTGATCGGTGATCGCCACGGCCTCGAGCTTGCGGGCGGCGGCGCAGGCGACGATCTCCCGCGGAGCAAGGCCCCCGTCCGAACAGGAACTGTGGATGTGAAGATCGATCATGGACCCCGCCGCAGGGGGGAGAAGAGGGGTCCTGTATAGTGAAAACGGGGGTTGTCGTCAAGGGCCGACGATCAGATTCCCTAAAACATTCCTTGACTTTGGCGATTCCCAACTCTAGCATCGCTCCTCCGAGGCGAGGGGAGGCCCCCGTAGCTCAGGTGGATAGAGCACAGGATTCCTAATCCTGGTGCCGCAGGTTCGAGTCCTGCCGGGGGCACCACGGAACCGTCCAAGCCATGGCAACCAGGAGGCTCGGATGAACAAGTCGGAACTGACCAAGCGCGTGGCCGATGGGGCCGGGCTGTCACTGAAGGCCGCCAAGGAAGCGGTGAACACCGTGTTCGAGGTGATGGTCGAGGCCATTCTTCACGACGAGCGCATCGAGATCCGCGGGTTTGGGAGTTTCGTCAACAAGAAGTACGATTCCTACGTCGGGCGGAACCCGAAGACGGGGCAGAAGATCGAGGTCCCGGAGAAGCAACTCCCGTTCTTCAAGGTCGGCAAGGAACTCAAGAAGCGGGTCGACCTGTGATGGTGCCCCCGTCGTGATCCCTCCCCCCTTCCCCGGGGCCAGCCCCCGGACCTGCCGAGTCGATCCGTGTGCGTAGCCGTTCCCGGAGAGATCGTTGCCGTCGCGCCGGACGGCACCGGGGTCGTAGACTTTGGCGGTGCGCAGCGCACGGTGTCCCTGGCGCTGCTTGACCGGTCCCAGGTCGGGGACTTCGTCATCGTCCACGCCGGCTTTGCCCTCCACCGGATCGACCCCGACGAGGCCCGGGAGACCCGGGAGCTCTTCCGTGCGATCCTCGCCGACGACCCTACCTGAAGGCTGCTCCGGGGCAGCCCTGGCGGCGCGCCTGCTCGCCCGCCTGCGGACCTACGGCGGCCCGCCCGTTTCCCTCATGGAGGTGTGCGGCACCCATACGGTGGCCGTCGCTCGGATGGGCCTTCGGCGGCTCCTCCCCACGGGGGTTCGCCTCCGGTCCGGGCCCGGCTGCCCGGTGTGCGTGACCCCGGTGGAGGTCTTCGACGAAGCCCTAGCCCTGGCCGCCGAGCCGGGGGTGATCCTGGCCACCTACGGCGACGCCCTCCGGGTCCCGGGGTCGGTGGGCTCCCTCGCCGACGTCCGGGCCCGAGGGGCCGATGTCCGGGTCGTGTACGGAGCCGCCGAGGCCCTCGCCCTGGCCCGGCGCGAGCCGCGGCGGGAGGTGGTGCTGCTGGGCCTCGGCTTTGAGACCACCGCCCCGGGGGTCGCCTGGGCGGTCCTGCAAGCCCGCCGCGAGGGATTGTCCAACTTCACCGTGCTCTCGGCCCACAAGGCGCTGATGCCGGCCCTCCACGTCCTCCTTCGGGACCCGGAGCTCGCCGTCGCTGGCCTCCTCTGCCCGGGCCACGCGAGCATGGTGCTGGGCAGCCGTGCCTACGCGCCCCTGGCCCAAACCTACCGGGTGCCGTGTGCCGTGGCCGGGTTCGAGCCCGAAGAGGTGCTCCTGGGGCTCGGGTGCCTGCTCGACCAGATCGCCCGGGGAGAGGCCCGGGTCGACAACGCCTACCCGAGCGCCGTCCCGGCCGACGGCAACCCGACGGCCCTTCGGGTGCTCGGCCAGGTGTTCGAGCTCACCGACTCCCGCTGGCGAGGCCTGGGAGCGCTCCCCGGGAGCGGCTACGAGGTGGCGCCGGAGTACGGCGCCTACGACGCCCGCAGGCGCTTCCTGGCGGGACGCACGTTCCCGGGACAGGAGCCCGCGGGGTGTGCCTGCGCGGGGGTGTTGCGGGGGCGCGTCGAGCCCGCCGATTGCCCGCTCTTCGGCGACCGGTGCACCCCCCACTCCCCGGTGGGCGCCTGCATGGTCAGTTCCGAGGGCGCCTGCGGCGCCCAGTACCGGTTTCGGGAGGTGTGACGGTGAGTGCACCGGTCATCGATCGGGCCCACGGCGGCGGGGGCGTCGAGACCCGCGAGCTCGTGCGCCAGGTGTTCCTCGCTCGGTTTGGCAACCCGACCCTCGACCGCCTGGACGACGCGGCTCGAGTGGACGTGCCGGCGACCCGGCTCGCCTTGACCACCGACGCCTTCGTGGTAGACCCGTGGTCGTTTCCCGGGGGAAACCTGGGGGATCTGGCGGTGTGCGGCACGGTGAACGATCTCGCCATGGTGGGGGCGAGACCGCTGGTCCTGACCGCCGGCTTCATCCTCCCCGAAGGGTTTCCCGTGGCTGGCCTGGAGGCCATCGCCGACGCCATGGCGAGGCGGGCCCGGGAGGCCGAGGTGCGCATCGTCGCCGGCGACACCAAGATCGTCGCTCCGGGCTGCGGGCCCTTCGTCACCACCGCTGGGGTTGGGGTGGTCCCCGAGGGCGTAGAGATCACCGGGTCGGGCGCCCGCCCGGGGGATGCGGTGCTCCTCACCGGGGATGTCGGCCGCCACGGCGTGGCGGTCCTCTCCCGTCGGGAAGGGATCGGGTTCGCCACCGACGTGGTGAGCGACGTCGCCCCCGTGGCCGGGCTCGTGGGGGCCCTCCTGGAGGCGGGGATTGCCGTGCACGCCCTGCGAGATCCCACCCGGGGAGGCGTGGCGGGCGCCCTCAACGAGATCGCCGCCCAGTCGGCGGTGGAGCTCGAAGTGGAAGAAGAGCGGGTGCCCGTCACCCCAGGGGTCCGCAGCGCCTGCGCCCTTTTGGGCTTCGATCCTTTGCACGTGGCCAACGAGGGCTGCGCCCTGGTGGTGCTCCCCGCCGCCGAGGCGGACCGAGCGCTGGCGCTTCTGCGGAGCTTTCCCCAGGGGCGCCGGGCGTGCCGCATCGGGTCGGCAGCCGCCGGGCCGCCGCGGTTGGTGGCGCGTACCGTCTTGGGGAGCCGCCGGGTCGTCGAGCCACCGGCGGGGGAGCTGCTGCCGCGAATCTGCTGACGAAGCGCCGGGGCGGGGGCTCCGGGTGCGGGACGTGCCGAATCGGAAGAACGCTGTCCACCCGCATGGGGGTATGCCGATGGCTGATGCACCGAGAATCCTGGTGGTCGACGACGACCAGGGGATTCGCGAGTACCTGAACGGGTTGTTGTCCCTGGAGGGGTACCAGGTGGAGTCGGCGCCCGGGGGCGCCGAAGCCCTGGCCAAACTCGACAACGGCTGGAAGCCCGCGGTGGTCATCCTGGACATCATGATGCCCGGGATGGACGGCCTCGAGACCCTGACGCACCTGCGGGAGCGGGACGGGGAGTTGCCGGTCATCATGCTGTCCGGGGTGGGCCAGACGGCCACGGTGGTACGCGCCATGCGGGCCGGCGCCTACGATTACATCGACAAGTCCTTTGCGGTCGACGAGCTTAAGATGGCCGTAGAGAAGGCCATAGAGCGCAGGGCCCTTGTCAACGAAATCCGAATCTTGAAGACCAGGCTCAAGGAGCAGGAGACCGCGGATGCCATCGTCGGCGTGAGCCGACCGATCCAGGGGATGAAGGAGCTCCTGGACAACATCGCCGACACCGACGTGACGGTGCTCATCGAGGGGGAGAGCGGGGTCGGCAAAGAGCTCGTGGCCCGCCGACTCCACCGGCACTCCTCCCGGCGCGACACCCGCTGGGTCAAGGTCAACTGTGCGGCCCTTCCCCCCGATCTCTTGGAGAGCGAGCTCTTCGGCTACGAACGGGGCGCGTTCACCGGCGCCTTGAAGCGCAAGGAGGGCAAGTTCGAGTACGCGGACGGTGGCACGATCTTCCTCGACGAGATCGGCGAGATGAGCCTCGCGCTCCAGGCCAAGCTCCTCCAAGTGCTCCAGGATCGAGAGTTTTCCCGCCTCGGAGGCAACGAGGTGATCCGGGTCGATGTGCGGGTGGTGTGTGCGACCAACCGGGACCTGAAGGCGGCGGTGGACCAGCGGCAGTTCCGCGAGGACCTGTACTACCGCCTCAACGTGGTGAACATCCGGGTGCCCGCCCTGCGCGAACGCCGCGAGGACATCCCGCTCCTGACCCGCTACTTTCTCCCCAAGTACGCCGAGAAGTACGGCCGGGCCCGCACCGAGGTGTCGGACCAGTTGATGGCGCTCTTCTTGTCCTACGACTGGCCGGGCAACGTCCGCGAACTGGAGAACCTCGTCAAGCGCCTCGTCATCCTCGACGACGAGCGCTTCATCTTCGCCGAGTTCAAGGCCAAGAACGTGTCTCCCTCCGCCCCCGCCCCCATGCCGCCCCCGGCGCGGGACTTCCTGGCCGAGGTCGACTTCGAGGAGGGGCCGATCTCCTTGAAGGAGATCGCCCGGCAGGCGGCCCAGGAAGCGGAGGGGCAGATGATCGCTGCCGTCCTGCAACAGACCAACTGGAACCGCCGCAAGGCCGCGAAGCTGCTCGACGTAAGCTACAAGACCCTGCTGTACAAGATCCGGGAGTGCGCGCTGGAACGGTAGCGGGCCCCCTCGCCGCCCTACGTTCCAGGGTCTCGACCCCGCCTTCCCAGGCTAATGAGGTACGGGAAAGGGGTTTTTCTGACAGGACACCAGGATGGACAGGATGTTTTG
>JBBIIA010000110.1:0-14493 GCA_037446775.1 Deltaproteobacteria bacterium
GGCGGCCCTCCTGGCGGCCCTCCTGGCGGCCCTCCTGGCGGCCCTCCTGGCGGCCCTCCTGACGGCCCTCCTGACGGCCCACTCGGCGGCCTTCCTCGATCCCCTGCTGCTTCCAGTCCCGGGTCCATTCGGTGACGCGTTCGGCCAACATGGTGCTTACCTCCTGGAGCTCGATGGCGTGCGGTAACTCGATGCCCGGCAGCCGAGCCGGCAGGAGCACCCGCTTGATCCACGTGGTGAACGACCGGCGAAGGTCCGCTTGCGCCGGGTCGCGCAGCCACTGGGCGAGCGCGGAGAGTACCGCCCGCAGGTCTTCCGGGGTACGGCTATTCTCCATGCGGAAGAGCGCCGCCGCAAGGTTCTGCAACGGTTCGATGCCCGAGGTCGCCAGGGCGCCTTCGTCGAGGACCAGGTACCGCGCCGTGGGCCGGTACTGCTCGAGCCCGGCCGGGTGAGGCTCGAGCAGGTCGGCCAGGTCGAGGGGCGCCGCCCAACGCTGGGCGCCATTGTAGAGGACGATGGGGACCACCGGGGGCAGTTGACCGCGGGGACCGACGGCGCCGGTGCGGACGAGGTCCTGGTAGAGAAGGCCCCGGTAGGTGGAGATCCGTGCGGCCATGAAGCGCTCGACCGTGCGCTGGAACTCGATGAGCAGGTAGACGTAGAGCCACTGTCCGGCCCAACGAACCCGCCAGATCACGTCGTCTTCCCGGTCGCGCAGGTCGTCCGAGACGAAGCTCGTCGGGACCTTCTGCAAGGTCGAGAAGTCGAGGTGGCCGACCCACTCCTCGGCGACGAAGCCGGTGAGCAGGTCCTCAATCATCCGGGGGTGGGAGAAGAGGAGCTTGTAGCTCTGGTCGTGCTGTGCCATGGCCGCCTTCTGCTGCGCGAACGCGGGGCGTGACGCCTGGGACGGGACGCCACGGAAGGGGCGCAGTGTACCGAGGGGGGGCCGGGAGGCAAGGTGGGGTCGGGGCGCGGTCTCCTCCGGTCTCCGTTCCGGCCCAACCACACCGTTGCGCCACGGTCTCCCGGTGCGTTACAAGATGCGCCCTTGCGCTCCGAGCGCCACCCCATGCGGAGAAACCATGAACGAGTCGCTAGTGTCGGCGGTGGCTGTCGAGTTGGGGCTGCGCCCGGCGCAGGTGCGGGCGGTGGTGGAGCTGTTGGCCGGGGGGGCGACGATCCCCTTCGTGGCCCGGTACCGCAAGGAGGCCACCGGCAGCCTGGACGAGGTGGCCATCGCCCGGGCGTGGGACCGCTTCGAGTATCTGACCCAGCTCGGGGAGCGCCGGGCCGCGGTGCTCGCATCCATCGACGGCCAGGGCAAGCTCACCGAGGAGCTGCGGGCCCGGCTGTGGGCGTGCGCCACCAAGCAGGAGCTCGAAGACCTGTACCTGCCCTTCAAGCCCAAGCGCCGCACCCGGGGCGACGCGGCGCGGGAGAAGGGGCTCGCGCCCCTGGCCGAGCGGCTCCTCGCCCAGGGGGAGGACGACCCGCGGGCCGTCGCGGCCGCCTTCGTCCAGCCGGAGCTCGGGGTGGCGACCGTCGAAGAAGCCCTGGAGGGGGCGGGTCATCTCGTGGCCGAGGCCGCGGCCCACGACCCCGACGCCCGAGCCGAGCTGCGGACCCTTTTGTGGGCCCGGGGGAAGCTGCGGGCCGAGGTGCTCCCCGAGCAGAAGGGCCAGCGCACCAAGTTTGAGACCTACTACGACTTCGGCGAGGCCCTGGCCACCGTGCCCTCCCACCGGGTGCTGGCGGTGCGCCGGGGGGAGGAGGAAGAGGTGCTCCGGGCGTGGATCGAGGCCCCGGAAGACGTCCTCCTTGGCAGCCTCGCGGCCCGATTCGTGGGAAACCCTCGCTCCCCGTGGCGGCCGCTGCTGGCCGCCGCCCTTCAGGACGCCTGGCGGCGCCTCCTGCAGCCGTCCCTGGAGGTGGAGGTGCGGGTGGAGCTGAAGGAGCGGGCCGACGAGGCGGCCATCGAGGTCTTCGCCGAGAACCTGCGCCACCTCCTGTTGGAGAGCCCCGCGGGCCGGCGCCGGGTGCTCGCCGTGGACCCGGGCTTTCGCACCGGCTGCAAGGTGGTGGCGCTCTCGGAGCTCGGGGACCTCCTGGAGTCGACCGCGGTCTTCCCCCACCCGCCCCAAAACCGCGCCGACGAGGCCCGCCGGGTGCTCGGCGGCTTGATCGCCCGGCACCGGGCGGAGTTTGTGGTGGTCGGCAACGGCACCGCGGGGCGGGAGACCGAGACCCTGGTGCGGGAGCTCCTGCGCGAGCACCCGGAGTGGTCCTGCCGGTGCCTGATGGTCTCCGAAGCGGGGGCCAGCGTGTACTCGGCCTCCGAGGTGGCCCGGGAGGAGTTTCCGGATCTGGACGTGTCGGTGCGGGGCGCGGTCTCCATCGGCCGACGGTTCCAGGATCCCCTGGCGGAGCTGGTGAAGATCGACCCCAAGTCCATCGGCGTCGGCCAGTACCAGCACGACGTGAGCCAGCCCCGGCTCCGCAAGGCCCTGGACCGGGTGGTGGTCTCCGGCGTGAACTCGGTGGGGGTGGACGTGAACACCGCGAGCCCCTCGCTGCTGGCGTACGTGTCGGGGATCGGCGAGGGGCTCGCCCGCAACATCGCGGCGTACCGTCGCGAGCACGGCGCCTTTCGCTCCCGGGCCGAACTGCGCCGGGTGCCGCGCCTGGGGCCCAAGGCCTTCGAGCAGGCGGCGGGGTTTCTGCGCCTGCCGGGGGGCGAGCAGCCCCTAGACGCCTCTGCCGTGCACCCGGAGCGCTACGCCCTGGTGGAGGCCATGGCCCAGGACCTGGGGGTGGGGGTAGGGGCGCTGGTGGGGAGCGACGCCCTGGCGGACCGGATCGACCCGGGGCGGTACGTGGGTGGCGACGTGGGGCTCCCGACCCTGCAAGACATCCTGGAAGAGCTCCGAAAGCCGGGCCGGGACCCCCGCCAGGCCTTCGACCCGGTGCGCTTCGACGACGCGGTGCGGGAGGTGGCAGACCTGGCCGAGGGCATGGTGCTCAACGGGGTGGTGACCAACGTCACCCACTTCGGGGCCTTCGTCGACGTGGGCGTCCATCAGGACGGGCTGGTCCACGTCTCGGAGCTCGCCGAGCGCTTCGTCAAGGACCCGGCCGAGGTGGTGAGCGTGGGACAGAAGGTGCGGGTGCGGGTGCTCGCCGTCGACCGGGAGCGCGGCCGCATCGGCCTCTCCCTGCGGGCCCCCCGCCGGGACGGGGGGGCCCCGGCGCCCCCGTCGTCGGCCCCCGGGCCGACTCCCCGGCCCCTGAAGGCCCCCGCCCCGCGCCCGCCGGAGAAACCGGCGCCGGGGGACTGGAAGGCCCAGTTGGCGGCCCGGCGGGGGAAGTAGGTTTAGCCGTCCAGGGTGAACTCGCGGACGTCGAAGAAGTTGCCGGTGCGGGTCTCGTGGTCGATTTGGGCGCGCACCAGCGCGGTGTGGCCGTCCTCGATCTCGAGGAAGCGGCGGAAGAGCGCCGCCGCCCGGGGCTGGTCGACGGTGCCGGCGAGCTCGCGGTAGAAGGCGCTCACCTCCTCCTCGAGCCGCAGCGCCTCGGTGAGGTGATCGAGGGGGCTCCCGTGATCCCCGGGGGGCGGCGCCCCGGCCAGGGCCTTGGCGCCCTTTTGCAGCCAGTCACCCCGGGGCACCGCGGTGGCGAGCTCGTCCCCGACCACGTCCCCGGTCGTCCGCCACTCCCGGAGCTTGGCCTCCAGGTAGTCTACGTGGCCCTGCTCCTCCCGGGCCATCAAGTCGAAGAAAGCCCGGGCGTCCGGGGCGGCCGCGCGGTTGGCGAGTTCGGTGAAGCGGTCGCGGACCCTCCGTTCGTGCTGGAGCGCGGTGACCAGGGCTTCTTCGATGACCATGGGGTCTCCTTGCCGTGGGGGGCTTGGTCAGTACAAAAACATCGGCTTGCCCAGCACGTGGCGCACCTTGGGGCGGTACGCCACCGGGTCGTACAGCTCGCCGACGTCCACCCGCTTCTGGCCGGTGGCCACGGCCTCCAGGGGGATGTCGGTGTAGGTGCCCCGGCTCAGGGCCACCAGGCGCCCGCGCTGACCCTCCAGCACCAGGCTCGCGGCCATGTTGGCGAAGTTCACCGCCACCATCAGGTCCAGGGAGTCGGGGGCGCCGCTGCGCATCAGGTAGGAGAGCTGCTGGAAGACGATGTCTTCGCCGGTGAGACGCTTGAGGAGCTCCCCGGTCTCGGCTCCGATGCCGCCGAGCTTCCGATGCCCGTAGGCGTCGGCCTCGCCCCGCAGGGCCAGGCTACCCCCCACCAGGCTCGCCCCCTCCGAGATGGTCACCATGGCGTAGTGGCTGGGGTTGGCGCGCTTATCGTCCATCACCAGCCGCGCCAGGCGCTCGGGGTCGAAGGGCACCTCGGAGATGATTGCCCGGTCGGCCCCGGCCAGGTACGCCGAGATCAGGGAGGTCTCGCCGCAGTACCGGCCGAAGAGCTCCACCACCGCGATGCGCTCGTGGGAGCCGGCCGAAGTGCGCAGGGCGTGGATGAAGCTGACGCTGCGGGTCACGGCGGTGGAGAAGCCGATGCAGTAGTCGGTGCCGAAGACGTCGTTGTCCATGGTCTTGGGGATGGCGACCACCGGAAAGCCCTCGCGGTGGACCCGCTCGGCGAAGCTCAAGGTGTCATCGCCGCCGATGGGGATGAGGGCGTCGACGCCGAGCTGGGCGAGGTTCGTTAGGACGTGGCCGGTGAAGTCGGCCTGGCCTGCCTCCGGGGGGAGCTTCCCGGCCAGAAACGGCGGCACCTCGGTCCGGCGGACGGCGGCCGGGTTGGTGCGGGAGGTGTGGAGGAAGGTGCCCCCGGTGCGGTCGATGGTGCGCACGATCCCCGGGTCGAGCCACTGGAGGTTCTCCCCGAAGCTCGTCGGATCGTCGGGGTGGTACCGCAACAGGCCCGCCCACCCCCGACGCACCCCCAGTACCCGGGCCCCTTCCTCGGCGGCCCGGTTTACCACGGTCTTGATGCACGGGTTGAGGCCGGGTACGTCACCCCCCCCGGTCAAGATGGCGATGGTTCGCGGTCGGCTCACGGCAGCACCTCTGTTGCGGGCGACGAAGAGGCTTTCCAGGCTACCAGGGGAGGGACGGGACGCAAGCCGGAGGGGGTTTCTTTGACCGGATCACAGGATGTTCAGGATGTTGGAGGGTGGCGGACCCCGTCCACCCCGTCCAGCCTCCCCGCCGCGCGCCGACTCACAGATCCAGCCGGATCACCACGGTTTCCGCGTCCCGTTCGGTGACGACGAAGCCGAGGCGATGGGCCAGGGCGAGCATGCGGGTGTTGGTGGTGAGCACCGAGCCGTACAGGGCCGGGAGCCGACGATCCCGGGCGATGGCGATCAGCCGGCCCATCAGCATCGACCCGATGCCCGAGCTCTGCCACCGGTCGGCAACGACCACGGCGAACTCGTGGGTGCCTTCGTGGGGATCGTACACCAGGCGGGCGACGCCGATGGTCCGCTCCGCCCCGTCCCGCTCGGCGCGCGCGACGATGGCGACCTCCCGGCTGTAGTCGATTTGGGTGAACCGCACCATCTGCTCGTCGCTGACCTCCCGGCGAAAGCCGAAGAACCGGTCGTACATGGTGCGCGCCGACAGGGACCGGACGAAGTCGTAGTGGGAGGGGGCGTCCTCGGGCCGGATCGGCCGAATCAACACCGGCGTGCCGTCCCGGAGGACGTCCGTGCTCTCGTACTGGTTGGGGTAGGGAGCGGTCGCCAGGTGGTCGGGGGCGGCGATGCCCCGGTCCCAGAGGATGGCCCGGGCGCCGGCGGCGACGAAGCGCCCGCCGCGCAGGGCCAGGGGGTTCACCTCGAGGTCGTAGAGCTGGGGGAAGTCCACGGCGAGCTGGGACAGCCGCACCAGGATCTCCTCCAGGTGCTCCGCCTCGCCCGTGTCCAGGGACATGCCCCGGGCGAAACCGCTCTTCTCGACGAGGCGACGGGCGAGGAGCCGGTTGAGGGGGGGCAGGATCACCGCCTCATCGTGGACGAGGCGGCTGGCGAGCCCGCCGACGCCCAGGAAGAGGTAGGGGCCGAACTCCACGTCCGTCCGGAGCCCGACCCGGAGCTCGAAACGAGCCCCGGGGCTGCCCCGACTGCCCACCGGGATGCCGTAGCAGCCCAAGAGGTCCAGGGCGTCCCGGGGTTGGGTCGGCCCGGTCTCACTCCCCAAGAGCTCCATCACGTGCCCGCGGGCCGCCTCCCCGTGGAAGACCAGGTCGCGATCGAAGCGAGGGGGGACCACCACCACGCCCGAACGCTTGTCCAGGTAGCGCAAGGCGTAGCTGTAGGCGGTGACCGCTTCTTCGATGCTGGAGTAGACCGTGTGGCGTTTCTCTCGCAGACGCCGAAGGGCGCTGCCGTGGGCGGCCCGGTCCCCCAGCCAGATGTGCACGAGGTCCACCGCCGACCCCGCCGCGACTCGTCCCAGATCTTCGACGAGGCGTTCGGGGACCAGTCCCCCGCCGAGGACGGTGACCACGAGGATGGTGTCCAGCTCCCCCGAGGCGACGCACAGGTGGACGGCTTCGAGGTAGCGTGCGGCGTCGGCGTCGCCGGCGATGCACACCGGGTTGAGGGTCCCGGAGTAGGGGGCCACGGTGCGGGCGAGGCGGTCGCCCAGGTCTGGGGAGAGCTCGGCCAGTCGGGCGCCCCGCAGGCACAGGCGGTCGGCCACCTGGACGCCGATCCCGCCGGAGTTGGTGATCACCGCCAGGCGGTCCCCCCGGGGTAGGGCGCCCCGGGAGAGGGCCTCTGCGGAGCCCAGGAGCTCCCCGACGGTGTCCACCCGGATCACGCCGGCCCGGCGAAAGGCGGTGTCGTACACCCGGTCCTCGCCGGCCACCCGGCCCGTGTGCTTGGCGATCAGACTACGGCCCAGGGGGCTGCGGCCCCCCTTGATGGCGACGATGGGGCGGACCAGGGCGGCCGCCCGGCAGGCGCTCAGGAACTTCTTCACCGAGGCGAGGTTCTCGATGTACAGGGCGAGGCAAGAGACCTTGCGCTCCCACGCCAAGTAGTCGATGGCGTCGCCGAAGTCGATATCGGCGAGGGAACCGAGGCTCACCACGTGGCTGAAGCCGAGGCCGCGCTTTCTGGCTCGGTCGAGGATCGAGGAGATTAAGGCGCCGCTTTGGGAGATCAGGGCGATGGAGCCGTTGGCCGGCGCCTGGTCGAAGAGGGAAGCGTTCAGCCCCAGGCTCGGGACGACCACCCCGTAGGAGCCCGGCCCCAAGAGGCGCACCCCTGCGGCCAGGGCCGCGGCGCGGGCCGCCGCCTCGTGGGCCTCGTCGGCCGGAGTCATGCGCCGGGCCGGGAGGATCAGGTTGCGGACCCGGAGCCCCCGATCCCCCGTCAGGAGGTTCGGGAGTTCGGCGAGGGGAAGGGCGGCGACCAGGGTGTCGATCTCGTCGGTCAGTGCCCCCAGGGAGCCTGCCCAGC
This sequence comes from Deltaproteobacteria bacterium, assembly GCA_037446775.1. Taxonomy (GTDB): domain Bacteria; phylum Desulfobacterota; class Deferrisomatia; order Deferrisomatales; family JACRMM01; genus JBBIIA01. The sequence continues at coordinate 7,490 of JBBIIA010000110.1, forward strand.
GGACCCCGGGGGCCAGGTCTGCCGGGGGGGGGCCGCCATCGAGATCGACCGCCCAGGCGGCCTCGCACCGGGAGTGGGTGAGATTGGCGAGGAGCAGCCGGTCGCGGTGGCCGGCGTTGGTGAAGCGGCCGACCACGGCCAGGGTGCGGGGGGCGAAGAGGTGTTCTAGGTGGCGGGTGCTCACGGGGGGGCCTCGGGTCAGCGAAAGAGCCGGGTCAAGAGGTCGGCGAGGAGGTCGGGGAGGGGAGGGCCCGCCGGCCGGTCGGGCTCCGCCCAGGTTCCCCGGGCGAAGGCCGCCGAGGAGGCTTCCCGGCGCCGCTCCTGGTCCTCGGCTTCGCTCCGCTCCCGCCGGAGCTTCTCGTGGAGGAGCTGCCCGCCGGCCTTGCGCCACTCCAGGAGCTGGCGCAGTTCCCCGCCCTCCAGCCACACCCCGTGGTCGCGGCACTGGTCCACGATCACCCCGCTGCGGCTCCCGAAGTTTACCCGGTTCATCACCGTGGTGCACGTGGGGCAGCGGGCGTAGCGCACCGTCCGGGGGCCCTGGGCCTCCACGGCGGCGCTGAGCGCCTGGTAGTCGATGCGAAAGACGTTTTGCACCGAGGTCTCCAGGAGCGCCTCGAGCTCGCCGGGGTCGAAGAAGAGGCCAAAGCAGTCCGGGCACCGCTCCAGGAGGAAGATGCCTTCCCCTTGGACGTTGAGGGTCTCCAGGGTGGTGGCGCAGCGGGGGCAGGTGCGGGAGGTCGCGGGGCCGACCACGGTGTAGCGGTGTACCCCCTCCAGGTCCACGGCGTTTCTGAGCCCGCAGTAGGCGCAGACGGGGCCGTGGGGGGGCAGGGGGGCCGAACAGCCGGCGCACCGGGCCATGGCGCGGGTCCCGGGCCGCCTACAGGCGGCCCAGGATCTCCTGGCGCTTGGCCGCGAACTCCTCGGCGGTGATCAGCCCGCCGTCCCGAAGGCCCTGGAGCTGGCGCAGGGCCGCGGCCGGGTCGGGGGCCGGGGCCGGGGCCGGGGCCGTCCCCGGGGCTCCCGGCAGGTTGCCCAGGTTTCCCAGGGCTCCCCCGACCATCTGGCCGAGGCCCACGCCTGCCCCCAGGCCCACCCCGACCCCGGCCGCGCCGCCCTCGTTGCGGGCCGCGTCCCGCAGGGCGTCGAGGCGCTGGATCCCGGCGTAGTCGAGCCCGACGGCCCCCGCCGCCTGGGCCTCGGCGGTGAGGTCGGCGATGCGCTCGATCCGCCGCTTGGTGCCGTCGTCGAAGTCCACGCCCTCGATGCGAAAATCGGTGAGCGCAAAGCCGAGCTCCGCGAAGTCGGGCCCCAGGCGCGCCCCCAGGGCCTCGGCGAGCTCGTTTCGGTGGGCGTCGATGTGCACGTAGGAGTGGGCCGCTTCCGCCAGGTGGTCGCTCAGGGGCTGGACGAGGCGCTGGCTCAGGACCTCCCGAAGGTCGCTCACCAGGAAGCGGGAGCTCCCCCCCACCACGTTGACGAAGAAGCGCTCGGGGTCGGTGACGCGGAAGCTGTAGTTGCCGTACGCCTTGAGCTGCACCGGGATCTGGTAGACCGGGTCCACGTACCGGATGGGGGCGGTGGTGCCCCACTTCTGGTTGAGGGCCTCGGTCTGGCGGAAGAAGTACAGCCCGACCTTGTGCTCGCTCTCGAAGAACTGCATGAACTTCTGGATGGTGGTCCAGAAGGGGATGTTGGCGGTCTTGAGGTCGATCAGGCACTCCCGGGTGAGCACCGCGCGGAGGCGCCCCTGGTACACGAAGATGCAGCCCTGACCCGGGCCCACCACGAGCTTCGAGGCGTTCTTGATCTCGTCCCCGTTGGCCGTCCACTGCTCGAACAGGGCGTCGGGGGAGGGGTCGGTCCACTGGATGACCGAACGGAGCTGCCGGCGAAGGCCGTCCATGAGGCCCATCGGTTCCTCCTATCTATCCAAGGAAAGGGTGCCGAGGCGCTTTCTCTACCATCGGCCGCGGTGGGCCGCAACTCAAGGCCGTGACCGGGACGGTCGGGTGGTGGCCCCTGGCGGTCGATGCCCCTACAGCACCGGGGCCAGCAGGCGGCAGGCGGCGACGGTCAGGCGACGGTGCAGGGGGGCCGCGTCCACGTGGGAGCGGGTGAAGGGGCTAGAGCGCAAGAGGTCACTCTCGAAGATCTCCTCGAGCTCGGCGGCGATCGCGGGGGAGTAGAGGAGGAGGTTGACCTCGAAGTTGAGGCGGAAGGAGCGGATGTCCATGTTGGCCGAGCCCAGGGTTCCCCACTGGCCGTCCACCACCACGAGCTTGGAGTGGAGCATGCCGGCCTCGTACCGGTACACGGCCACGCCCGCCTCCAAGAGGGCCGGGAGGAAGCTCTCCCCGGCCCGGTCCACCAGGGGGTGGTCGGTCCGTTCGGGCACCAGGAGCCGCACCTCGACCCCCCGGTTGGCGGTGGCGGCGAGGGCCGCCATGATGGCGGCGTCGGGGACGAAGTAGGGGGTGGCGATCCACACCCGGCGATGGGCGGCGGCGATGGCGTGGAAGAGGGTGGCGTGGATGGCTCGGGCGGGGTCGTCGGGCCCGCTGGCGACGACCTGGACGATGGAGTCCCCGGCGGCGGCCTGGGGGGGGAAGTAGTGCCCCCGGAGCAGGTCCTGGCCGGTGGCGAAGTACCAGTCCTCGGCGAACACCTCGTGGAGGTGGTGGACGGCCGGGCCCCGCACCCGCAGGTGGGTGTCGCGCCAGCTCGGCCGCCGGGCCCAGCGGCCCCGGTACTCGTCCCCGATGTTGGCGCCCCCGGTGTACGCCACCCGGCCGTCGATGACCGCGATCTTGCGGTGGTTGCGGAGGTGCACGGCGAAGCGCGGCGGAAAGAGGCGGACGGGCAGGAACCACGCCACCTGGCCCCCGGCCTCCCGCAGGGGGGCGAGGAGGGCGTCGGTCAAGGTCCGGGACCCCACGGCGTCCAGGAGCAGGCGCACCTCGACCCCCTCGGCTGCCTTGCGGGCCAGGAGGTCCAGGAAGCGCCGCCCGGTGGCGTCGGGTTGGAAGACGTAGTACTCGAAGTGGACCGAGCGGCGGGCGCCCGCCACGGCGGTCTCCAGGTCGTCGTACAGCTTCGAGGGGTTCTCGAACACCGCCAGGTGGTTGCCCCGGGTGGGGGAACGCCGGGCGGTGGCGATGGCAAGGACCAGGGTCTCGGCCCCGGGGCCGGTCACCTCCGGGGGAGGATCGTGGAGGAGGTGGTCGGCGATGGCCTCCTCGGCGGGGGCGAGGCTCGGGGGGGCGCCCAGGGCCCGCTTGCGCCGCAGGTAGCGCCGCCGCTGGATGGTGTTGGTGCCAAACAAGAGGTACAGGGCGGCGCCGAGCCCGGGCAGGAGCAGGAGCCCTTGGAGCCACGCGACCGTGGCCACGGGCTCCTTGCGCCGCAGGAGGAGGTCGGCGGCCAAAGCCGCCGCCACCGCCAGGTGGAGAGCCAGAAGGGTGCCCAGGGAGTCCGCCACGGTGCCCTCCTAGAAACCCGTGAGGGGCAAGATGGGTGGGCGCTGCATTGGGTTCCGACTCACCCGGAGCCTCGAAGAGCGGGGGTTTTGGACAGGATTACAGGAGGTTTAGGATGCCGGGTGGCGGCAGACCCAAATCATCCTGTCGATCCTGTTCATCCTGTCAAACCCCCCGTGCGGGGTGAGGCAGCGCCCCCCTAGGCCGGGGTCAGGGAGCGATCCATCAGGTGCCGGGCCCGCACCCGCCCGAGGCTCGAGAGGAGGTTGGCCTTGATCCCCGGGTGGCCCCCTTCGAGCTCGGTCAGGAGCCCCTTGACCCGCTTGCGCTGCATCTCCTCGACCCCGCAGACCGGGCAGCCGCAGCACACCACCGGAAACCCCTGGGCCGCGGCGAAGGCCACGACGTCGGCTTCAAACACCCCGCACAGGGGCCGGATCACCACGTTGACGCCGTCGTCGGCCCGCAGCACCGGCGCCATGCTCTTGATCTCGCCGGTGAAGAACTGGCTTAGAAGCAGGGTCTCGATGAGATCGTCGGCGTGGTGCCCCAACGCCACCTTGGTGAACCCCTCCCGCCGGGCGACGCCGTACAGGATGCCGCGCCGCAGCCGCGAACAGAAGGAGCAGTAGCTCGACCCGGGGTCGCGGCGCGCCTCCACGATCTCGTACAGGTTGGAGGGCTCCACGAAGTGCCGGTAGCCCCGGGCCCGGCACCCCGCGACGATGGGTTCGGTGCGAAACCCCGGAAAGCCCGGGTCCACCGTCACCGCGGTCAGCTCGAAGCGGATCGGGGCCCGCCGGCGCAGGCTCTCCAGGCAGTGCAGGAGCGTCCAGCTGTCCTTGCCCCCGGAGAGCGCCACCAGCACCCGGTCGCCCTCCTCGATCATGGCGAAGTCCACCACCGCCCGGCCCACCTTGCGCAGGAGGCGCTTCTCCAGGAGGTGGGGGGCGGGATCCCGCGCGCTCACGCGACTCCCCGGAGCATCTCGACGAAGCTCTCCACCCGGGTGCGGGTGCGGGCGTCTACCGCCATGGGGCGGTCCCCCTCCAGGGTGAGGATCGGCACCCCCAGGGTCTTGCGCAGGAGCATGTCCTCCATCTGGCGAAAGCAAAACGCCTGGACGTAGTGAACCACGCCCCGGAGGCGGCGGCGCTCGATCTCCGCCCGGATGTCGGCGATGCGGCCGAAGACGTCGTAGGGGTAGGTGAAGCGGCGGTACGCCTCGGCCAGGGGTTCCCCGAGGTAGGGCAGGGCGAACTGCCGCTGGGTCTCATTTAAGACCACCCGCGCGCCGAGGCTCTCCAGGAGGTCGTACAGGCCGTCCAAGATGGGGGGGACCCCCACGTACCCCAGGCGCAGCTCCCCGGTCCGCGGCTCCCGGCCCCGGGCCTCGGCGAGGAAGGCGTCAAGCTTCCGGCCGTACGCTTCGGGATCGCCCTCGAAGTCGCTCGCCGACACCAGGTGGAGGTGGTTCTCGAAGCCGGTGACCCGATCCTCGGACCAGGTGAGGCGGTCCACTTCGTGGGCCCGGGCCCGGACCTCGTCCAGACGCCCCTTCTCGGTTTCGGCGGCAGCCCGGGTCGTCCCGAGGCGGTCGCACAGGCGATCGAGTTCCCGGGAGACCGCGTCCGGGGAGCGGTCGTAGGGGTAGGCGAAGGGGATGGTCCGGAGGCCCTCGAACTGCCAGATCTCCAAAAGCGCCTGGGTGTTGGAGCAGTCCCCGGACATCACGCCGACCACCGCCTCCACCCCGGCCCGGTGGGCGGCGGCGTAAATGCCCTTGATCCAGCCGCAGGTGGTGGCGGGAAACCCGGCCAGCTCGGCTTGTTCCAAGAAGTGGCGGCGGTCGGGGTGGGTGACGAAGACGTTGTTGAGGTCTACGGGCCGGTGGCCGGCGGCGTAAATGGCCTCCACCGGAACCGTGGTCGTGATGCCGATCGCGCCCAAACCGTCAATCCTCGCGGATGAAGAGGTAGTAGATGGCGAAGGCCGCCACGGCCACGCCGCCGCCGGCAAAGGCGAGGAGGTTGCCGCTGGGCCCGGTCTGGCTCCCCTCCAGCGTGTGGCGCGCCAACAGCGAGATGGCCAGGGCGCCGGCGATGGCGACGAACAGCAGGCGCCACTTGCACACCACCGTCAGCACCAGCAGGGCGAGCAGGGCAGCCATGCCGTAGGGGTGGGTGGCGAGGGCGATCAAGCGGTCGTTGGTGACGTGGGAGAGGAGGGCGTCCCAGTTCACCCGGGCGAAGAGGTTGGCGATGCTGTCCCACATGGGAATCCTCCGCGAGGAAGCCACCGACGGCGGCGTTACGGTAGCAGACCGGGCGGGCTCCGGGCCAGGGAAACCCCCGGCCTTCACGGCGCGGTTGACCGCCGGGCCGAAATGGGCGACAAGGGGCGGGGATCCGCCACCCGGGAGGCGCCGTGACGACCTATCTCTTACTGTTTGCCGTGGGCCTAGTCGCTGGCACCGTGAACGTGCTGGCCGGGGGCGGTTCGTTTCTCACCCTGCCGCTCCTGATCTTTTTGGGCCTCCCGCCGGGGATCGCCAACGCCACCAACCGGGTCGGCGTGCTCCTGCAAAACGTCGGGGCGATCTGGGGATTCCACCGCCACGGGGTCTTGGACTGGCGCAGCATCGGCTGGGCAGCCCTGCCCGCCACCGCCGGGTCCGTGGTCGGGACCTGGCTGGCGATCCGGGTCGGGGACGAGGCGTTTCAGCAGGTGCTGGCGTACCTGATGATCGCCGTGACCCTGTGGACCCTGTGGGACCCCTTCCAGGGCCGCGCCCCCGGCGAGCTCGGGGCTCGCCCCCGGGTTTGGGTCCTGGGGGCCGGCTTTTTCGCCGTGGGCATCTACGGCGGGTTCGTCCAGGCCGGGGTCGGCTTCTTCATCCTGGCGGCGACGACGCTAGCGGGGCTCGACCTGGTGCGGGGCAACGCCGTCAAGGTGTTGAGCGTCTTCGCCCTAACCGCAGTGTCCCTCGGGATCTTCGCCTGGCAGGGGATGGTGGACTGGCGCCTCGGCCTCGCCCTCGGGGTCGGCAACGCGGCCGGGGGCTTCGTGGGGGTGCGGCTGGCGGTGAAGAAGGGCCACGGCTGGCTCAAGGGGGTGGTGACCGGCTGCGTCATCCTCTTCGCCCTCAAGCTCCTCCTCGAGGGCTGACGCCCCAGACGGCAAGAAGGCCGGGGGGATGCCCCGGCCTTCGCGCCTGCCCGAGAAGGGGCGCTCAAGCCGCCTTGGTGATCTTGCCGGACCGCAGGCAGCGGGTGCACACCTTCACCCGCCTGGTGCCGCCCACCACCGCCGCGCGGACGGTCTGGAGGTTCGCGTACAGCACCCGCTTGGTCTTGTTGTTGGCGTGGCTCACGTGGTTGCCGCTGCCGGAGCCTTTGCCGCAGAGTTCACACTTCCTAGCCATGGGACTCTCCTCCCTCGGTTTTCGCCACGAAAGCGAACGTGTACCACGACCGCGGGCAGGGGCTCAAGGGGGAAAGTGGGTTGCCGCAGGGCAATCGC
>JBBIIA010000111.1:0-12203 GCA_037446775.1 Deltaproteobacteria bacterium
GCCGCCGCCCCCGGCCCCGTCGCCCGGTCGGCTGCCGGTGCCGCTCCGGGCGGAGGCCCTTCCCTTGCCACAGCGGGAGGCGGGGCCGCCCGCGCCGCTGCCGGAGGTCCCGCCGGGGTCCGAAGCGCCGGGACCGCCGCGGTCGGAACCCGAGGTCGCGGAAGCGCCGCCCCTGGTGCCCGAAGCCGCGGGGCCGCAGCCGTCGGAACCCGAAGCCGCGGAGCCACTGTCCCCGCCCGGGCCCCCGGTAAGGCCGGACCCGCGGCCCGAGGGGATGGTCCGGCCGGACCTTCCCGATGCCCCACCGGGGGCGACGCCCCAGGGGCTACCCGCCCCCGATCCGGAGCCCGGGGCCCACGCGGCCTACTACGCCGCGGTGCGGGACCGGATCGAGGCGGCCAAGCAGTACCCGGCCTGGGCGCGGCGCCAGGGGGTCGCGGGGCGGGTGACCGTGGCCTTCCGGCTCACCCCAGATGGGAGCGTGGGGGAGGTGCGGGTCGCCGCCTCCTCGGGCTCCCGGGTGCTGGACGACGCGGCCCTCGGTGCGGTGCGAAGGGCCGCCCCCTATCCCCGGTTTCCGGGAGAAGCGGGCGAAGGGCTCCGGGAGCTGTCCATCGCCGTCGCGTTCGAGCTCCGGTGACGGGCGCCCCGAGTGCGTCCTCGGGGGCGCACCGGAAGGGGTTTCCCGTAGCCGCCCTTTGGCGCTGTCCGGCCCCCTGGCCGCACGGCAACCGCACAGGAGGAGAGAGAGATGACCATCCACTGGCGAACGAAAATGCTGGCTGCCCTGCTCGTCGCCCCGGCCACCCTGGCCGGGGCCGAGACCGCAGGGCCCACGGGCAAGACCCTGCCCGAGGTCGTGGTCACCGCGTCAAAGGTGCCCCAGGCCCAGGAGGCCGTCACCCAGCAGATTCGGGTGCTCTACGCCGAGGATCTCGCCGCCCACGCCGCGCCCAACCGAAACCTCGCCGAGGCGTTTACCTACGAGCCGGGCGTCTTCGTGCGCCCGCTCTCGCGAAACGACGCCAACTGGGGCTCCTTCGGCGGCCTGGGGCCCAAGTACAACGGCTACCTGCTCGACGGCCTGCCGGTGGACACCTTCGTCGACGCCATGGGCCTCGACCCCTGGGCCTTCGAGCGGGCCGAGATGCAGGAGGGGCCGGCGTCGGTGCTGTACGGCAACTACCTCACCATGGACTTCGCCGGCAACGTCGCCCCGCTCGCGGGCATCACCAACTGGATCACCCGCGACCGCATCGACGGGTTCGCGACGCGTTTCTCCCTGGGCACCGGTTCCTGGGACACACTGGCCGCCCGCTTCTACCAGCAGGGCCGCAAGGGCGCCGTCGGCGGCTTCTTCGGCGGGAGCCACGAGCGATCCAACTACACGGATTACGGCACCGACCCTTCGTGGCTCCACATGCAGGACGACCCGGAATACCGAAAGACCAAGCTCTACGGGAAGGGGATCGTGAACCTGGGCCGCGACGACCACAAGGTCTCGGTCTTTGCCCACCACACCGAGCACGCGGGCGACGCCGGCCGCCCCAACCGCGACTTTCAGCACCAGTACCACACGGTGAACGCGGTCTACGAGAACCGGCTCACCCCTGACCTGCACGCCCAGGTCAAGGCAGGCTACCGGTTCTACGCGCGGACCTGGGAGGAGGACAGCTTTCCGGCCAACCCGGGGCTTCGGTCCGAGGAGAGCGTGCGCCAGGAGATCTTCCCGGCCGACGCGACGGTGACGCTGCGCCACGCCGGCCGGGGCCTTCTGACCGTGGGCGCCGACGCCCAGGTGGCCACCTACCACACCTACACCGAACCCGGGGGCATCAGGGCCGAGACCAACGACGCCAGCGCCCGGGCCCTGGGGCTCTTCGCCCAGGAAACGCTCGAGCTCGGCCCGTGGGTCCTGCGGGGCGGGCTTCGGTACAGCCACCTAAAGCACGACTACGACCTCCTGGGGGGGGCGCTCCCGGGCGCGTCGGAGAAGAGCTGGGGGCGCCTCCTGTGGAGCGCCGGAACCCGGTGGAACGCGGCGCCCTTCGCCACGCTCTTCGCCAACGTAGGCACGAGCTTCGTCGCCCCGTCGGCCAAGTCGGTGGGAGGCACCCTCCAGGCCGCCGACGAGGGGGTGGCGGGCCGCAACGGCCAGCTTCCCAACCCGGCCCTCGACCCGGAGAGCGGACTCGGCCTCGACGCGGGCGCCCAGGTGAAGCTCGGCCAGGTGGCGGCTGCCACGCTGCGGGCGTTCTGGAACCGGGTGGACGACCAGATCGTCGAAAACGTGGTCAGCCGGGACCCCTCCCAGAGCCGGTCGGTCAACGCGGGCGAAGCCACCTCCTACGGCGCCCAGCTGTCCCTCGAAGGCTACCCGGCGAGCTGGCTCCAGTGGTTCGCCAACGGCACCTGGACCGCGACCGAAGTGGGGAGCGACGTGGACCCGGACCAGGACGGCGCCGACATCCCCTTCGTGCCCGCCTACCTGCTCAACGCGGGGGTGACCTGGAACCTCCCCTGGGAGGTGACCCTCGCGCCGTACCTGCGCACCGTGGGCAGGTACTACGACAGCACTTCCGCGCGCGGCCGTCGGGCCTTCGGCGGCCACACCTTGCTGAACCTCAAGGCGACCAAGCGGTTCGCGGCCCCCTCGGGCTACGGGGCGCTGCTTTCCCTAGATCTCGTGAACCTGACGGACCGGGAGGTGGAGATGCCCTGGCAGTTCCAGGATCCTGGATTCCAGTGGATGGCCACCCTGGAGGTGGAGCTGTAGGTGGACCCGACTCGACCTCCGCCGGTCCCTCCCGCCCTTCCTCCCCCGCGGGGGTGGGCCGGCAGAGGACCCCCCATCGCCGCGAAGGAAGCCGCCTTGGCCCGAGCCCTCGCCGTCGTCCTTCTCCTGTGCATCGCGACCCCGGCGGCCGCCGGGGTCGCCGTCACCGACTTCCGGGGCCGGGAGATCCGGCTGGCGAAACCCGCCGAGCGGATCGTGTGCCTGCTCGAGAGCGCGCTCTCGGGGCTCTACATGTTGGGCGCCCAGGACCGGGTCGTCGGCATCTCCCGAAACGTCTACGAGGGGCAGGTCTTCGCCCGGTACGCGGCCCTGGACCCCCGCATCCGCGACCGGCGGCTGCCCGCCCCCGGCAACTGGGATTTCGTGAGCATCGAGGCGGTCGCGGCGCTCCGCCCGGATCTCGTGGTGATCTGGTCGCAGCAGACCGAGTCCATCGCCGCCCTGGAGGCCCTGGGGATTCCAGCCTACGGGGTCTTCATCGCGAGCAAGGAAGACGTGTACCGGGAGCTGGCCGACCTGGGGCGGCTGACCGGCACCGAGGCCCGGGCCAGGGAGCGGGTGGCGTGGGCCAAGGCGGAGCTAGCGGCCTTGGACGCCCGCCTCGGGAGGCTGGGAGAGACCGAGCGCCCGGGGACCTACTTCCTGTGGGCCCAGGAGGATCTAGCCACTTCCTGCCGGGGCAGCACCGTGGACGACCTGATCCGGCTGGCGGGGGGGCGAAACGTCTGCGAGGAGGCCGCCGAGCACCGGGTGGTGAGCCGGGAGCGGCTGCTCGCCTGGAACCCCGAGGTGGTGGTCCTGTGGGTCAACGACCGCAAGGACCCCGCCCACCTCCTCGCCGACCCCCAGTGGCGCCGCGTTTCGGCGGCCCGAACCGGCCGGGTGCACGAGCTCCCCGAGGTCTTCCTCACCGACCTGTGGACCCTCAAGTTCGTCCACGCGGTGAAGCTCCTGGCCGTGTGGCTACACCCCGAACGCTTCGCTGGCCTGGACCTCGATGCCGAAGCCCGACGCATGCTCGACGCCCTGTACGGGCCCGGGACGGGGGGGCGGTAGTGCACCGGCTGTGGTACCTGGTGCCGGTCCCGGTGCTGGCGCTGTCGCTTCTCGTGGGGCCTGCCGGGGGCGTGTCGTCCGGCGAGGTCCTGGGGTGGTTCCTGGACCGGCTCTGGGGCGCCCCCGTCCTGGCCGACGGAGGCGAGGGAGACCTGGTGGGCGCGATCGTCCTCGACGTGCGCCTGCCCCGGGTGCTCCTGGCCTTCCTGGTGGGAGCGGGGCTCACCGTCTCGGGCACGGCGCTCCAGGCCGTGGCCCGAAACCCCCTGGTCTCCCCCGACATCCTGGGGCTCTCCGCCGGGGCCGCCTGTGGGGCGGCCCTGGCCCTGGTCACCCCCGGCCTGCCCCTCCAGCCCACCGCGTTCGCGTTCGGGCTCGCCGCGGCAGGCCTCAGCTACGCCCTGGCCGCGACCCGGCGGGGCGGCTCCCCGGTGTCCCTGGTGCTGGCCGGGGTGGTGGTGGGCGGGGTGTTCACCGCCCTCCTCACCGCGGTCCAGATCACCGCCGACCCGTTCAAGCTCCAGACCATCGTCCACTGGACCATGGGGAACCTCCACAACGCGAGTTGGGCCAAGGTCCGCTCGGCGTCGCCCCCGGTCGCCCTGGGGGTCTTGGCCCTGGTGGCGCTGCGCTGGCGCCTCAACGTGGTGGCCCTGGGGGACGAGGAGACCCGGGCGGTTGGGCTCCGGCCCGGCCGGGAGAAGCTCCTCGTGCTCGTGCCCGCTGCCCTCGCCGCCACCGGGGCCACCGCCGTGGCCGGCGTGATCGCGCTGGTGGGCCTGGCCGTTCCCCACATGGCTCGGCTTCTGGTGGGCGCCGACAACGCGCGCCTCGTACCGGTGAGCGTGGCCTTCGGGGGAAGTTTCCTCGTGCTCGTGGACGACGTGGCCCGCTCGGCCACCGCCTTCGAGGTGCCAGCCGGGCTCTTCACCACCCTCATCGGCGGGCCCTTCTTCCTCTGGCTCCTGCGCCGGTCTGCGGCCCAGTACTTCGGGGACTGACCCGTGGGCCTCGCAGTGCGGGATCTCTCCTTTTCCCTGGGCGGCCGGCCGATCCTCCGAGGGGTCTCCTTGGAGGCCGCGGCCGGGGAGGTCACGGCGATTCTGGGAGCCAACGGGAGCGGCAAGTCAACCCTGCTCAAGGTCGTCGCCGGGGTGCACCCGTGCCCCCGGGGGGCGGTTCGCGCGCTCGGGCGGGACCTGGCCGTCGTCTCCGGGGTCGAGCGCGCCGCGCTCCTGGGCTATCTGCCCCAGTTCCACCGCCCGGTCTTCTCCTTTGCCGTGGAGGACGTGGTGCTCACGGGCCGCGCGGCCCACTACGCCTTTGGCGCGCCCCGGCGGCGGGACCGGGAGAGGGTGGCAGCGGCGCTGGCCGCCGTCGGGATCGAAGGGCTCGCGGGCCGCCGCTACGCCGAGCTCTCCGGCGGCGAGCGGCAGCTCGTCCTCTTGGCCCGGGTGGTCGCGCAGGACCCCGGAGTGGTCCTCTTGGACGAGCCCACCTCCCACCTCGATCTGGCGAACCAGGGCCGCCTCGCGGAGCTACTGGGCCGGCTCGCGGCCTGGGGCAAGGCCGTGGTGGCCGTCCTCCACGATGCCAACTTGGCCTTTGCCTGCGCCGACCGGCTGGTGTTCCTGGCCGGGGGGCAGGTGGCGACGCCCCCCAGGGGGGACTGGGAACCGGACTTCCTCTCCCGGGTCTACGGCACCGAAGCCGAGGTGGCCCAGTGGCAGGGCCGTCCGGTGCTCCTGCCCCCGGGGCTCCGGGCCGCCAGGGGAGGCCGGTCGTGAAGGTGTGGATCGAGCTGTTTCGGGTGAGCTTCGAGGGGCCCGAGGTCTGCTACAAAACGACCCGCATCGACGCCACGGCCCGGGGCTGCGACCCCGACGACCTGGTGGCCGAACACCTCCGGTCCTCCGGGCTCCTGCCCCAGGAGCGGGCCTTCGTGCATTCGACGAGTTGGCGCTACGAGGGCCCCGCCAACCTGGTGCTCACCTACCTGGCCCTCGGCGAGGGGCCCCCGGAGCTCGCGCCCGGCACCCGGCGGGCCGATCTGCGCGCGATCGCCCTTCCGCCCAGCGCCGACGCCTGCCGCCCCCGTCCCGCCGAGATCCGGGAGGAACACGTGCTCGCCCACGGCTTGCGCCACCTGGCCCTCCTCGAGCAGCAGCGCAGCGCCGTAGCGGCCGCCAGTGCCTCCTTCGCCCAAGCCCTCGCGGGGTACGACCCGGGCCCGGCAGGGCGCCTCGGCTGAGGCCGAGGCGCCCTGCCGGGCCATCGCCGCCGCCCGCGCCGGTCCTCCCGTCTACCCCCCGGCCTTCTCCGCCCGATCCAGGCGCCGCAGGTCGTCCCGCTTGATCTTGCCGGTGGCGGTCATGGGCAGGGCGTCGAGGTAGGCGACCTCCCGGGGGTACTCGTGGGCGGCGAGCTGGCGCTTCACGTGGGCCTGGATCTCGGCGGTGAGCGCCGGGGACGGGGCGACCCCCTCCCGCAGCACCAGGTAGGCCTTGACGATCTCGTTGCGCAGGGGGTCGGGGCTACCGATGGCGGCGGCCCGGGCGACGGCCGGGTGCTTCATCAGGCAGTCCTCGATCTCGGTGGGGCCGATCCGGTAGCCGGCGCTGTTGATCAGGTCGTCGGACCGCCCCGAGAACCACAGATAGCCGTCCTCGTCCGCCCGCGCCTGGTCCCCGGTCAACAGCCACGGCCCCGCGTACTTCTTGGCCGTGGCCTCGGGGTTTCGCCAGTAGCCCAAGAACATCACCGGGTCCGGGGCCCGCACCGCCACCTCCCCCATCTCCCCCGCCGGGACCGGGTTGCCCTCGGGGTCCACCACCTCTACGATGTGCCCCGGCACCGGTACCCCCATGGAGCCGGGGCGCACCGGCAGGAGGGCGCCGCAGTTGCCGACCAGGAGGTTCGCCTCGGTCTGGCCGTAGAACTCGTTGATGGTGAGGCCGAGCTCGTCCCGGCCCCACGCCAGGGTCGCCTCCCCCAGGGACTCGCCGCCGCTGCCGACGCTGCGCAGCGCCACCCCGTGGCGCTCCCGGGGGCGGGACACGGCTTGGAGCATCTTGAGGGCGGTGGGGGGCAGGAAGGCGTTTCGCACCCCGTAGCGGCCCATCCGGTGGCACGCCTCCTCGGGGTCGAACTTCTTGGCCCGGTGGGCGAGCACCGGTACCCCGTGGTGCCAGCTCGGCAGGAGCACGTCCAAGAGGCCGCCGATCCACGCCCAGTCCGCGGGGGTCCAGAAGAGGTCCCCGGGCTGGGGGAAGAAGTCGTGGGGGAACTCGACCCCGGGCAGATGGCCCAACAGCACCCGGTGGGCGTGGAGCGCCCCCTTGGGGGGCCCGGTGGTCCCCGAGGTGTAGATGATCAGGGCCGGGTCCTCGGCCAGGGTGTCCACGGGGGTGAAGGTATCGGCGCCTCGCGCAAGCGTCCCCCAGAAGTCCAGGGCCCCCTCGCCCCCGCCCACGGCGAGGACGAAGCGCAGCCCCGGGAGCTGGTCGCGGATCTCCAGGACCTTGGGGAGGTTGGCGAGGTCGGTGACCAGGCCCGCCGCCTCGCTGTTGGCCAGCCGGTAGGCCAGGGCGTCGGGCCCGAAGAGGGTGAAGAGGGGCACGGCGATGGCCCCGAGCTTGTACGCCGCCAGGTGCGCCAGGGCGGTCTCGGGGCCCTGGGGCAGGAGGATCCCGAGGCGGTCGCCCCGCCCGAAGCCCTGGGCCGAGAGCGCGTTGGCGAGGCGGTTGGAGAGGTCCCGAAGCGCCCGGAAGGTGTAGCGGGTCTCCCGGCCCTCGGCGTCCAGGTAGATGAGCGCCAGCCGGGCCGGGTCGGCGGCGTGGCGGTCGCAGGCGTCCACGGCGATGTTGTACCGTTCGGGGATCTGCCAGCGAAAGGTGGCGCGGGCCTCTTCGTAGGTGCGGGCGGGCTTGAGCATGGCGGGCGCTCCGGGTACGGGGGCGAGAGAGGGGCAGGGTACCGATGAATGGGTTCTTCCGAAAGGTCCTGGTGGCCGACGCCACCACCCGGCGGTGCCGCACCGAGGAGCTGCCGGCGGAGCTTCTGGCCGGGGTGCTCGGCGGCAAGGGGCTCGGCACCTGGCTCCTCACCCAGCACATGCCGGCGGGCGCCCCACCCCTGGCCCCCGAGGTACCCCTGGTCTTCGCCGTGGGGCCGACCACCGACAGCCGGGTGCCGGGCTCGGCCCGCTACGGGGTCTTCACCAAGAGCCCCCAGACCGGCTGTTATTCCGAGTCCTACTCGGGGGGCAAGCTCGCCGAGAAGCTGTCCCGGACCGGGCTGGATGCGGTGGTGCTCACCGGCGCCGCCGACGCCCCGGTGGTCCTGGAGGTGGGGGAGGAGGGCGCCCGGTTCACCCCCGCCGGCGACCTGTGGGGCCGGGAGACCTACGCGGCCGAGGACGCCCTGGTGGAGCGTTTTGGGGGGCCGAGCCGGGCCGGGGCGGCAGTGATCGGGCCCGCGGGGGAGCGGCAGGTGCCCTTCGCCATCCTCGCCAACGACCGCTGGCGGTGCGCCGGCCGCACCGGCCCCGGGGCCGCCCTGGGGGCCAAGGGGGTGAAGGGGGTGGTCTTCTTCGGCGGGGCCCGCCGGCCCCTGGCCGACCCCGAGGGGGTGGCCGAGCTGGGGCGCCGGATGTTTGCCGAGCTCAAGGACCACCCGGCCACTCGCACCTACCGCACCTGGGGCACCCCCTCCATGGTCTCCCTGGTCAACACGGCCGGGGCCTTCCCCACCCGGTACTGGCGCCAGGGCCGGCGCGACGGCTTTGGGGCGATCAGCGCCGAGGCGATCCACGAGCGGTGCGCGGTGCGGCCGGTGGCGTGCCCCCGCTGCTTTCTCGCCTGCGGCAAGCGCACCACGGTGCGGGGGGGTCGCCACGCGGGCCTCACCCTGGAGGGCCCCGAGTACGAGACCCTGTACGCCTTCGGGGGGCTGGCCCTGATCGACTCCGTGGAGGAGGTGGCGTACCTCAACGACCGGTGCGACCGGCTGGGGCTCGACACCATCAGCGCCGGCAACCTGGTGGCCTTTGCCATGGAGGCGTCCCGCCTGGGGGCGATCCCCGAGGCCATCCCCTACGGCGACGCCGACGCGGCGGCGACGCTTCTGGACGCCATCGCCCGGCGGGAGGGGCTGGGGGCGGTGCTGGCCCAGGGGATCCGGGGCGCGGCCCGAGAGTTCGGCCTCGAGCACCTGGCGATCCACGTCAAAGGGCTGGAGCCCGCCGGCTACGACCCCCGGCTCCTCAAGGGCATGGGGCTCGCCTACGCCACCTCGGACCGCGGCGCCTGCCACCTGCGGACCACCTTTTACAAACCCGAGCTGGCGGGCCACATCGCCCCGGCGGCGGTGGAGGGCAAGGCCGAGCTCCTGGTGGACTACGAGGACCGCCTCAACCTCTTCGACGCCCTGATCTTGTGCCGGTTCTTCCGGGACTTCTACCCCTGGGACGGCCTCGCCGAGGCGATGCGGCTGACCACCGGACTCGACCTCGGGGCCGACGGGGTGCGGGCCGTGGCCCGGCGGGTGGCCGACGGGGCGCGCCGCTTCAACCTCCAAGAGGGCCTGACCGCGGCGGACGACTGGCTCCCGGACCGCTTCTTCGACGAGCCCCTCCCGGAGACCGGCGCCGTACTCACCCGGGAGGAGCTCTCGCGGATGCGGGCCGAGTACTACCGCGCCCGGGGCTGGGACGAGGCGGGGCGCCCGGCGGAGGGGTGAGCCGAGAGCGTGGTTCTCTGGCGGGTCCGGGGTGCCCCGGAGCGGAGCCGCGCACCGCCTCGACCGAAGCGACGGGCGTCGCGAAGGCCGGTGCCGCTCGGCGCACCCGGAAACCCCGGCACGGCGACTCGGGACACCGCGGATGGCGCGGCGGTGCGGAGGGGCACCCCGGACCCGTCGCCGCCGCTGCCGGTGGTTCCCGGCGGACCTTCCCCCTTCGCGTCGGTGCCCGAGTGCTTTATCCTGTCCCATGAGCCCACCCGCCGACCCCTCTGCGTAGAGGTGCCCCGTGACCACCGACCTCGCTCCTCCGCGCTACTCCCTCGGCGAAGAGATCGCCAACGGCGTCACCCACGGGGTGGGCATCGTCCTGGCCATCGCCGGCTTGGCCGTTCTCGCCGCCTTCGCGGCCCTGCGGGGCGACGCCTGGCACGTGGTCTCGGCGAGCGTCTTTGGGACGACCCTGGTCCTCGCCTACACCGCCTCCGCCCTGTACCACAGCATCCCGTCCTCCCGGGCCAAGGCGGTGCTGCGGGTGCTGGACCACTCGGCCATCCTGCTCCTCATCGCCGGCACCTACACCCCCTTCACTCTGGTGAGCCTGCGGGGCCCCTGGGGGTGGAGCTTGTTTGGGACGGTCTGGGGCCTGGCGGTGGTCGGCATCGTCGTGCGGGCGGTCTTCGGGCCCCGGGGGCGGGGGGCCTTCGTCGCCCTGTGCGTCGCCATGGGCTGGGTGGTGGTGTTGGCGATCAAGCCCCTGCTCGCTTCCCTCGCTCCCGGGGGGGTGGCCCTCCTGGTCGCCGGCGGCGTCGCCTACACCGGGGGGATCGGTTTCTACGCCTGGCGATCCCTCCCCTACGCCCACGCCATCTGGCACGGCTTCGTGCTGGCCGGGAGCGTGCTCCACTACCTGGCCATCCTCTGGTACGTGATCCCCGGACCGTGAGCCCCGGGCGCTCAAGAACGCCGCCGCGGTAGCCGATCCGGGGGCTACCGAGGAGCCGATGCTGCGAAAGACCCTGCTTCCCATTGCCCTGCTGCTCCTCGCCTACGGCTTGTGGGCGAGCCCGCGCTTCGCCGCCGTGGCCGCCGGGGTGGCGATCTTCCTCTTCGGCATGCTCTCCCTGGAGGAGGGCTTCCGGGCCTTCACCCGGGGCGCCCTCGAAGGCATCCTGCGGCGCACCACCGACCGGCCCTGGAAGAGCGTCGCCTTCGGGCTGGTGACCACCACCCTGCTCCAGTCGAGCTCGCTGGTTTCGGTGATCACCATATCCTTCTTGAGCGCCGGGCTCCTGGGCCTCGGGGCGGGCATCGGGATCGTCTTTGGGGCGAACCTCGGGACCACCACGGGGGCGTGGCTGGTGGCCGGCTTCGGCCTCAAGGTCGATATCGCCGCCTACGCCATGCCGATGCTGGTGCTCGGGGTGGTGCTGGTGCTCCAGAAGCCCAAGCCCCTCAAGGGGGCGGGGTACGTCCTGACCGGGCTCGGCTTTCTCTTCCTCGGCATCCACTACATGAAGGAGGGGTTCGAGGGGATCCGCCACGGCCTCGACCTGGCCCGGTTCGCCGTGCCGGGGTTCGGGGGGGTCCTGCTCTTCGCCGCCCTGGGCCTCATCGCCACGGTGGTGATGCAGTCCAGCCACGCGACCCTGGTGCTCACCATCACGGCGCTCGCGGCCCACCAGATCACCTACGAGAACGCCGTCGCCCTCGCCATCGGGGCCAACCTGGGGACCACCATCACGGCGGTCCTGGGGGCAGTGGGCGCCAGCGAGGACGGCAAGCGCCTCGCCGCCGCCCACGTCCTCTTCAACGTCGTCACCGGTGCCGTGGCCGTGGCCTTCTTGCGCCCCTTGATGGGGCTGGTGGACGCCGCCACCGGGGCCCTGGGCATCGCCCCCGACGACTACATGCTCAAGCTCGCCGCCTTCCACACCCTCTTCAACCTCCTGGGGGTCGGCCTCTTCGCGCCCTTTACCGGGCGGCTCGTGGGGGTGCTCGGCGGCTGGTTCCCGGTGCCCGAAGCCACCGCCGCCGAGCCGAGGTACCTCAACCGGGCCGCGGTGGACTTCCCCGGCCCCGCCGTGGAGGCGGTGCGCAACGAGGTGGCCCGGATGTACGAGGACGCCCTGGGACTGGTCGCCCGGGTCCTGGGGCTGGAACCCGCGGAGGTCTTTTCCGCCGAAGACCTGGGGGAGGTCCTGGGCCGCCGGCCGGCCGAGGTGCCCGCCTTCGACCTGGACGAGGAGTACGAGCGCGGGCTCAAGGCCGTGTTCGGCGCCGTCATCGCCTTCATCAGCCGGGCTTCCTTTTCCTGGCAGGCCGAGCAGTCCGGGCGCCTGCACTGGCTGCGCAACGCCGGGGGGCACCTGGTGGAGGCGGTCAAGGCCGCCAAGCACCTGCAAAAGAACCTGGTGCGCCACGGCGCCTCCCTCAATCCCCACCAGCGGGCCGAGTACCAGGGCCTGCGCCGCGAGCTCGCGGGGCTTTTGCGCCGCCTGGAGGGGCTGCGCCGGACCGGCGACGGCGCCGAGGTGGTGGTCGCCCTGGACGGGGTGAAGCTGGCGGCGGACGAGCTGGAGCAGGGGCTCCCGCCCCGGCTGTACCGCCT
>JBBIIA010000111.1:12303-14481 GCA_037446775.1 Deltaproteobacteria bacterium
CAAGAAGCTGATCCAGCAACTCGACGCCTGGTTCTGCGATCGGGAGCGGCGCGAGCGCCAGGAGCGGGCCGCCCTGGAGGACCTCCTGGGCCGCCTGGCGACCAAGCAAGCGAAGCTCGAAGCCGAGCTCGACGCCGAAGGGGACGGGGGGCGGGCGGCCAAGCTCGGCAAGAAGCTCGCCCTGGTGCGGGCCCAGCGGGAGAAGGGGGAGCGGGCCCTCGGCGCGGAGCCGACCCGGGAGTAGCGGGCCCAAGCGGGAGCCGCAGCGGCCGGGGGGAACGCCCCCCGGCGCCGAGGGAAGGGGCGGCCCTTCGTGGACCGGGAACTGGGGGGGGAGCGCATGGGCGGCACCGTCGGCGTGGAGTCGGAACTCGGCGCCGGGAGCCGGTCTTGGGTGGAGCTGCCGCGGGGGTAGCCCCCCGGAACTATCCTTCTTTCTCCAAACGCTGCCGTACCAGGGCCGACGCCACCGTCCGCCGGGCCACCCCGCCCATGAACACCAGCTCTGCCAGGGGGCGGCCCCGGTGGAGCTCCCGGGCCACCACCGTCAGCTCCTGCCACCGCGGGTTGCCGCCGGTGCACCGGGCCCACCGGGCGGTCCAGACCAGGCGCTCGAACCAGCCCTGGCGCCGGGGCTCCAGGATGTGGTCGACCACCCGGACCGCCGCCCGCGCCCGGGCCTCCGGGCCCCGGTCCCGGCCCAGGGCCGCCGCGACCACCCGATCCACTTCCGCGTCGTCCTCGAACCACGACCGCGCCCAGGGGAACTCCCCGGTGCCGCCCGGGGTGGCCGTGAGCACCCGCTCCACCTCCCGGGGCTCCAGGGCGGGGGCGCCCAGGGCCCCTTCCAACTCGGCCAGGGCTTCGGCGAAGTCCAGGGGCCGGGGGGACCAGCCCGCCGGGCCGGCCAGCTCGGCCAGCTGCAAGAGGGGCGGCGCCGGCGGCCGCCCCGCTTGGGCGCCCACCCACAGGAAGTGGCCGAGGAGGGTGTCGAGGTAGTCCTCGGAGACCCCCCGGGCGCTCGCATCCTGGCGAAGGCGGTCGGCGATGTGGTCCGCCTCGGCCCGGCTCACGCCCGGGTGGCACCAGGGGTCCCGCACGCCGATCCCCTCCTTGAGCGCCGCCCCTCCCACCACCAGGCGGCGCTTGTCCCCCAGGGTCAGGCAGAAGCAGGTGGCGCCCGAACCGTCGAAGGCCGACGCCAGCCGCCGGGTGACCGGGCGGGCCCCCAGGGGCGCCGGCTCGAGCCGCGCCTCCCGGCACCGGCGCACCAGGGCGTCGAGGGCGGGCCGCTCGGCCTCGGGCAGCCAGTTGCGCACCAGCACCAGCCGGCGGAGCCCCACGGGAGACACCGCGGCCGGGTCGCCCAGGAGCCGCTCCACCACCCGCTGCCGCACCTGGGCCAGGGGGTGGAGCAGGAGGAGCAGGGCAACCTCCCGCAGGACCGCCTGGGGGGCGAGAACCAGGGCGTCGAGCACCGCGAGCTGCCCCTCGGCCTCCTGGGCCTGGAGCTGGGCGAAGGCGACCTCCCACAGCTCGTAGACCGCTTCCGGGCCCGCAGCGCCGGCGCTTTCGAGCAACGACTCCAGGTCGGCACCGGGGCCCGGCTCGCGGCAGGCCTGGACCGCGCCCGCCGCCCTACGGACCTCGGCCGACGGCGTCACCCCGGCCGAGGCCAGGACGCTCAGGACGTCGCTTTGGACCTGGGGGTCGACCCCAGGCCCGAACACCCGCTCCGCCAGGTCCCGCTGCAGCTCGCCGAGGGCCGCCTGGGCCCAGGGCCGCTCCCGTTCGACCGAAAAGCGGAGCTGGGTGAGGATCATCTCCACCAGGGACAAGCCTGCCTCGTAGCGCGGCCGGGGCCGACCGCCGCGGCCCGCCCGGGCCGGCTCGGCCAGAACGAGATCGAGCACCCGGGAGCCGAGCTGCGGCTCCTGGAACAGCCGGGTCTCCACCTCCCGGGTGTCGGGGGCCGGTTTGCCCTGGCCGATCGCCCGGGCCATCCGGGTTACCAGGGCCCCGGCCGCCGAGCTCGGGGGCCGCGCCCGGGCGGATTTCGCCGGGCCGCCGCCACGGCTGGCGAGCGAGGCGTTCGACGCCGCCCTCCACGGCCGGCCCCCATCCGAGCGGCGGGCGCGCTTTCGCCTCAGGCAGTTCGCGGTTCCAGGCCTCCCAATT
>JBBIIA010000112.1:0-6084 GCA_037446775.1 Deltaproteobacteria bacterium
TCTCCACCGGCGAGCCCCTCTTCGACAGCCCGGCCAACGCCCTGTGCCTGGTCCTCCACGCCTTGGCGTCGCGGTGGACCGAGAAGCAACTCGCTTCCCTGCGGGCCTACCAGGCCCACGGCACCGAGAGCGCCGCCGCTCGAGCCCTGGGGGTGAGCCAGCCCACCCTCCACCAGAGCCTGGACCGCGCCCACGCCAAGACCTACCTGGAGGCCCGGGACTCCCTGCTCGGGTTCGCCCGGGGCTGGCCCGGCCCGAGGCGAGGGGCTCCCTGATGCTCCACGCGCTCCTCGTGCTCGCCGGATACGCCGCCGCCGTCTTCGGCGGGGGCGCCGTGGTGGAGGCCGCCCTGGCCCGGCTGCTGCGCCCCGAAGACCGGGCTGCGATCGACGGCTTTCGCGGGCGGGGGCTCGCCCAGGGCGGTCGGATCATCGGCTGGCTGGAGCGGTTCCTGGTCCTCACCTTCCTCCTGGCCGACAGCCACGCCGCCATCGGGCTGGTGCTGGCAGCCAAGGGGGTGATCCGCTTCGGGGAGATCAAGGAGGCTCGGGACCAGAAAGTGGCCGAGTACGTCCTCATCGGCACCATGCTCAGCCTCGCCTGGGCGGTGCTGGTGGGCTCCGCCGTGCGGTGGCTCTCCTAGCCCGCCCCCCCCGCTCACGGCTCCCGCATGTACGGGTAGCGAAAGTCCGTCGGGGGGGAGAAGGTCTCCTTGACGGTGCGGGGGGAGACCCAGCGCTGGAGGTTGATCAGGCTCCCGGCCTTGTCGTTGGTGCCCGAGGCCCGAGCCCCGCCGAAGGGCTGCTGGCCCACCACCGCCCCGGTGGGCTTGTCATTGATGTAGAAGTTGCCGGCGGCGTTTTTTAGCCGGTGGGTCAACCGGGCGATCACCCCCCGTTCCCGGGCGAAGATCGCCCCGGTGAGGGCGTAGGGCGAGGTGGTGTCGCACAGCTCTAGGGCCTCGTCGAGCCGGGCGTCCGGGTACACGAACACGGTGAGCACCGGCCCGAAGATCTCCTCCTCCATCAGCCGCATCCGCGGGTCGGTCGCCTGCACCACGGTGGGCTCGATGAAGTAGCCCACCGAGTCGTCGCCGCCGCCGCCGCACAGGATGGCGGCGTCCGCCGACGCCCGGGCGAACTCCAGGTAGCCCCGGATGCGCCGGTAGGCGCCGGCGTCGATCACCGCCCCCATGAAGACGCCAAAGTCCGCCACGTCCCCCTGGCGGATCGCCGCCACGTCGGCCACCAGCCGATCCCGGACCTCGGGCCACCGGCTCTCGGGGATGTACGCCCGGCTCGCCGCCGAGCACTTCTGCCCCTGGTACTCGAAGGCGCCGCGCACCAGCGCCGTCACCAGGGCGGGCACGTCGGCGGACGGGTGGGCGAAGACGAAGTCCTTGCCGCCGGTCTCCCCGACGATGCGCGGGTAGGTGCGGTAGCGGGCGATGTTGGCCCCCACGGTCTGCCACATCCCCCGAAACACCTCGGTGCTGCCGGTGAAGTGGATGCCGGCGAGGTCGGGGTGGGCGAGCATCGGGTCGCCCACCGCCCCCCCCGGGCCGGGCACCAGGTTGATCACCCCGGGGGGGAGCCCGGCCTCGGTGAGGAGCTTCAGGATGAAGTGGGCCGAGTACACGGCGCTGGAGGCCGGCTTCCACACCACGGTGTTGCCCAGAAGGGCCGGGGCGGTGGGCAGGTTGCCGGCGATGGCCGTGAAGTTGAACGGGGTGGCGGCAAACACGAACCCCTCCAGGGGCCGCTGCTCCACCCGGTTCCACACCCCCGGGGCGGACTGGGGCTGCTGGCCGAGGAGCTCCTGGGCGAAGGCGACGTTGAAGCGCCAGAAGTCGATGAGCTCGCACGCCGAGTCGATCTCGGCCTGGACGACGGTCTTGCCCTGGCCAAGCATGGTGGCGGCGTTGAGCACCGGGCGCCAGCGGTCCGCCAGGAGGTCGGCGGCCTTGAGGAAGATGGCCGCCCGGTCCGGCCACGCCAGGTCGGCCCACCCGGCCCGGGCCTCCAGGGCGGCGCGGATCGCCCGCTCCACCTCCGGGGCGCCCCCCTGGTGGAACCGCCCGAGGCGCCGGGCGTGGGCGTGGGGCACCCGGCAGTCGCCGAAGGTTTCGGTGCGGACCTCCTGGCCCCCGATCACCAGCGGGATCTCGAGCTCTTGCCCCCCCAAATCGGCCAGCGCCGCCTTGAGGCGGTGCCGCTCGGGGGAACCCGGCTCGTAGCCCAAGACCGGCTCGTTGCGCGGCGGGGGGACCCGGGCGATGGCGTTGGTCATAGCGGCTTCTCCTTCTCGCGGGGCGCCCTTCAGGTGCCCCGCTTCCACAGGTTGTGGGCCACGTACACCAGGAGCTTGGGGTTACTCAGGAGCCGACGCTTCAAGTAGCTCGCCGCGTACTCCCACCGGTCGCAGTACGGCACGTACAGCCGCACCGTCCAGCCGGCCCGGCGGCAGCGCTCCCGCAGCCGCTCCATGGGCACCCCGAGGAGCCACTGGATCTCCAACCGGTCCCGGGAGACGCCCCGGCTCGTCGCCTCGGCCAGGAGCCGCTCCAGGAGCACCCCGTCGTGGGTGGCGAGCTCCACGGACGCGCCGAGCTCCAACAGGCGCAGGGCCTGGCGGTACAGGGCCTCCTTCACCTGGCGGGGGTCGGTGAGGGCGACCTCGGCCGGCTCGGGGTAGGCGCCGAGGCAGATGCGGATGCGCCCCGCCCCCTCCCCCAGGGCCTCGATGTCCCCCGGCGTGCGCTTGAGGCGGCTCTGGAGGACGGTGCCGAGGTTGGGGTAGCGGGGCCGCAGCTCCCGGTAGATCGCCAGGGTGTCGTCCACCGTGGACCGGTCCTCCATGTCGATGGTCACCCCTCGGCCCACCGCGGCCGCCCGGGCCGTCACCTGCTCGATGTTGGCGCGGCACAGGGCGCGGCCCTGGTGGAGCCCCATGGAGGTGGGCTTGAGGGAGACCGTGCAGTGGGGCCGATCGGCGATGCGATCCACCAGGGCGAGGTAGGCGTCCCGGCAGGCGGCCGCGTCCTCGCGGCTCTGGATCGACTCTCCCAGCATGTCCAGGGTGGCGAGCACCCCCTGGCGGGCGAAGAGCTCGTCGGCCCGCCCCACGGCCGCTTCCATGCTCTCCCCGGCGATGTAGGGTGCCGCCACCAGGCGCACCAGGGAGAGGGGCGCCGCGTCCAGGAGCCGTTGGCGGATGTCCATCGGGTGCCTCCACGGGGGGGTGTCGGGGCGGTCGCCCCAAGAGCAGTAGCAAGGGGCGTGCCTCGGCGCCAGGGCCGGCAGCGGCGGGGTGGGGTGTCGGCTTTTGGGACCTACGGGGGCCGCGGCGTCAGGTTTCCGACGGCGCCCGCGGCGCCAGGCCCAGGGCCCGGACCTTGTAGTACAGGGTGGAGCGGGGAACGCCGAGCAGGCGGGCCGCCTGGGCCATGTTGCCGCCGCACTGCCCCAGGGCCTTGCGGATCAGGTCCCGCTCGGTCTGGTCGGTGAGCCGGGCCAGCAGCCCCGTCGGGCTCGCCCCCGGCCCCTCCGGGGGCCGCAGCAGGGTCGGCAGGTTCTCGGCCGTCACCACCTCCCCCTCGGCCAGCACCACCAGGCGCTCCACCGCGTTTCGGAGCTCTCGCACGTTGCCCGGCCACGGGTGGATCACCAGGGCCGAGAGCACCTCCGGCGCCACTTGGGTCACCCGCCGGCCGTACAGCCGGGCGAACTCCTGGAGGAAGGCGTACACCAGCTCGGGCAGGTCGTCCCGCCGGTCCCGTAGGGGGGGCACGTCCAGGGCCACCACGTTGAGCCGGTAGTACAGGTCCTCCCGGAACCGCCCCTCGGCCACCAGGGCCTCCAGGTCCCGGTGGGTGGCCGCCACCACCCGCACGTCGGCGCGCACCGGCTCGTCGCCCCCCACCCGGTAGAAGGACCCGTCCTGGAGCACCCGCAGGAGCTTCACCTGGTGGTCCGGGAGGAGGTCGCCCACCTCGTCGAGGAAGAGGGTGCCCCCCCGGGCGGCCTCGAGCCGACCCGGGCGCCCCCGCCGGTCGGCGCCGGTGAAGGCTCCCGGCTGGTAGCCGAAGAGCTCGCTCTCAAAGAGCGCGTGGGGGATCGCCCCGCAGTTGAGCGCCACGAAGGGGCCGTCGGCCCGGGGGCTGGCGCCGTGGATGGCCTCGGCGAAGAGCTCCTTGCCGGTGCCGCTCTCCCCCCGCAAGAGCACCGAGGCTGCGGTGGGGGCCACCCGCCGGGCCAGGGCGATGGTCTTCTGGAGCGCCCGGTTGTGGCCGAGGATGCGGCGGAAGGGGCCGCGCTCCTCCGCGGTCTTCTGCCCCTTGCCCTCCCACTCGCGCACCTGGCTGCTGGTGCGGGCGAGCGCCTGGTGGAGGGCCACCAGGTCGGTCACGTCCCGCTCCGCCGCCACCCCGCCCAGGGGCCGCCCCCCGGCCCCGATGGGGCGAGCGTTGATCAGCACGTAGGTCCCCTCGGCGGAGCGGTGGAAGGCGTCGCGCACCTCGCCGCCGTCCCGGGCCACCCGGGTCACCGCGAGCTCGCCAAAAACCGGCACCGAGCGGATCGGCCGGCCCAGGATCTCCGCCGCCGGCACCCCGTACAGCTCCTCGGCCCGCCGGTTCCAGCCGACCACCGCCTCGTCGGCGTCGATCACGGTGACCGCCTCGTCCACCGTGGCCATCACCCCGGCCAGGCGGGCCTCCGCTAGGGCGAGCGCCCGGGTCAGGGCATCCGCCGCGCCAGCCAGGTCGGCGATCCCCTCGGGGCGCCCCCCCGGGTCCGCGAGCACCACCGCCAGTCGGGGCTCCTGGCGCCAGCGGGCGAGGAGCTCCTCCAGGGGGGTGGCGGCCGCGGCCCGGCACCAGGGGGCGCCCCGGAGGGCTTCCCCCAGGGGCGAAGCGGGGGGCAGGCCGGCCAGGCGCTCGGCGGTGCAGGCGCCGGCGATCTCCCCCCCCGCTTCCACCCAGACCCCGGCCACCCCGGCGCGGCGAACCAGCCCCCGGGCCTCGGCCACCGGCAGGTCCCCGGGCACGGCGCACAGGGGCCCCCGGGCGAGGGCGGCGAGGGTCCGGTGGGGGGAAGGGTCGAGGGCCATGGCTCCCTGCGCGAAAGAGGCGGGGGCAGCATACCGGACCTGCCCGGGGTCCCGCCAGGAAGGCGGGGCCCGGCGGGTCAACCAAAGGGCACTGGCCGCCGCCGACCATCTGTGGTAGGGCATCGGGGCCGGGGGGAGCCGACCGACGTGTCTGCGCGAGAGGAGCCGTACCGTGACCGCAGCGCCATCCCTGGGGGAGTTCCTCCGCGAGTTCGTTGCCGCGCGAGTCGTCGGCGCCCGGACCCGGACCCCCTTTCGCCCCCCCCTGGTGGGCTTCGCCGACGCCGCCGACCCCTGGTGGCTCCGCCTGCGGGAGGTGGCCGAGCCCACCCACCGGCTGCCCGGGGACCTCCTGCCCGGGGCCCGGACCGTGGTCGCCTTCTTCGTGCCCTTCGGCGAAGCGGTGGTCAAGGCCAACCGCGCGAGCCCCGGGACGGCGCCCGAGTGGGCCCTCGCCTACCGGGAGACCAACGACTGGATCAACGATACCGCCCGGGCACTGATCGCCGCCCTGGCGGAGCGCGGCGTCCGCGCGGCCGCCCAGCCCTCCACCCACAACTGGGACCCAAAGACCCTGGTGAGCCCCTGGTCCCACAAGTCTGCCGCGGCCATCGCCGGGCTCGGCACCTTCGGGCTCCACCGCATGCTGATCACCGAAGCCGGCTCGGCCGGCCGCCTCGGCAGCGTGGTGATCGACGCGGGCCTCGAGCCCACGCCGCGCCCGACCGCCGAACGGTGCCTGTACTTCGCCCGCGGTACCTGCGGCGCCTGCGCCCGGGCGTGCCCCACGGCGGCGCTGACGGCCGGAGCCGTCGGCACCTCGAACCTGGACAAGTTTCGCTGCTATGGCCAACTGCTCCGGGTCGAGGCCGAGCTCGGCGCCGACGCCTGCGGCAAGTGCGCGGTGGGGCCGTGCGCGCTGGGGGTGCCGGGGGGTGACGCCGGGGGGTGACGGGGGGGGGTGACGGGGGGGGG
>JBBIIA010000112.1:6109-14367 GCA_037446775.1 Deltaproteobacteria bacterium
TGACGCCGGGGGGTGACGCCGGGGGGTGACACGGACGAACACGGACGAACACGGACGTTCACGGACGAGCACGGACCCCCAGGGGCCGGTCCGTGTCAGTCCGTGTCAGTCCGTGCAGGTCCGTGCCAGTCCGTGCCAACACCGGAGGTTCCCGTGCCAACCCATGACATCCGCTACTTCGTCCTCGACGTGGAGAGCGTAGCCGACGGCGCCCTGGTGGCGGCGCTTCGGTACCCGGGCGCGGGGCTCGGGCCGGCCGAGGCGGTGGCCCGCTACCGCGCCGAGCTCCTGGAGACCCGGCAGACCGACTCCATCCCCTACACTTATCAGGTCCCGGTCTCGATCGCCGTGGCCAAGGTCACCGCCGCCTACGCCCTGGCCGACCTGGTGATCCTCGACGAGCCCGCGTTCCGGCCCCACGTCATCGCCGACCTCTTCTGGCGGGGCTGGGAGGCGTACGGGCAGCCGACGCTCGTCACCTACAACGGCCGCGGCTTCGACCTGCCGCTCCTGGAGCTCGCGGCGTTCCGCTACGGGCTGGCGCTGCCGAGATGGTTCGGCGCGGGCCCCAAGGGCAGCCAGGCACGGCGCAACCGCTACAACGCGGCTTCGCACCTGGACCTGATGGAGCTTCTGACCAACTTCGGGGCGGCGCGCTTCTCCGGGGGGCTCGACCTGGCGGCGCGGCTCCTGGGCAAGCCGGGCAAGATGGAGGTGGAGGGTCAGCTGGTCCAGGGTCTCCACGAAGAGGGGCGCCTCGGGGAGAGCAACGACTACTGCCGGTGCGACGTCCTGGACACCTACTTCGTCTTCCTGCGCACCCGGGTGCTGGTGGGCCAGCTCACCCTGGAGCGGGAGCAGGACCTGGTCGCGGCGACCAAGCGCTGGCTCGAGGAGCGCGCCGCGGAGCACCCCGCCTACCAGGCCTACCTGGCCCACTGGGGGGACTGGCCGAACCCCTGGAAGCGTGCCGAACCGGCGGCGGCCTCGGTCTAGCCGGTGGCGAAGACGAGGTAGCCGACCCGTGCGATGGCCCGGAAGTGGTGGTCGGCGGTCAGCACCGTGGCCCCGGCGTGGAGCGCCGAGGCGGCGATCCAGATATCGTTCGTCGGCAGCGGCGTGCCCGCCCGGCGCAGGTCCACGAGCAGTTCGGCGTAGAGCCTCGCCACGTCGCGCTGGACCGGGATCTCGTGGACCGCGGGGTGGGCCAGGAAGCGGGCGAGTTCGGCCGCGTTCCGGTCGAGGTGCCGCCCCCCGAGGAACCCGACCCACAGCTCGCCGAGCACCACCGAGGGGAGCCCGATCCACTCGGCGGTATCGATCCGCTCGGCGAGTTCCCCGTGGCCCGCCTTGAACCGGCTATACGCCGAGGTGTCGAGGCAGTAGCGGCTCACCGCCACAGCTCCTCGTCGATCTGCTCCGTCACCGCCACGGCCCGCTCGAAGCCTTCGAGGTCTTGGGCCGACCAGGTGCCTGCGAGGGCCTTGAGTCCGTTGCGCGGCAAGCCAGCTTCGTCGGCGCCGAGGCTCTGGGACAGGACGTCGATGACGGTCTGATTGAGGGAGGCACCCCGGCGCCGCTTCTCGCGGTCCAAGGCGTCGCTCAGGCCGGCGGGGATATTGCGAATGGTCAGGTTCTTCATGGCGGGTCCTCTGGGGTGCAGTGCATTCAATATGCCGCAGCCTATGAATGCACACGTCTGCCGTCAAGGCCGGCGGCGGTCGCGGTCCTCAGGGCGCCTGCGGCGGGGCGAACTCCCACGCGGCACCCGGGGCCCGGGGCGCGGTCCCCAGGGCGGCGGCGAGGGCGGCGGTGAGGAAGGGCTCCAGCTCGCCGTCGATGGCGGGGGGCACCCGCAGGGTGGCTAGCCGGCCGAGCTCCAGGGCCGCCGCCAGCCCCAGGGTGCGCAGGGCCCCCACGGAGAGGGGTGCGGCGCGGGGGCCGGCGCAGGGGGCGCACAGCACCGCGCCGTCCCGGTGGGCCGCCCTACGCCCCGTGGCGCCCCAGGGCTCGCCGCAGCCCGGGCACGCTTGGGTGGGCAGGGCGTAGCCCAGGGCCGCCAGGACCCGGGCCTGGAACACCCGGGTGAGGCACCGGGGGGCCGCCCCCTCCCCGAGCGCCGCCAGGGACGCCTCCACCAGCTCGAAGAGGCCGTCGTCGGGGGCCCCCTCCCGGGAGCCGAGCCGGGCCACTTCCAACACGTGGCTCCCCGCCCAGTACGCCTCCATGCCGGCCCGCACCACGTCGAAGCCCCGCAGGGGCTCGATCCCCGCCAGGGTCCCTAGCCCGCCCCGGCCGGGCTTCACCTCGGCCCGCACCAGGTGGAAGTAGTCGAGGCCGCCGCCGAAGCGCTTGCGCGACTTGCGCGCCCCCCGGGCCAGGAGCGACAGGCGACCGAAGCGCCGGGTGAGGAGCGCCACCACCAGGTCGGCCTCCCCCAGGGGGGTGACCTTGAGGACCAGGGCCTCGGTGGCCACGGTCACGGCGGCCACGGGCACCAGGGCCGCGCCGGGCAGGCGGGGCAGCGGGGGGACCGGGCCGAACAGGTGGCCCGGCCGTGGTGGATGAGGAGCAGGTGGCCCTCCCCCCACTGGTCCGGGGGCAGAAGCGCGGTGACCCGCTCCTCCACCGCCCGGGGGCTCGGGTCGGGGGCGAAGCCGAGGCGGTGGCAGACCCGGGCGACGTGGGTGTCCACGGCAAAGGCGGGGAGGCCGAAGGCCTGGGCGAGGACCACCGAGGCGGTCTTGCGGCCCACCCCCGGCAGGGCCTCCAGGGCTTCCCGGTCCGGGGGCACCCGCCCCCCGTGGTCGGCGGCGATCCGCCGGGCCAGCCCCACCAGGCTGCGGGCCTTGGTGCGAAAGAGGCCGAGGGTACGGATGGAGTCCTCCACCTCCCCGGGCTCGGCGACTCCCAAGGCCGCGGGGCCCGGATAGCGGGCGAAGAGCGCCGGGGTGACCCGGTTCACCCCCCGGTCGGTCGCCTGGGCCGACAGGACCGTGGCCACCAGGAGCTCCCACGGGGTGCGGTAGCAAAGCCCCGGGGCCACGGCGGGGTAGGCCGCCCGCAGGGCCGCGAAGACCGCCTCCAGGCGCGCCGCCTCGGTCACTCCCGGCTTCCCGTCATCCCCGCGGGGTCCAAAAGGCGCCTAAGCTCCGCCTCGGGCGCCACGCCGAGGTCCAGGGCCGCCCGGAGCACCCCCACCCGGCGTCGGCCCGCCTCCTTGGCCACGGCAGCCGCCCGGTCGTAGCCGATCACCGCGGCCAGGGGGGTGACCAGGGCGAGGCTCCCCTCGGCGAGCTCGCGGCACCGGGCCTCGTCGGCCTCGATGCCCGCCACGCACCGCTCGGCCAACAGCCGGCACGCCCCGGTCAAGAGGGCCACCGACTCCAGGAGGTTTCGGGCGATGAGCGGCATCATCACGTTGAGCTCCAAGACCCCCCCGAGCCCCCCCTGGGTGACCGCGAGGTCGTTGGCGACCACTTGGGCCGCCGCCTGCAGCACCGCCTCGGGCACCACCGGGTTGACCTTGGCGGGCATGATCGACGAGCCGGGCTGGAGCGCGGGCAGCCGCAGCTCCCCGAGCCCGCCCTGGGGGCCCGACGCCATCCACCGCAGGTCGTTGGCGATCTTCGCGAGGCCCACGGCGAGCCCCTTGAGGGCGCCGCTGGCCGCCACGCAGGCGTCCCGGCTCCCCTGGGCCTCGAAGGGGTCGGCGGCGCGGCGCAAGGGGAGCCCGGTCTCGGCGGCGAGCCACCCGATCACCCGGGCCGCGAACTCCGGGTGGGCGTTCACCCCGGTACCCACCGCGGTCCCCCCCAGGGGGAGCTCCCCCAGGCCCTCGGCGGCCCGGGCCACCCGGGCCGCCCCCAGCTCCACCTGGCGGGCGTAGCCCCCAAACTCCTGGCCCAGGGTCACCGGCAGGGCGTCCATCAGGTGGGTGCGGCCGAGCTTCACCACCCCGGCCAGCGCCGCCGCCCGGGCGGCGAGGGCGGCCCGCAGGGCCTCCGCGGCGGGCAGGAGGTCCCCGGCGATGCCCCGGGCCGCCGCCAGGTGCACGGCGGTGGGGAAGACGTCGTTGGAGGACTGGCAGCGGTTCACCTGGTCGTTGGGGTGGACCGGGGCCCGGTCGCCCCGCCGGCCCCCCAGGAGCTCGTTGGCGCGGTTGGCCAGCACCTCGTTGACGTTCATGTTGGTGGAGGTGCCCGACCCGGTCTGGAAGGGGGACAGGGGGAAGGGGTCCCCCAGGTGGCCGGCGAGGACCTCGTCGGCCGCGGCCGCGAGCGCCCGGGCCACCGGCGGGTCCAACAGCCCCAGGGCGCCGTTGACCCGAGCCGCGCCCTTCTTCACCAGCACCAGGGCGGCCAGCAGCGCCGGGGGCAGCCGGCCCCCGGGGATGCCGTTGGCCAGGGCGCGCTGGGTCTGGGCGCCCCAGTACGCCCCGGCCGGGACCGCCACCGCGCCCATGGTGTCCTGCTCGATGCGCTCGGCCCCGGGGCCGCCCGTGGCCTCGCTCACGGCGCGGCGCGGGTCTTGGCGGCGATGGCCGCCCGGATCGCCGGCAAAGCGGCCCGAGCCGCGTCGGCCCCGGCCTGGATCAGCCGCCGCTTCTGGGTGAAATCGTCAAAGGCCACGTCCCCGACCTCCGGGGCGATCACCACGTCCGCCTCCGAGGCGCGCCACCGGGTGATCTCGGCCGACATGATCGACACCGCCTGGTAGGCGATGGTGAGGGGGTTCTTGGGCGCGGTCTTGGGCACCGCCTGGGCGATGGGCACCGCGATCACCACCTCGGCGCCCTTGCGGCGGGCCACCGCCGCCGGAACCGGGTCGGTGCAGCCCCCGTCCACCAGGGTGCGGCCGCCGAGCTCCACCGGGACGAAGACCCCGGGGATGGCTGCCGAGGCGTGGACCGCCTTGGCCACCGGCCCCTTGTCGAGCACCACCGTCTCCCCGGTGCGCAGGTCCACCGCCACCGCCGCAAAGGGCATGGTGAGGGTCTCGATGGTCTTGTTCTTCAGGTTGCGGCCGAGAAAGGCCTGGAGCTTCTCCCCCTTGATGAAGCCCCCGGACAGAAAGGTCAGGGCCCCGTAGTCGAAGACGTCCTCGCTGGTGATGGCGTGGGCGGCGAACTCCAGGTCCATCACCGAACGGGTGTCGGCGTACAGGGCCCCGATCAGGCTCCCCACCGAGGTGCCCACCACCAGGTCCACGGGGATCCGCTCCTGCTCCAAGACCCGCAAGACGCCCACGTGGGCGAAGCCCCGGGCCCCACCGCCCCCCAGGGCGAGGCCGACTTTGGGGGGGATCGGCTCCCGGGCGACCGGGGGCGGCGGGACCGGGGGCGCCCCGGCGCAGCCGGCGAGCCACGCGGCGGCCCCGAGGGCGAGGACGAGGGAGAGGCGGCGGCAAGCGGACAGCAACACGGTGCGCTCCTTGGGTGGGTGGGAAGGCCCGATTCTACACCGGGACGGCCGGCGCGGACAGGGGAGCGGCGGTGGGGTGCGGCCACCTAGGGCTGGGCGGCGGGCGCCCAACCTGGCATGCTGTACGAGACGGACCCACAAGCAGGAGGACTTCCGCGTTGAGCACGGCATCGGTGGCATCCCCCTTTCGAGGCCCCTCCCCCGCGAGGACGAAGCGCCGCCGACGCGCCGTCGCGGCGTTGCTGCTCGGGCTTTTGGCAGCCGTCGGCGGGGTCTCGGGGGCCGCCCAGAAGCCCGTGGTGTACGCGGTCCCCGTGGAAGGAGTGATCGACCTCGGCCTGGCCCCCTTCCTCGGGCGGGTGCTCGCCGAAGCCGAGGCCGGGGGGGCCGCCGCCCTGGTCCTGGAGATCAACACCTTCGGCGGCCGCCTCGACGCGGCGGTCCTGATCCGGGACGCCCTCCTCGGGGCCCGGCTCCCTACCGCGGCCTTCGTCAACCGGCGGGCGATCTCGGCCGGGGCCCTGATCGGGCTCGCCTGCGAGAAGCTCTACGTCGCCGAGGGGGCGACCATCGGGGCGGCGACCCCGGTGGAGGCCGGGGAGGGCCAGGCCCAGCCGGTGACCGAGAAGACCGTGTCCTACGTGCGCAAGGAGTTTCGGGCCACCGCCGAGAGCCGCGGCCGGCCGCCCCTGGTGGCCGAGGCGATGGTGGACGCCGACGTGGAGGTCCCCGGCCTGGTCGAAAAGGGGAAGCTCCTCACCCTCACCGCCGAGGAGGCCCTGGCCCAGGGGGTCGCCGACCTGCGGGCCGACACCCTGGAGGAGGTGCTGGGGCACCTAGGCCTGGTCGGCGCCGAGGTGCGCCGCCCCGGCTTCACCTGGGCCGAACGGGTGGTACGCTTCCTCACCAACCCGGTGGTCAGCTCCCTCTTGATGAGCCTGGGGGTCCTGGGCATCCTAGTGGAGATCCGCACCCCGGGCTTCGGGGTGCCGGGCCTGGTGGGAGTCGCCAGCCTGGCGCTCTTCTTCTGGGGCCACTGGCTGGTGCAGCTGGCGGGGTGGGAGGAGCTCCTGCTGGCGGCCACCGGGGTGCTCCTGGTGGCCCTGGAGGTCTTCGTGTTCCCGGGCTTCGGGATCGCCGGGGTCCTGGGCATCGCCGCCCTGGTGGCGGGCCTCGGTTTCACCCTGGTGGGCGAGGGGGCGAGCTGGGCGGCACTGGGCGGGGCGGTCGGCCGGGTGGCGCTGTCGCTCCTCATCGCCGCCGGGGCGGGGCTGGCCCTGCTCCGGGTCTTCCCCCGGCTCCCCTTCGGCCGACGGCTGGTCCTAGCAACCGAGCTCCCCGCCGCTCCCGAGGATCGCCGCTGGCTCGGCGCCCGGGGGGTGACCCGGTCCCCCCTGCGCCCAGCCGGCATCGCCGAGATCGACGGCGAGCGGGTGGACGTGGTATCCGAAGGGGACTTGATCGATGCCGGGGAGCCGGTGGAGGTCGTCCGCGTGGAAGGCAACCGGGTCGTGGTGCGCAGGCGCCGGCCCCCAGACGAAGGAAGCGAGCGATGACTGGATTCGAGATCGGCACCCTGGGCCCCCTCGGCCTCCTGCTCCTGGTCGCCGGGGGCGCCGGGATCCTGGTCTACCTGGTCCCCCTGCCCCTGTGGCTCGCGGCGTGGTCTTCGGGCGCCTACGTGGGCCTCTTCACCCTCGTCGGCATGCGCTTTCGCCGGGTCCCCCCGGCGGTGGTCGTCACCGGCCGCATCAGCGCGGTCAAGGCCGGCCTCCAGGTCTCCATCGACGAGCTCGAGGCCCACTACCTGGCCGGGGGCAACGTCACCCGGGTGGTCAACGCCTTGATCTCCGCCGACAAGGCCAACATCGCCCTGCCCTTCAACCGGGCCGCGGCCATCGACCTGGCGGGCCGGGACGTCTTCGAGGCGGTGCAGATGTCGGTCATCCCCAAGGTGATCGAGACCGCCCGGATCGCCGCCGTGGCCAAGGACGGCATTCAGCTGATCGCGGTCTCCCGGGTCACCGTGCGCACCAACCTCGATCGCCTGGTGGGCGGCGCCGGGGAGGAGACCATCATCGCCCGGGTCGGCGAGGGCATGGTCAGCACCATCGGCTCGGCGGCGAGCCACAAGGACGTGCTCGAAAACCCCGACCACATCTCCAAGAACATCCTCTCCCGGGGGCTGGATGCCGGTACCGCCTTCGAGATCCTCTCCATCGACATCGCCGACGTGGACGTGGGCGAGAACATCGGCGCCAAGCTCCAGATCGACCAAGCCAACGCCGACAAGCAGATCGCCCAAGCCAAGGCCGAGGAGCGCCGCGCCATGGCGGTGGCCCAGGAGCAGGAGATGCGGGCCCGGGTGGTGGAGGCGGAAGCCGAGGTGCCCCGGGCCATGGCCGAGGCGTTTCGCCAGGGGAACCTGGGGATCATGGACTACTACCGGCTCAAGAACGTCCAGGCCGACACCGCCATGCGGGAGTCCCTGGCCGGGTCTGAGCCAGAACCCCACCCGCCGGCGAAGAAGAAGTAGGGGCGACGGGCCGTGGAGCAGCTCCTCATCCTCCTCGCCTTCGGGGCCTTTGCCCTGGTGAGCCGCCTCGTGCGGGTGCTCCGCGAGCGGCTGGAGCCGCCCCCCGGGGAGGCGCCCCCCGAGGCCATGGAGGCGCCCTTCCCGTGGCTCCCCGAACCCGAGCCGCCCCCGGCGCCCGCCCCCACGCCCGAGCCGACCGCGGCCCGGGCCGCCAGCCCGCCCGGGAATCGACTGCACGACCCTGCCTGCACCGTCAAGAATTTCGAGCGTCAGGCTCTTCGCCGGCGACCGCAGCAGGT
>JBBIIA010000113.1:0-14345 GCA_037446775.1 Deltaproteobacteria bacterium
CCTGCCCCGGGGGGACTGCCCGTCCTAGCCCCCCGCGCCTCGAAAGGCGCTCCCACCGTGACCAGAACCATGGCCCCGGGGCGGATCACTCCTTGTGGGCGATGCGGTTGGCGTACTGGCGCAGCAGGGCGAAGTCGGTCACCTCCCAGGTGCCAGCACCGTCCCCTTCGGCCACGATGCCCCGGGCGCCGAGGAGCGCCAGGGCTTGCCGCACCTCCCGCCCCAGCTCCACGCCCCGGGCCTCGGGGGTGTGGCCGTAATCGGCCCGCACCCGAGCCACCACGGCGTCGGCCGACACCGGGCCTGCCGCCTCGTCGCCCCCCCCGAGGCGCAGCAGGGCACTCGCCGTCATGGAGGAGAAGGGCCGCACCACCCCCGCGGCGATGGCGCCCATGAGCCGGGCGGCGAAGCCCTCCAGGTCGTCCTCCCCGGGGCAAAGCACCATGGGCGCCCCGAAGCGGATGTGAATGGCCATCCCAGGGTGGACGCGGACCTCCCGGTCGAGCTCCCGGAGCTGCTGCAAGAGGTCCTGGTTGGAGATGTTGGCCCCCACCCGGCTCGCCTCGATGTCGGCATCCTCGGGCACCACCGCGTAGGAGATGGAGACCGGCACGAAGTGCGCCTCCCGCCGACTCTCGGCCACGAAGCGCTGGGCGTCTTCGAGGATGCCGGTCTTGGGCTGGCCGAGGCGGCCGTCCCGGGAGCGGGTGCCCTCGGGGTAGAAGAGAAAGGGCTCCCCGCGGCTCCAGGCGTGGTGCAGGTAGGCGCTGTGGACCCGGCGGTACACCGGGTTGTGGAACCACTTGACCCGGTAGAACCAGCGGGAGTCCTCCCCGATGTACTCCCGCCGAATCTTGTAGGCGTTTACCTTGGGTAGCACCACCGCCGAAGCCCCCCGGAACAGGTTGGCACCCGCCGCGATGAGGGGCTGCCACGCCCCGAGCCGGTTGAGGGCGAAGCAGATGGGGATGTGGTCGGCGTTGCTCACGTGGTTGGGGGTAAAGAAGACCGGGACCGACCCCAGGAGCTTGCGCACCTCCCGGAGGGTGTCGCCGCACGCCTCGCTCACCCGGATGCTCTGGACGAAGGACGGAAAGGCGCGCCGGGCGATGGCGCGATAGGCGATGAAGAAGGCCGGGTCGAAGTCGGCGACCATGTCGTCGGCGTAGTAGCGGGCGAGGTACCGGATGACCTCCTCGGGATCGTCCAGGCGCCCCAGCTCGGCGAAGTGGCGCCGGGCCGACTCCTCCGCCGCCCGCAGCACCGCGCCCCGGGGGCTCCCCGCCGCCGCGTCGGCCCGGTCCCTCAGGCTCCGGGTCTGGTGGCGCCAGTGGCCCCGTTGATACGCCTTGGCCTGGCGCGCCGCCAGGGCCGCCTCCCACCGGTGCTCCCGGTAGTGGGCCTCGACGGCAGCCACCGCGGCGGCCACCGCCTCCCCCTTGGGCACCCGCGCCCGGTTGAGGCAGGTTCGCTCGGCGAGCCACCGCACCACCGGGGCCCGGCACCCCCGGCTCAGCCGCTCCAGCCACGCCGTCACCGGCGCCGTCCCGGCACGGGGGCCTGATCCCGGTAGCGCCGCACCAGGTCCTGGTAGGCGTCGATGCGCCGATCCCGCAGGAAGGGCCAGATCCGCCGGACCGCTTCGGTGCGCCCCCGATCCAGGGAGACCAGGAGCACCTCGGGGCTCGCCTCGGCCCCCCGAGCCAGGAACTCGCCCTGGGGCCCGGCGGCGAAGCTGGTCCCCCAGAACTGGATGCCGCCCCCGTCGGGGGACGCCTCGAAGCCGACCCGATTGACGCTCAGCACCGGCAGCCCGTTGGCCACCGCGTGAGCCCGCTGGGCGGTGACCCAGGCGTCTAGCTGCCGCTCCCGCTCCGCCGGAGGGTCCTGCGGGTCCCAACCGATGGCGGTGGGGTACACCAGCACCTCGGCCCCGGCCAGGGCCATGAGCCGAGCGGCCTCGGGGTACCACTGGTCCCAGCACACCAGCACCCCGAGTCGGCCCACCGAGGTGGCCACCGGCTCGAAGCCCAGGTCACCGGGGGTGAAGTAGAACTTCTCGTAGTACCCCGGGTCGTCCGGGATGTGCATCTTGCGGTAGATCCCGGCCAGGGTCCCGTCCCGCTCCAGGACCGCCGCCGTGTTGTGGTACAGCCCGGGGGCGCGGCGCTCGAAGAGGGACGCCACGATCACCACCCCGAGCTCGTGCGCCACCGCCCCCAGGGTCTCAGTGGTCGGGCCGGGGACGGGCTCCGCCGCGTCAAAGGCAGCCACGTCCTCGGTCTGGCAGAAGTAGGGTCCGGCGTGGAGCTCCGGGAGGACCACGAGCTCGGCCCCCCCCCGGGCGGCCTCCCGCACCCCGGCGACGCTGCGCGCCAGGTTCTCGTCCCGCCCCGGGACGCAGGGATGTTGGACGAGGCCGACGCGCAGGTGGTCGCTCACGGCAAGCCCCCCTTCGGCAGCTGCATGGTGACGCAGTGGAGGCTCCCGTGCTGCCGCAGGAGCGGCCGGCAGTCGACGCCGACCACCTCGCGCCCGGGGAAGGCCCCGGCGACCGCCGCCAGGGCGTCGCCGTCCCGGGGGCCCCGGTAGGTGGGCACGAGCACGGCGCCGTTGACGATCAAGAAGTTCGCGTAGGTGGCCGGGAGCCGTTCGCCCCCGTCGCCCCAGACCGCTTGGGGCCACGGCAGGGGGACGAGCCGGTAGGGCTCGCCCGTCGGGGTCCGGAAGCGGCGAAGCTCCTCGGCCATCGCCCCCAGGGGCTCGAAGTGGGGGTCTTCGGGATCGTCGCACCCCTGGTAGATCAGGGTGTCGCCGGGGGCGAAGCGCGCCAGGGTGTCCACGTGGGCGTCGGTGTCGTCCCCCGCCAGGCGCCCGTGCTCCAGCCACAGCACCCGCTCGGCGCCCAGGTAGCGGCCGAGGGCGGCCTCGACGCCGGCCCGGTCCAAGTGGGGATTGCGGTTCGGGCCGAGCAGGCACTCGGCGGTGGTGAGCACGGTGCCGCGGCCGTCGCTCTCGACGCTGCCCCCCTCCAAGACCAGGCCCACGGTCTCCAGGGGCAGGTCGCCGAAGGCACCGAGGCGGTGGAGGCGCCGGGTCGCCTGGTTGTCGTCGGCGCACGCGAACTTGAGCCCCCAGCCGTTGAAGCCGAAGTCCAGGAGGCGCCGCTGGGCCCCCTCCTCCACGGCGAGGGGCCCAAAGTCCCGGGCCCAGGTGTCGTTGAGCGCCACCGGCCGTACCCGCACCCGGTCCATCCGGCAGCCGGCGGCGGCGAGCCGCGCGCCGAGGCCCTCGGGAGCCTGGGCGGCGACCAGTAGGCGCTCGAACCGGGTCACCGCCCGCGCGATGGTCAGGAAGCACGCCTCCACCTCCGGGAGCCACGGGGCCCAGTCGGTGTCCGGGTGGGGCCAGGGCAAGAGCACGCCCCCCTGCTCTTCCCACTCGGCCGGCATCCGTCGTCGCGCCATCGGCTCCTCGTCCTGACGTCTTGGGGCACCCGCGAATCCCGGTGCGGCGAAGCGGGGACCTCGCGGGGCGCGATGCTCGATGCCGCCCTGGGGGGCCCGGCGGCCGCCCCACGTCTCGGCGGCCGCCGGGCGGGCCCTCGCCGACCCTGGGCGGCTAGGTTGCCACAACCCGACGCCGCCGAATACCCCCTTCCCGTCGCCCAAGCCAACACCTTGCGCTTTTGGTCCACCTGTGCGAAATTTTTGCGTACCGGTCCGGGACAGCGGCGTCCCGGCTCCCACGGGGAGGAGAATCCCATGTCCCACACCCTGTTGATCGTGGACGATGAGGAGATCGTCCGCACCATGCTCGGAGAGGTCCTAACGGACGCCGACTACACCGTCTCGGAGGCGGCCGACGGCCAGGCGGCCCTGGACCTCCTCGAGCTCCAGGGGCCCGCATTTTTTGACTTCATCCTGTGCGATATCAAGATGCCGCGGGTGGACGGTTTGCAGTTCCTGGACCGGGCCCGGGCCCTGGGGTGCCCCGCCCCCATCGTGATGATGTCCGCCTACGGGACCATGGACACCGCCATCCACGCCATCCACCTGGGGGCCTACGACTACATCTCCAAGCCCTTCAAGACCGACGAAGTGCTCTTCACCCTGCGCAAGGCCGAGGAGCGGGAGCGGCTGCTGCGCGAGAACCAGGAGCTGCGTCGCGCGGTCCAAGAGGCCCACGGGCTCGAGAAGGTGGTCGCCCGGAGCACCCGGATGCGCGCCGCCGTGGAGCTGTTGAAGCGGGTCGCCGACTACCGCTCCACGGTGCTGCTGTCGGGGGAACCCGGCACCGGCAAGGAACTCCTGGGGCGCGCCCTCCACTACAGCTCGAAGCGCCGGGACGCCCCCTTCGTGGCGATCTCGTGCAGCGGCATGCCGGATCACCTCCTGGAAGCCGAGCTCTTCGGCCAGGAGCGCGGCGCCTTCATCGACGCCACCCGCACCAAGCGGGGAGCCCTGGAGGAGGCCCAGGGGGGCACCCTGTTCTTGAAGGAGATCACCCAGATGGCGCCCTTCCTCCAGGTCCGCCTGCTCAAGGCCCTCCAGGAAGGTTCGGCCCGCCGGGTAGGGGGGAGCCGAGACATCGGGGTGGACGTGCGGGTCTTGGCGGCGGCCACCGGGGACCTGGAGGAGGCGGTAAAGGAAGGCCGCTTCCGGGAAGACCTGTTCTACCGCTTAAACGTCATCACCATCCGCGTTCCACCGCTGCGCGAACGCAGGGACGACCTCCCCCTCCTGGCGAACCTCTTCCTCCACCGCTTCGCCCGGGAGACCGAGACCCCGGTGCGCTCCCTCACCCCCGACGCCCTGGAGGCCCTGCTCCGCTACTCCTGGAAGGGCAACGTGCGGGAGCTCGAAAATGTGCTCGAGCGGGCGGTGGTTTTGGCCGACGCGCCGGTGATCGACGCCGACCATCTCGCGCCGTGGCTCGCGGAAGAGGACCAGGATGGGCGCCTGGCCCTGGGGCCCGACGACTGCTCGATCAAAAAGGTGGTGGCTCGGGTCGAGGAGGAGCTCATCCGCCGGGCCCTGCGGCGCACCGGGGGGAATCGCACCACGGCCAGCCGCCTCCTGGAGATCAGCCACCGCACCCTGCTGTACAAGATCAAGGATTACGGCATCCAGGGGTAGGGCACCCTCAGCCCTGGCGTCGGCGCCCCCACCTTGACCCGAACCGGGTTTGGCTGCTACAAGGAGGGCCCGACCTTCCGTGCCGCCGCCGTTGGGCAGAGTTCCCCGAGGACAACTCCCGTGACGCCACCCCGCCCCCCCCGCCCGGCTCGGCTCTGGGCCTTCGCCCTCGCCTTCGCCCTCGCCGGGTGTTTCGGGGGGGAAACCACCCCGGATCTGCGCAAGGCCCCCGACTTCACCCTCCCCACGATCGACGGCCGCCAGGTCCGCCTGGCCGACTACAGCGGCCAGGTCGTGCTCCTGCACTTCTGGGCCACCTGGTGCCCGCCGTGCCGGGCCGCCATCCCCCACGAAATCAAGCTGGTCGAGCGGTTCGGCCGCCAGGGCTTCGTGGTGATCGGCATGAGCCTCGACCGCAACCGCGAGGACCTCGTCCGATTTCTGGAGCGGGAGAAGGTGAGTTACCCGGTGGTGGTCGTGGACGACCCGACCCGCCAGGCCTACGGGGGGGTGCCCACGGTCCCCTACTCGGTCCTCATCGATCGCCACGGCTCCATCCGGCGCAAGGAGTTGGGGTTTAGCCTCGAGGGCATGGCGGCCACCGAGAAGATGATTAAGACCCTCCTGGACGAGGTGTACAAGATCCCCCTCGGGGCGTGACGGGGGCGCCCAGGGTCTCGCGGAGGAAGGCCGCCACCGCGTCCAGCACCGCGGCCCCGTCGGTGAGGGCGGGGTCGTTGTGGTCGACCCCGGGGAGTGCGAGCCACCGCTTGGTCCCGGCCGGGGAGGCACCGAAGAGCTGCCGACTCTGGCTCGCCGGGATCACGGTGTCGCGCTCCCCCGCCACCACCAGCAGGGGCACCGGGACGGCTCGAATCCGGTCCAGGGAGGGGTAGCGGTCCCGCAGCACCAGCCCCACCGGCAAGAAGGGGTAGTGAACCCGCGCCACCGCCACCAGGGAGGCGAAGGGAGACCGCAGCACCAGGGCTGCGGGGGGGGCCTCGGCCGCCACCGCCACCGCTACCGCCGCCCCCAGGGACTCCCCAAACAAGACCACTCGGGCCGGGTCGACCTCCGACCGGGTCTCCAGGTATCGGCGGGCTCCCCGCGCGTCGGCGAGCAGCCCCGCCTCCGACGGCGATCCGGGGTTCCCCCCGTAGCCCCGGTAGTCGACGAGGAGAACCCCGATCCCCCGCCGGGAGAGGCCCGCGGCCAGGGTCGCCCGATGGCTGCGGTTGCCGGCGTTGCCGTTGAACACCACGGCGGTCGCCACCGGCGCGCCCCGGGCGGGGAGAAACCAGCCCCGCAGCGCCAAGCCGTCGGCGGTGGGAAACAACACCTCCTCCGCCCCGGGCAGGACCCGCTCCACCGGAGGGACGGGCCCGGCGGGGAAGTAGATCAGGCGCCGCTGCACC
Source organism: Deltaproteobacteria bacterium (assembly GCA_037446775.1). Taxonomy (GTDB): domain Bacteria; phylum Desulfobacterota; class Deferrisomatia; order Deferrisomatales; family JACRMM01; genus JBBIIA01. The sequence goes on from JBBIIA010000113.1 coordinate 6,554, forward strand.
ACCCACAGGAGCGCCACCAGCCCTACGTAGGCGGCCCCGACCACCCCGAGCACCCGGAGTCCGGTCACGGCGCCCTCCCCGAGAGGGACCCGGACATCAAAGGACCGCTCCCCCGATCCGTTGCCCCATCCGCACCGCCCGGCCGGGGACCAGGCCCCCATCCCAGGCGACCGCCCCGGGGCCAAACAGGGCGATCACCGTCGACCCCACGTGGAACCGCCCCACCTCGTCCCCCCGCCCCAGGCGCACCGCCCCCGCCGGGTACTGCCACGCGGTCACCCGGCGACCCCGGGGCGGGGTCACCACGCCGTGCCACACTGTCTCGACGCTCCCCACCACCAGGGCCCCCACCATCACCAGGGCCAGGGGCCCGAGGTCGGTGTCGAACCGCGCCACCACCCGCTCGTTGCGGGCGAAGAGGTCGGGCACCACCGCCGCGGTCCGGGCGTTGACGCTAAAGAGGCGCCCCGGCACCAGGACCATCTCCCGCAGGGTGCCGGCCACGGGGAGGTGGATGCGGTGGTAGTCCCGGGGCGACAGGTAGATGGTCGCGTAAGCCCCGCCGACAAAGGGCGCCGCCCGCTCGGGGCTCCCCCCGAGGAGGCGCTCCAGGTCGAACCGCCCCCCCTTGGCGGAGAGCGGCGCCGAGGCCCCGGCCACTCCCACCTGGAAGACCCGGCCGTCTACCGGGCTCGCCACGTCCCCCGGCCCCGCGGTCACCGGGCGGGCCCCGGGCTTGAGGGCCCGGGTGAAGAAGCTCGCGAAGTCCGGGTAGGCCCCCGCCGAGGCGAGCCGCGCCTCCGCCAGGTCGACCCGGTAGTGCGCGGCGAAGGCGCGGATCAAGGGGTCCTTGAGGGGGCGCCAGCGCGACCGGGCCACCCGGCCCAGGGCCCGGGACAGGAGGTGCTGGGGCAGCAGGTACTGGGGCCACGCAAATAAGCGGTCGCCCGGGGTAGGCGGTGGGCTACCGGTCACTCGGTTCTCCTCTCGGGCAAGGGTCGGCGGTGACGCCCGTTCTACCGGAGGGGTCCCGGGGCGGTCAAGGTTGGGGCGGGATGCTTGCCGCTTCCCCGTTAGTCCGGTGGGGCCATCCGGGATCCAGCCACCGCAAGCCCACGTAACCCCCAACGGTCGGCGCCCAGGGCCTATTCACCCCCGGTGCCGCTTGTGAGACCATGGTGGACATCGTTCACCCCGTGCCGGAGACCCCATGGACCGCGCCCCCCCTCCCCGTTCCCCCCGGGACGCCGTGGCTCGAGACCTCCTTGGCCCGGGGCACGGCCCCCGAGAAACGCCCCCCCGCCCCGGCCTCGCGGCCGCCGCCCTGCTCGCCCTCCTGGGGGCGCTGGCGGCCGCCGGCCAGGCCGCCTCGGTCGCCGTCACCGGGGAGGAGGTGTGCCTCGGCGCGGGGTGCGCCGTGGTGGGGAAGCTGACCCGGATCTCCCCGGCGCTCTTCAACGCCGTGGGCGCCGCGGTGTTCGCCGCCGCTGCGGCCCTGGCGTGGTGGGCCCACCGCCTGGACCCCCGGCGAAGCGACGGGGCCCTGGCCGCGCTGCGCCTCCTCCTCGCCGGCTCCCTGGCGGCGGAGGGCGTACTGGTGGGGTACCAGTGGCACGTGGCCCAGGCTTGGTGCACCTACTGCCTGGGGCTCCTGGCCCTCCTCGTGGCGCTCAACGCCCTGGCCGGGTCCCGGTCGCTGCTCTTTGGGGCCGCCGGCTTCGGCGCGGTGCTGACGGTCTTTTCGCTGCTCTCCTTTGTCCCCCAGGCCAAGACCCTGGAGCACGGGACCCTGGCCGTGCGAGGGCCCGCCGACGCCCCCGAGCTGATCCTCCTCTTCTCCGAGCACTGCCCCCACTGCCAGCGGGTCCTGACCGCCCTGGAAGACGCCCCCCGATGCTCCGTGCGCTACAACCCGGTGGGCCCCCTCCCGCCGGAGTTCCTGCCGGGACTCCCGCGGAACCCCTCCTTCGACCCTACCGTAAACCTCGCCACGGCCCGACTCCTGGGGCTTCGCACGGTGCCGCTCCTGGTGGTTCGGGACGGGGGGAGCGTGCGGGTTCTCGCCGGGGAGGGGGCGATCCTGCGCCAGATCGCCGAGACCTGTGCCGAGCCGTCGGCGGCGCCGTCGCTCCTCGGCCCCTCGTCGGCACCGTCCCTGCTCGCCCCCCACGAGGACGGCTGCGGCCTGGGGATCCCGGCGTGCGACTGATCGGGCGTCGCCGCGAGGGGCGGCACGGGGAGCCGCGCCGGGCCCTGGAGCGCCACGTGGTGCGGGTGCAGCGGGAGGTCCGCTCCTGTGCCGGGTGCGGGGCGTGCTGCACCGAGGAGTACAACGCGGTGCGGATCCTCCCCATCGAGGGGTGGCGCATCGCCCAACACCTGGCGACCCTACCCCCTCGCCGTTCGGCGGAGCTGGTGTCTCGCCTCCGGGCGGCCAGCGCCGCCTTCGGCTTGCGGGTCGGCGGCGCCCAACGCCGCTACACCTGCCCCTTTCTCGAGGAGGACCAGACCTGCTGCCTGCCCCTCGGCGTCAAGCCGACCGCGTGCCTCTCCTTCAACCCGGTGGCCGCCGACGCCTGCGCCCAGGAGCCCGAACTGTATCACCGGGCCCACGACCAGGAGCGCCTGCGCAACCAGGAGGCGGGCCTCCCCCCCCGGCGGGCTCCCATCCCGCTAGCCGTGCTCAACGCCGGCCCGGACGGGAAGGAGCGCCCCTGGCCGGACCTTTGCCCTACACCTTGAACTGCCCCACGGCCACCCCGAGGTCCCGCGCCAGATCCGCCATCTGGGTCGCTCGCTGATTCACCCGGGCGCTGTTGGTGGACATGTCGCTGGCCGCCTCGCTCACCTCCCGGACGTCCGCGGTGATGGCTTCGGCCGAGGCCGAGCCGTGGGCGGCGGTCACACTCACCTCTTGCAGCCCCCGGGACGCCTGGGACACGTTGGCGGAGATCTCCTGGGTGGTGTGGGACTGCTGCTCCACGGCCGTGGCGATGCCGATCACCAGGTCGTTCACCCCGTGGATCACCTTGGTGATCTCGGAGATCTCCCCCACCGCCCCCCCGGTGGCCGCTTGGATCGCCTCGATCTTCGCCCGGATCTCGTCGGTAGCCACCGCGGTCTGCCGGGCCAGGTCCTTGATCTCGTTGGCTACCACCGCAAAGCCCTTGCCCGCCTCGCCGGCCCGGGCGGCCTCGATGGTCGCGTTGAGCGCCAGAAGCTTGGTCTGATCGGAGATCTCGGTGATCACCGCGGTGACCTGGCCGATCTTCCGGGCCGCGTCCCCCAGCTCGTCCACCCGCGCCGACACCCGCTCGGCCCGGGCCACGGCGGTCTGGGTGACCGACCTCGCCCGTTCGGCGTTTTGGGCGATCTCCCGCACGGTGGCGGTCATCTGGTCGGCGGCGGTGGTGATGACGGTGAGGTTGGCCGAGGCCTCCTCCACCGCCGCCGCCACGCTAGCCATGCTCTCGTTCATCGCCCCGGCCGCCCTGGCCACCGCGCCCGCCCGCTGGTCCACGTGGCTCGCGCCGTTGGTGAGCTGTCCCGAGAGGGTCGCGACCTCCGCCGCGGAACCGCTTACCGCGTTGGCGCCCCCGGCGATCTGGCCGACGATCCGCTGGAGCTTGACGACGAAGGTATTGAACCAGCGGGCGAGCTGGCCGATCTCGTCGCTGCTCCTCACCTCCAGGCGCCGGGTGAGGTCGCCCTCCCCCTCGGCGATGTCCCGAAGCATCGCCACCGCGCTCTGCACCGGACGGCTGATGGCCACGGCCGCCAGCGCCGACACCACCAGCACCAGGCCGATCCCGGCGGCGGTAATCCCCACCGAGACCCACAGGACGCGGCGCACCTTGCGGAGCACGTCGTCCTCGGGGGCGAAGGCGGCGAACCGGAGCCCCGCGTCCTCGGCCCCTCCCCCCAGGTCCGGCAGGGGCAACGGGAACCCCATCGCGTACCCTCGCCAGTCGTTCCCGGCCAGCGCCGCGACCCGGCCGTCGCCGGGAGCCGCGAGCCACGCCCGCTGGGTTGCGCCCCCCTGCCACTCGCTCCCGGTCACCCCGGGCCGGTCGTGGGCTAGGACCCGGTGCCCGTCCACCGCCAGGACCGCCACCTCCACCCCGGGAAACCCGTTGCCTCGCAGCTCCGCCGCCACGTCTTCCGCCGTCTGCTGCACCCGCCGCCAGTCGAGATAGGCGAGAAGGGCTCCGTTGGGTTGCCCCCCGGAATCCCGGGTGCGAAAAGCCGCCAGGACGGTAACGGGCCCCCCTTGCCCCAGCGCCGCCGCGAGCCCCCCGGTCACCAGGCCCCGGCCCCGGTCTCCGGTGCCGAGCACCTGGGCCGCCTCCGCCGTGCTCCGCCCCACCAGGGCCGTGGCATCGGCCCCCCGGGCCACGGCTTCGAGCACCCGGCCCTCCCCGTCCAGGAGCACCAGCAGCGAGAACGGGCCTTCGGCGGCCAGGAGCGCCCCCAGGTGCCCCCGCACCTCCGGGGTGGTTCGAAACTCGATGGCCATGCCGTACACGTCGTCCCGGGTCCAGTCGAGAAAGGTGCCCCGGGCGTCGGCCAGCAGTTCGTCCAGGGAGTTGCTGCCCTGCTCCAGGATCAACCCCAGGATGCGCTGGGCCGCCTCCACCGTGATCGCCCGCGCCGAGACGTAGGTGGCGGCCACGATGGCTAGGATGGGCACCAGGCACAGGAGGAATCCGAGCAGGATCTTCACCCGGATGCTGCGGAACAGGAGCTGAGCGAACGGCACCATGGCTGATCTCCTCGGGGGAATCGGGCGTCCGTCACTCACCGGGCAGCTTCTCCAGGTGCGCCGGCTTCCCGACCGCCGCCCGGGCGGCCACCCACTCCTCCCGGGTCTTGGCCGCCTCGGCGCCGGGGATGCTGCTCAAGATCTCGAAGTAGTCCAGCCGGAACTTGTCCTTGAGCACCGCGGCCTCGGGCTTGCAGCGCACCGCGTACACGGTCTGCACCGACTGGTGATCGAAGGCCCGCCACTGCTGCTTGTCCTTGAGCAGCTGGTACTCGCGGCCTTCCAGGGCCTTGACCACCGAGGCCCCCTCGAAGCTCTTGGCCTGCTCCACGGCGGCCTTGTACTCGTAGACGATGGTGTAGGCCGAGGCGCCCGAGGTGCAGGGGTAGCGGTGGTACCGGGCGGCGAACTTCTCGACGAAGGCGATGCCCCGGGGGTACCCGTACTGGTAGGGGATGTTCCACGCCCAGGGCAGGGCCCCGATCACTCCTTCCATCACCTTGGCCCCCCCCCCTTCGGCGGCGCCGAGGGTGAGGTTTGGCACCACGATCTGCATGTCCTTCTTGAGGCCCATGCCGGTGGCCGTGCGAATGGCCGTCACCATGTCGCCCCCAAAGAGCACCAAGACCAGGACGTCGGGCTTCACCAGCTTGGCGAAGGTCAAGGCCTTGCGGAAGTCCTCCTCCGTCGCGCCCGGGAAGGGGGTCTTCACCCCCTTGTGGAACTCCTTATCGCCGGTGTCGCTGAATCTGCGCACCGAGTCCTCGGTGGTCCAGCCCCAGGTGTAGTCGGCGGTCACGTACAGGTACTTCTTCCCCTTGAACTTCTCGCGCAGGTAGGGCCCCAGGGCCTTGGCCGCCATCCAGGAGTCGTAGCACTCGCGAAACACGAACCGGCGCCCCTCCTCGCCGGTGGTCTCGGTGGAGTAGGTGAGCGTCCCGAAGAACGGCACCCCCTTGGCTTGGGCGACTTTACCCACGGCAATCGCCACGTTGGAGGCCGAGCCCCCGAAGAGCATGGTGACCTTTTCCTTGTCGATCAGTTCGGTGGCATTGGCCGTGCTTACGTCGGCCTTGGACTGGGAGTCGCGGATCGCGAGTTCCACCTGCCGACCGAGAATACCGCCGGCTCCGTTGATCTCTTCGACCGCCATCTGGGCCGCCTGCAACTGGTCGAGACCCTGGACGGCGTAGGGCCCGGTCTTCGGGTAGTTGAACCCAAGCTTGACCGGCTCGGCATCCGCCACAGCCGGGAGAGCCGCGGCGGAGACCAGGGTGGCGAGGGCGAGGAGGAGAGGGCGCGTCTTCATGGGCAAGCCTCCGGCGAGAGGGACGTCCGCTGCTTCGGTCCGCGGTCCGCTGCCAAACAGCACCCCCGAATCCTGCCCCCTCGGCGTCTAGCCGACCGCAGCCTACCCATACTCATCGACCTCGCCTCGACATTCTTGAGCAAAAGCATAAAAAACTGTTTGGTCGAAGCACGAGGCGCCCGGACGGCAGCAGCCGACCCGGGCGCCAGAGCCGGGGCACCGGCACGGCTACTTCGGTTCGAGGCCCTTGACGATGGCGCGGATCATGCGGTTGTAGGGGGTGTCGATCCCGGCCCGTTCGCCGTACTCGACGATCTTGCCGTTGATGAAGTCCACCTCAGTTCGGCGCTTCGCCTCGATGTCGGCGAGCATCGACGGTTTGTGGTCGCCGGCCTTCTTCAGGTAGGACACGGCGTAGGGGTAGTACTCCCACCCCAGGGGGATCTCGTTGGCCCGGGCCACCTTCACCCCCTCCTTGATCAGGAGGTCGACGATCTGGGAGATGATCGGGTCGCGCATGGCTTGCGCCATGGTGAGACCCGTGGCGGCGCACACCGGGTTCATGCACGCGTTCATGATGGATTTGCGCCACACCATGCTCGCGATCTGGTCCGTGCGCTCGGTCTTGAGCCCGCCCCGGGTGAGAGCGGCCGCGATCGCCTCGGCGGCAGGCCGTCCCGCTGGGTCGAGCTCCTGCAACTGGTGGGGCGGGTGGTGAAACGCCAGATGGACGTGGGCCGGGGCGGTGAGGCTGCACCCGTAGTTGACCACCGCCCGGTGCACCGCGGCCCGCCCGAGGCTCTCGGCGAGGACGAGCTCGGTGTCGATGCCGTTTTGCCAGCTCACCACCGCCATCTCCGGCCGGTGGAAAGCGTGGATGGCCGATGCCAAGAGCGGCAACGCGGTGGCCTTGACGGTGATCAGGATCACGTCCGGGGGGTCCTGGGCGAGGTCGTCCACCCGGGTGACGGCCCGGGCCACCTTCTGGTGAAAATTCTCCGCCCCTTCGATGAAAATTCCCGTCTCTGCGGCGGGCCGGACGAGCTCCGGCACCACGTCGCACAAGGTGACGGGGTAGCCCGCCCGGGCGAGTCCGGCGGCGACGATGCACCCCACCGGTCCGGCCCCGATCACCGCAAAGGTCTCGGCGCGATATCCCTGGTCGCTCATGGGTCTCTCCTCCCGCGCCGGGCGCTCAGCCCGCGCCCTCCAGCATGCCAAAGGCGGCCGCGTCGAGGAGCCGGGCGCCGACCTCCTCGAGCACCGCAATGGCCGCGTCGTTGTCGTTGAACCGGAAGATCATGATCGCCTGCCCCGAGGAGAAGCCCGTGAAGGCGTACATGTACGCCACGCTGACGTGGGCTTGCAGAAGGGGCTTGAGGAGCCGGGCGAGCTCCCCCGGCCGATCGGCGATCTCCACCGCGACCACCTCGTCCACCCGGGCCGGGATGTGGCGCTCCATCATCAGCCGCCGGGCGGTCGCCACGTCGCTCACCAAGAGCCGCAGCACGCCGAAGTCGGCGGTCTCGGCCAGGTTGAGGGCCCGTAAGTTGATGCCCGCGTCCCCCAGGGCCTGGGTCGCCTCGTGGAGGCGCCCCGGGGCGTTTTCGAGGAAGATCGAGATCTGCTTTAGTTTCATCGCCGCCTCCTGGTCCCGGGTGAAAGCCCCCCTGGCGGGAAGGGAAGCACGATTCGGGCCAGGGCGGGGGCTAGGGGCTAGG